>JBFYSV010000264.1:0-27241 GCA_041301185.1 Anaerolineae bacterium
ATCTGGTGGCAGGGAGGTAACGAGCAGGTGCCCGAGGGCAGGTTCGACCTGGCTTATACCCTGCGCAGCAGCAATTATCGCGGCCAGCGCGAGGTCCAGGTTGAGTGGCTGGAAGCGCGCCCCATCGAAACTGAAGAACAGCCTATACAGGTATGGGTATCTCCGGCAGAGATCATCGATTACCGCCAGGAGGCTGATCCAACCTCACTTCTGGAAAGCCTTCGCCTCCAGCCTGGATGGCAATTGTGGTGCGAAGCAGACGATAAAAATCGATTGGGCGGGGTGGACCGTACCGAGCTGCTCCCCGCCCCCCTCCTGGCAATCTGGACCATCCCCCCCGGTCCCGCCGAGCTGTACTCAGCCTTGCAACTCACCCGTCCGGAGAAAGTCGTGCTGTTTGCCGTGGACCCGGGGTTGGACCATATGGATGCTTTCCTGCGGCGTCTGGCAGGTCTGGTTAAGTACTCTTTGAGATCAAGCCAGGGCTGGGTCAGCTTGCCCGGCCTGGCAGCCGCGACAGCTCATCGCCTTGCAACCGTGCGCCTCGGGCTGGATTGGCTGCAGGCGGGAGGTCATCTCCATATCGTTAGTATCGATGACAATACCGCCCTTCTGGAGCAAGGCGACGGCATCTCTCAGCCTGGCATTATCGAGATTGCTACCCGGTTATCTGCCATATTGAACGAAACGGCAGCCTATCGCCAGTATTACACCCGCGCCGATAAAGACGCCCTGCTGCGCGGAATGTAAATTTAACCAAACCCAACTGAGCATCTCTGCCCTTCCACACAGCCAAATCAAGGGGCAGTGAAAAAGCTCGTTTCAGATATATGGTAGAATGAAACGGGCCTTATCGGTATTTCCTCCCGGTCCATTTGTGTACCTCATTCGCCCGTATTGAAATCCCGCCCCAGGCATTGCCGGATAAAATATCCCGTCCTTAACCATGTCATTGGATTTCAGTAAAACCGGTGGCTTCGGATCACCTGTAGTTTTTCAGAAGGAGCATTTTCATGAAAACAGTTGTTGCTGCGGCGCTGGGGGAATGCGTTCACGTAGCCGGGGTGACGCGTTTCTTACGCCTGGCGGAGTCTGCCGGGTGGAGGACCGTATTCCTGGGTCCGGCTGTGCCGCTGGAAAAAGTGCTGCAAGTAGCCAGGCAGGAAAACGCAGACCTTGTAGGCGTATCCTACCGCCTGACTCCCGAGACTGGCGAGCGGTTGCTGGCGCGTTTTGCTGAAGAAGCGGACGAGCTACGCTCGTCTGGGACGCGCTTCGCCTTTGCCGGGACACCGCCGGTTGCCGAGCGGGCAAGGGCAATGGGTTTCTTTGATCAAGTCTTTGAGGGCGGTGAACCTCCAGAAATTGTCCTGGCATACCTCAAAGGGCAATCAGGCTCTCATAAGAAGGAGATCGACCTCCCCCAAACCGTCATCCAAAGGATTGACTGGAAATCTCCCTATCCTATCTTGCGCCATCACTTCGGTTTGCCCACCATGCCGGAAACAGTTGAGGGTATTGCACAGATCGCCGAAGCCTGGGCGCTGGACGTGATCTCGCTGGGCATAGACCAGGACGCCCAGGAGAACTTCTTCCACCCAGAACGGCAAGATATTCGCCGTACCGGCGCTGGTGGCGTGCCGGTGCGCAGCCCTAATGATTATCGCACTCTTTACCAGGCAAGCCGCACGGGTAATTATCCCTTGTTACGCACTTACTCTGGCACGGACGACTTTATCCGCCTGGCAGAAATGTACGTCGAAACAATTCATAACGCCTGGTGCGCCATCCCCTTGTTTTGGTTCAACCGGATGGACGGTCGCGGCCCCTGGGATCTAGAAGGATCTATCCGACAGCACCAGGAAGTCATGACCTGGTACGGGCAGCACAAGATCCCGGTTGAACTGAATGAGCCGCACCACTGGGGCATGCGGGATGCCTCCGATGTGACGTTTCTTGTCTCAGCTTACCTGTCTGCATATAATGCCCGCGCCTTTGGGGTAGGCGACTATATCGCCCAGATGATGTTTAACAGCCCGCCCGGCTTGTCTGACGCAATGGACCTGGCGAAGATGCTGGCAATCCTGGAGATGATATCTCCACTGGCAAGGGAGGATTTCCGCATTTGGAAGCAAACCCGCACCGGTCTGCTCAGCTATCCCCTGGATGCCGACCAGGCGTGCGGCCACCTGGCTGCCAGCGTGTACCTGCAGATGGCTCTTAAGCCGCATATTATTCATATCGTCGGGCATACCGAAGCTCACCACGCAGCCGCTGCCCAGGACGTTATCCGGGCATCTGCTATTGCCCGGCGCAGCATAGAAAACGCACTGAATGGCCAGCCCGATATGAGCGCCGATCCTGCCATCCAGGCTCGCAGAGATGAGCTGATCCGGGAAGCACAGGTGACCATATCAGCCATTCAAGAGCTGGCAACTGACAGCGGGATCGATGGCCTGACCCATCCCCCCACGCTAGCCCGCGCCGTAACCACGGGCATCCTGGACGCTCCACAGCTTGCCAACAATCCGTACGGGCGAGGCCAGGTCATCACCAAGATCGACAAACGGGGGGCCTGCGTGTCGATCGACCCTCATACCGGCCAAGTGCTTTCGGAAACGGAACGGCTGAAGGCTCTGTCTGTCAGATAAATATCTTTTTTATCCCGGCGGTCAGGACAAAGCCCATGCCAATGGTCTTATTGTTCGATAAGGAGGTCCACTATGAGCAGTACTTCCGTGCGCTTCACCGTAATCGGCGCCGGGCATGGCGGCAAGGGAATGGCTGCCCACCTTGCCCTGATGGGATTCCCGGTCACCTTATATAATCGCACGTCCGATAACATCGCCGCTATCCGGGCGCGGCGCGGCATCGAGCTAAAGAGCTTCGAAGGCGGACCACACGGTTTCGGCTCTCTGGTAAAGGTCACATCCGATATCGCAGAAGCCCTGCAGGATTGCGATGTTGCCATGGTTGTTGTACCATCTACAGCCCATGCAGAAATCGCCCGCAAGGCGGCCCCATATCTTCAAGACGGGCAGGTCATGGTACTGAATCCGGGTCGCACCTGCGGCGCGCTGGAGGTCAAGCATATCCTTGCCGAATGCGGCTCAACCACCGATGTGACCATTGCCGAGGCCGAGACGTTGATTTACGCCAGCCGCTCGGATGGCCCAGCCCAGGCGCGCATATTTGGCATCAAGGAGACCGTCCCCCTGGCTGCGCTGCCTGCCACGCGGACCCAGATGGTGCTGGATATTCTGGCACCCGCCTACCCGCAGTTTATTAATGGTGGGAGTGTGCTCCACACCGGGTTAAATAACATGGGCGCCATCTTCCACCCAGCCCTGGCGCTGCTCAACGCCGGGCGGATCGAAACCACCCTGGGCGAGTTCCAGTTCTATATAGACGGCGTCAGCCCATCCGTCGCCCGCCTGCTGGAGGTGCTCGACCGGGAAAGGGTAACGGTGGCTTCTGCCCTCGGCATTCGCGCCCGCACCGCCCTGGAATGGTTGCAGATGGCTTATCATGCCACCGGGGATGATCTTTATGAGGCCGTCCACAACCAGCCCGGTTATTACGGCATCCAGGCTCCGCCGACCCTGAACCACCGGTATCTTACCGAGGATGTCCCGATGAGCCTGGTGCCAATAGCTGCTCTTGGCGAACGCTACGGCGTCTCGGTGCGCGGTATGGAGAGTATTATCCGCCTGGCGTGCATCATCCATCGCACCGATTATTGGCGGCGCGGGCGCACGCTCGAGAAACTGGGCATCCACGATTGGAGCGTAAGCGAGCTGACCCACTACGTGATGGAGGGCGTCGTGGAAACTGGAACAGCGTTTTAGAACGAATTGTTACCTGCCAGGGAGAGCATCGAGACTCAATGACCTATCTATACTTGATCCGCCACGGAGAAACCGATTGGAATGTAGAGGGACGCTGGCAAGGCCACGCCGATGTTCCCCTGAACGAACGCGGGCTAAAACAGGCTGCCAATATCGCTCAGCAGCTTTCCAGAGCTGGCCTGGCAGCGATCTATTCCAGCGACCTGCAACGCGCCCTGGATACTGCCCGGGCGCTCAGCGCAACTACCAGACTGCCAGTACAGACCGACCCACGCCTGCGTGAAATCAACCAGGGAGAATGGCAGGGTTTGCTGGCGGAAGAGGTGGAAGCACGCTACGGCGAGATCCTGCGCCGGCGGCGCCTGGACCCCCTGGATGCAGGTCCGCCAGGCGGGGAGACCGTGAAACAGGTGCTCGACCGGGTGATCGCTGCGATTGAGGAAATCCGCCGCAACCACCCTCTAGAGCGGGTCGCGGTCGTCTCGCACGGCTTTGCCCTGGCGCTTGTCCGGGTACATTACCAGGATTACCCGCTTAACGATGTTTGGAAGCTGATCCCTCCAAACGACCAGTGGCTGGAGATGGAGCTTGCCTCATAAAGGAGGGATGTTGACATGAAGACCATCGAGTGCGAAGATATTCGCCAGGAACTATGCATCTATTCAGAACGGCTAAAGCAGCGCGGCCTGACTTCCGCCACCGGCGGAAATCTCAGCTACAGGGTGGGAGAGGACATGTGGATCTCGCCCACCGGATGTGTGCTGGATGAGCTGGAGGTAGGTGACTGGGTGAAAGTGAGCCTGGTTACCGGCGATCCATACCCGCATAAATTCAAACCATCGTCAGAAATTTTCTTGCACTGTGAGGTATTTCGAATACGTCCAGACGTACTCTCGATCATGCACAGCCACCCGCCGCATGTGATTGCCCTTTCCCTATCAGGGATCGAAATTCAGCCTATCGGCTCTGAAGCGCCGATCTCTCTTGGGGAGAGGATCCCTATCATCCCATACGAGATCCCCACCTCGCCCATGTTGGGGCGGGTAGTTGCTCAATATGCCAAAGATTTCAACGTGATGGTTTTGAAGAACCACGGCTTGGTGACGCTGGGCAGATCCAACCGGGAGGCTTACAACCGCACAGAGCTCACCGAAGAGATCGCTAAAATCATGGCGATTGCTTACTCGCTGGGGAGAGGCGAGCCACACTGGCCCACCCCACAACAAATCCAGGAATATAAAAACTGGTACCTGAATAAGCAACTGCCCAATGACTAAATACGACCTTATTTGATCCGGCCTGCCTGCCCGGAATACTGCTCCAGCAAAACCTGCTGGCTCAGAACGAGGCGGGCTTCCTCGGCAGATAAGCCTCCTGCCAGTAAGCCCTCCGGCCTGACCGGATCGCAGAACACAAAATAGACCACGTTAACCCCGGCATCGAGCCAGGAGAGGATATGGGCAGCCTCGGTGGGCTCCCAGCTCGCCCCGGCAGGGGTGCTATCCGGGTACAGATCCACAAATGCCTGACGCGACCTGGCACAGCAGAAAACCATCGGCCCGCACAGGCTGTGATCCTCGGCAGACTGGTGCCCGTGATGGATAACTGCGTTATCGCCGATATAAGGCACAAACCAGCTACCCGCTTTCCAATCCGCCGGGTAAATGTGCCAGGGCGAGCGGCGTGCGCCCGTGGTTTCTGGTTCGTTCATCCTGTCCTCCTGAGAGATCTTAACATGGCACGCTCAGGGACCCAGTGCACAGCCGTGAGTCTCCCCATATTATAAGCCCACCATCTCGGCGCTTACCTCCCACAATCGCCGCGCCACCTGCTCGTCATAGGATACCGGCGAAGAGGAAGCCGGCTTTTCATCGACGTAATATTTACCCGTAACTCCTTCAACTTCTTCTGAGGATGCCAGGTAGATACTGGTGCGAGCGCCTTGCTCTGGAGTCAATGCAAAAAAATGGGCAACCTTCAAGGCAAGGTGGTACAGCATTCCGTTGTTGCCAGCAAAACGGGTGGCAACAAAGCCAGGGTGCAGGGCATTGACTGTAACCCGTGACCCGTCCAGGCGGCGAGCAAGCTCGTAGGCGTGCAATACATTCGCCAGCTTGGATTGGGCATAAACCCGCCAGCCGAAATAGCCTCGCTGGGCTTGCAGATCGTCAAAGTTGATCTGCCCCCCTAAATGCGCATTGGAAGACACGTTGATTACCCGCGCCGGCGCGCTGACAAGGAGCGTATCCTGTAATAAATGGGTAAGCAGAAAATAGTTCAGGTGATTAAGTGCCCAGGTTAGCTCAATCCCATCCACGCTATCTTGCCTGCGGCTGAAAAAACCGCCCGCGTTGTTGACCAGGACATCTAAACGGTTGTACCTTTCCTGGTACTGGCTTGCCACCCGGCGGACATCCGCCTGGGAAGACAGATCTGCCACCAGGAAATCTACCGCCGGGTTTTGTGATTCCTGGCGGATGCGCATTGCTGTATCTTCACACCGCTGCTGGTTGCGGCTGACAATGACCACGGTTGCACCTTGTTGAGCCAGGGCAAGTGCGGTCACCTCCCCAATACCCGCTGTAGCGCCGGTCACCAGACATACTTTTTCCTGCAAAGCTAAACTTGACAAATCGATACCTCACTTGAGACAGGCCATCTGCACCTGGTATGGATACCCAACTTCCAGCCCGCCAGTCTGCATTACGGCGCAAGTGTACAACAGGAGCACCCAGGCACAAGGGGATGGAGGGAGATTCTGATGCATCCTTAATCTATGCAGAGATCTGGACAAATGCTACGCACCCCCATAACGAGTCATTCCTGGTAAGGTTTCCATTTATAATCAGCCTGATGAGCAGCGCCCTCTCCTCCACGGCACGCACCGCCCGGCTGAAGGCAGATCTAACCCTGCTGCTGGCTGCGACTATCTGGGGCACGGCCTTCGTCGCCCAACGCACAGCTGCGCAGAGTTCGGGGGTGTTTCTATTTAATGGGCTGCGCTTCCTGCTTGGCGCTCTGGTATTGCTGCCGTTTGTCGTGCGTGAACAGCGCTCCCGACCGCTACACAAAATAAGCCGCCGAGATCAAGTGGGAATCCTGGTGGCGGGTTTGCTGCTTTTTACCGCCGGTTCTTTCCAACAAATGGGTTTGCAATATACCACCGCCGGTAATGCTGGCTTTATCACCGGGCTTTATGTCGTATTTATCCCGATTATCCTGGCGGCAGGCAGACGGCAGCACCTGGGCAGGTACACCTGGGGGGCCTCCTTGCTGGCGGCATTGGGCTTGTTCTTGCTCAGCACCAGCGGGCAGATGCGGCTGGCCTTCGGCGATGCCCTGGTGCTGGTGAGTGCGGTGATGTTTGCCCTGCATGTGATCTGGATTGGGCACCTGGTGCAGCGCATGGACGTTCTGCCGCTGGCGGCAGGCCAGTACCTGGTCACCGCACTGGTTTCCCTGGGGATTGGAGCGCTGGTCGAGTCTGACCTGGCGGCGGTGATTACAAATGCCTGGTTGCCCATCATCTACACCGGCATCTTCTCTATCGGGTTGGGATACACCTTCCAGGCAATCGGGCAGCGACTTGCCCCGCCCGCCGATGCCGCCATCCTGCTCAGCATGGAAGCCCCGATTGCCGCCATCTCCGGTTGGTTGCTGCTGGGCGAAAACCTTGCCCCGATCCAGCTGGTAGGCGCGGGGTTAATGCTGGCAGGCATGCTCCTGGCTCAGCTCCCCCTAATCAGGCGAACTCCCCGATCAAATTTGCATTAATATCCGAGCTGGAATAAAACCGCAATTGCTTGATTAACGCTTTAGCGTACGGTACTTGATGCGCTGGGGCGTATCGGCTGCCACGCCCAGGCGCTTCTTCCGGTCGGCTTCATAATCCGACCAGTTGCCTTCAAACCAGCGCAGCTGGCTCTCGCCCTCGAACGCAAGAATATGGGTAACTACACGATCAAGAAACCATCGATCGTGTGAAACCACAACCGCGCAGCCGGCAAAGTTCTCCAGGGCTTCTTCCAGAGCACGCAGGGTGTTGACATCCAGGTCATTGGTCGGCTCATCCAGCAAGATCACGTTAGCGCCCTGGGTGAGAGTCTTCGCCAGGTGAACGCGGTTGCGCTCACCACCAGATAACATGCCCACTTTCTTCTGCTGGTCTGAACCCAGGAAATTGAAGCTGGAAACATAGGCCCGCGAGTTGCGCTTGCGACCGCCCAGATCCAGCTGGTCTTGCCCGGCGCTGATCTCTTCCCAAACAGATTTTTCAGAGTCCAGGGTATCCCGGCTCTGGTCTACATAAGCCAGCTTGACAGTCTCGCCAATCCGCACCCTCCCCGCATCGGGCGCTTCCTGCCCGGTGATCAGTCGCAGCAAGGTCGTTTTTCCGGCGCCATTCGGTCCAATCACCCCAACAATACTCCCCGGCGGGATGCTCAAGTCCAGCTTATCGAGCAGCAGCCGGTCAGCATAGGCTTTGCTCACCTGCTCCAATTCAATCACGATATCTCCCAGGCGCGGCCCCGGCGGGATGTAAATCTCCAGGTCTTCACGGCGCTGTTCGTATTCCTGGCTGAGCAGGCGCTCGTATGCCGTATAGCGCGCCCTGCCTTTTGCCTGGCGCGCTCTGGGAGCCATGTGGATCCAATCCAGCTCTCGCTGCAGGGTCTGGATGCGCTTGCTCTCCGCCTTCTCCTCCCGTTGCAGCCGTTCCCGCTTTTGCTCCAACCAGCTTGAGTAATTGCCCCGCCAGGGAATGCCATAGCCGCGATCCAGCTCCAGGATCCAGCCTGCCACGTTGTCCAGGAAGTAGCGATCATGGGTGACGGCGATCACCGTACCCTTATATTGCTGCAGGTGGCGCTCCAGCCAGGCAACCGATTCAGCGTCCAGGTGGTTGGTCGGCTCGTCCAGTAAGAGGATGTCCGGCTCAGTAAGCAACAAGCGGGTCAACGCCACCCGCCGTCGCTCTCCGCCGGAGATCACCGCCACCGGCGTTTCCGGGGGCGGGCAGCGCAGGGCATTCATTGCCTGTTCCAGGCGGCTATCTAGGGTCCAGGCATCGTGGCGGTCAAGCTCATCCTGCAGGCGAGCCTGCTCGGCGATCAGCGCATCAAAGTCGGCATCCGGCCCAGCAAAACGGGCATTGATCTCATCGTACTTTGCCAGCAAGTCCACGATCGGTTGCACAGCTTCCTCAACCACCTGGCGAACGGTCTTGCCGGCTTCTAGCTGGGGCTCTTGTTCGAGCAAGCCAACTGTATAGCCGGGAGAAAAAACAACCTCGCCGGTATAGCCATCATCCAGACCGGCAATAATCCGCAGCAAGGTGGATTTCCCCGCTCCGTTCAATCCCAGCACGCCGATCTTTGCCCCATAGAAAAAACCCAGCGAGATATCCCGGATAACCTGCTTGTTCGTGGGCGGGAACATGCGGCTAACGCGCACCATAGAGAAAATAACTTGTTGGTCGCTCAAGATGCCTCCAATTTACAGACCCAAAGCCATCAGAATATACAGTACAGCCATACCTGTAACGATCGTCAGCACAACGCTCTTCGTGCGCCAGGCGACAGCCGCTGCCAGGACACCCGCAATCAGGCGTCCATTGCCAAACGAGAGATCGAAGTGCCCGCCTGGCAGGAGCAGCTCGGGAAAGACAATCGCGCTGAGGACTGCCGGCGGCACGTAGCGCAGCGCCTTTTTCACCAGATCAGGCATCTCAACCTTGCCAAACAGGTAGATGAATGATAGCCGGATGGCAAAGGTGGCTAAACCTATCGCGATCATTGTCAGCCAAAGGTTCATGCTTTTGCCTCAATCCATAAACCCACGCTAACCCCAACCAGGGAGGCGAGGATCAAACCCAGCTTATAGGGTAAGGCAAAGAACAAAACTGCAGTCACCCCTGCCACCAGCGCAGCAGCCAGGCTGGGACGATCCCTCAAGCCGGGCACGATGATGGCGATGAAAGTCAAAGCCAGGGTGAAATCCAGCGACCAACTGGCGGGCACCTGCGCCCCCAGGAAGATTCCAACCGCCGTGCTCAGCTGCCAGGTTGCCCACAGCGCCAATCCAGCCCCCAGGAAGAACCAGTGCCTCGCGTCAGGTCTGTCACAATCGAGGTTGTCTTCAGTTTGCTGGTAATGGGTGATCGCCACAGCATACGCCTCATCGGTCAGCAGGTAAGCCAGCAACCATTTCCAGCGTGAATTCAGACACTTCAAATACGGCGCAACCGAGGCGCTGTATAAGGCATGCCGCAAGTTGACAACCACCGCAGTGATAAAAATGACCAGCCCCGGGGCAGCTATGCCATACAACTGGGTTGAGATGAACTGGGATGACCCAGCAAAAACGATTGTTGACATCGCCTGGGCAGCCCCGGCAGGCATCCCTGCTGCCAGCGCCAGAACACCGTAAATCATCCCGAAGGGGATGACGCCAATTAACAGCGGCAGCTCGGCTTTAAATCCTGAAATAAGTTCACGGCGGGGAGCGGACATGCTTGATCGTCAGAGTGTGGGAGCTAGATAATGTAGAAAAAGCCTTCTGCCCGCAGGATGCCTTCAAAGGCACGCCGTGCGTCGATAATCGCTTTGGCTCTCCATTTCGATTCACTGGGAAAATATAGCTGCTCGTATTCTCGCCCAATCCAGGCTCGCGTTTTATCACTGTGCGATCCATACCAGTACAACTGGTTCTCCAGGATGGTGATCCTCAAATCGCGCAGCTCGGCTAACCAGGAATTGCCAAACGTGCCAAACTCAAAAGCAGTGGCATACAGGCCCGTATCCGGGAATTCATCGAACACCAGGTGATACAGGTAATCGAGCATATCACCCTGGATCTCGTAGAACTCTTCCTTGTTAGCTTTCAACACTACCGGGTAATGGAATTCTGCCGCCAGTTTTGCCGATTCCCGGGGCTCGATTGACGAATTGACCAGGCTCATCTGGTAGCGCGGTCCGTAGCCGGTGTGCATATCCAGGAATAAAATCTGGCGATAAGGCTGGATCTGGCGCCGAAACAGATCAACCAGAACCTGAGTCTCTTCTTCCAGCTGTGACCCGCCGTAGTAGATGCCACGCGGCTCATGATACTGTCCCATCACCGAGTAATTCCATACGACTGAAGGGCCGTTGCCCAGCAGGCTGCGCAGCATGCGGTAGGCAAATCCCGCTTTGCTGATTATCTGGTTCCGAACCGGTTTTTGAGGGTTCAGCAAAGGAGATAGCCGATCGTAATGCGAGTTATAAGCCGGTTCATAGCCTGCATCGATACCCGGGGCAGCCTCACTCCACAGAAAATTCCGGTTCAAATCGACATTCTGGCTGTTGACCCGCCGCCGGTATTTCATCCCCCATGGATTGATCGCATGTACCAGCAGTAAACCAGTCGTCCCCGGGTGCAGGCGGTGTAGAAACTCATCGATCATCACCTGAATGACTGCCGAACCGACATAAGCCTCAATACCATGCTCACCGGTGGTCAGGATCAGAAGCCGCTCGCAGCTCGTCAGAGGGCTGGCCTCGATCCAGTCGATCGTCAGGCCTTCTGAACTGGAAATCCTATGAGATACCAGGCGGGCACCCGGCCAAAACTGCTGGATTCGATCCAGGTTTTGGCGGAACCTGGCACGCGAGCCCTCGTAGCTGCGCGGGAACAATGCAGCGATCCTGGCAGATGCAGTCTGGCGAGTGACTGAATTGATGTAAGACCGAGACATTTACAAACTGCTCCCAAACCGATTTACATACCCAACTGCCGCTCGCGACTGAACTGAGTCTCGTACAGGTGGGCGTACAGGCCGCCTTGTGCCAACAGCTCATCATGGTTGCCATGCTCAATGATCTGGCCGCGATCCATCACCAGAATCTGGTCGGCTGCCAGGATCGTGCTCAGCCGGTGAGCGATCACAATACTGGTACGCCCTGCCATCACCCGCCGGAGTGCGTCTTGGATTAATTGTTCCGATTCACTATCCAGGTGGCTGGTAGCCTCATCCAGCACCAGGATGCGCGGATCTTTCAGGATCACCCGTGCCAGGGCAATCCGCTGTTTCTCCCCGCCGCTCAGCCGGTAACCACGCTCGCCAACAATTGTATCGTACCCATCGGCTAACTCCATGATGAAATTATGGATATTGGCTGCCCGGGCGGCTTCTTCCAGCTCGGCCTGGGTGGCGTCCAGCCGGGCATAGAGCAGGTTGGTGCGGATTGTATCGTGGAACAAGTGGGTTTCCTGGGTCACCATACCGATTTGAGCGGAGAGGGAGGCCAGCTTCATCTCGCGCAAGTCGTACCCGTCTAGAAAGATACGCCCCTGGTCGGGATCATACAGGCGTGGGATCAGGTAGGTCAGCGTAGTTTTACCTGCCCCGCTCGGACCTACCAGTGCCACCAGCTGCCCTGGCTCGGCGCGGAACGAGATATCTTGCAATGCCAGCTCGCGCGCCTGGCTTTGAGGCGCGACCAATTCTTTTGTGCTTTCATCTCTATCTTGTTTATCGCCAGGTTTCCCGTCAGAGAGCACAGCCGTCACGCTGTCCATTGAGCCAAAACGGCGTACATCGCTGAGCAGGTGCGTCTCGTCTACCGAGTAACGGAAAGTTACCTGATCGAAAACCAGCTCTCCCTTTACCTGGTCCAACACCAGCCCATCCGGCTTTTCCAAGATATCCTGGGGCAGGTCAATCACCTCGAATACTCTTTCAAAGCTCACCACCGAAGTGGCAAACTCAACCGGCGCGTTTGCCAGACCAGACAAGGCAGAGTAGAGGCTGGTCAGATAAGCGCCAAACGCCACGATTGTGCCAATGGTGAACACGTCCTGAATCACCAGGAAACCGCCCACTCCATACACCAAAGCTGTGCCGACCGCGCTAATCAAGCCGATGATGACAAAAAATGCCGCTCCAATAACCGCCCGCCGGATGCCGATATCTCGCACCACTGCAGCCCGCGAATCGAAGCGCTCTATTTCCAATGCCGTCCGTCCAAAAAGCATAACCAGCAGCGCCCCGCCGATATTCAGCGTTTCGTTCATCGTTGCATTCATCCTGGCATTGGCATCCATCGCCTGCCGGGCAATATCCCGGAGCACACCTCCCATGCGCCGTGCCGCCAGGATAAACAGGGGCAGAATCGCCACACTGATCAATGTCAGGCGCCATTCCAGCGAAGCCATCACTAGCAGCACCGCGGCTGCCTGGATCAGGTTCGTGATAATGCCAACAAAGGTGTTGCTGATCGCATTTTGTGCCCCAACTACGTCGTTGTTCAAGCGGCTCATCAGCTCCCCAACCCGGGTGTTGGTGAAAAAGCGCAACGACATGCGCTGCAAGCGCGCATACAGGGCTACCCGCAGGTCATAGATCACTCCCTCGCCGATCCTGGCGTTCAACCGCCGAGAGAGCACATTCAGGACCCCACCCAGTGCCGGGATGAATAGTAATGCCAACGCCAGCACCATCAATCGCGGGATATTTTTCTGTGGAATGGTGTTATCGATCAAATCCCGCAGGATAAGCGGCGTTACCAGGGTCAGCCCGGTCGTAACCAGGATGGTAACCAGCAAACCGGCGATCTGCCAGCGGTACGGGCGAGAGTAGCTCAAAACCCGCCGTAACAAGCTCCAGGTTACTTTCGGTTTCTCATCTGCAGAGCTCAAATAGCTCCACCAACCACCACCATGAAATCCCACTATTGCACCTACCTATTCCTTTCACCACGAAGATTCACAATAATTTAGCTTGAGCTCACGCTTTTTGGGGGGTGAAGGGGTGTGGGCAAGCGACGCTTGCCCACACCCCCAATTTTTCCCAGAACTGCGTACCTGCTACCTATTATAATTGGAGTTCGATTATCAAATATTAGTGTACCGGATGAAACGATGCTGGAAAGAATTTCGGATGGGGTGAATCGATTATCAACTGGCTGGGTCACGCTGGCGGGATTGGTGGTTTTTATCTTGTTCACCCTGCTGGTGCTCCCTGCCCAGGCTGCCGGTTCAGATTCCAGCGCGGGTACACCCGATCTATCCTTGTATTACACGCCAGCTGCCCTGTACCGTATGGCAGAAGACTACGGCCCCCAGGGGCGCAACGACTACGTGGTAGTTAGGTTCACTTTTGATTTGATCTGGCCGCTGGTGTACACAGTGTTCCTTTCCGGTATAATAAATCGAATACTTTACCAGACTGCTTCGAGCAGGATGTTTTTCTATTGCACGAATCCCAATCCTGGGCCAAGGAGATGCCATGAACGAGATGCACCCGGAACTCTCCCGAATTCTTATCACCACCGAGCAGATCCAAAACCGCGTTCAAGAGCTTGCCAATCAAATCAACCGCGATTACGCTTCAGTCGACCGGCTATACATTATCGGGATACTCAAAGGCGCTTTCATTTTCATGGCTGACCTGACGCGCCGGTTGAACATCCCCCATATCGTTGACTTCATGGCATTATCCAGCTACGGCAAAACAACTTCCTCCGGCACAGTGCGCATCCTGATGGACCTGCGCGAGTCGATCGAGGGCCAGCATGTGCTGATCGTAGAAGATATTCTTGATTCAGGCAATACCCTCAACTACCTGTGCCGCATCCTGAAAGACCGCGAACCCGCTTCTCTGCACACCTGTGTCCTGGTGCGCAAGATTCGCCCCGAAGTCGATCTTCCCATCGACTACCTTGGTTTCGATATCCCTGACGTGTGGGTGGTCGGGTACGGATTAGATTTCGCCGACCGCCATCGCACCTTGCCTTTTATCGCAGAGCTAAAACGAACTTAAGCGAGACACTCCCGGGAATGCATCTTTCGAATGGGTGAGGTGGAGCAGCGTTGCTGTTCCACCTCATCTCTCTTGTCCACAACAACTTTTGGGTAAACGCAAACTAATTTCCCAATCAAGCGCGTAACTCCTACTGTAAATAGAACAAAAGTTCTGGTAAAATTATAATAGCAACCTTCCAACCTGCTTACCGTGGGGAATACCGCATGCCATTCTGGCAACACCTGCTGCGCCTCCTGAGACTCTCCCACCCGGCCCACCTAAATCTGAAAGTGGACCGCTCGTTGATTCAATCGCTGGAGAACCTGGCTCAGCGCGAACAGCGTGCTGAGAAAGAGCTGGCTGCCGAGCTGCTCTCCATGGCGCTGGTGCAGCGCAAAACGGCAGAGATCAACCTGGCGCGCTGGGAAGCGCTCTCGCCCCGCGAACAACAGGTAGCAGCCCTGGTCTGCCTGGGCTTCACCAACCGGCAGATCGCCGACCACCTGGTGCTCTCTCATGAAACGGTCAAAACCCACGTGCGCAACGTGCTGTATAAGTTCGATTTGCGCAGCAAAGCGGAGCTGCGCCAGGCACTGGCAGATTGGGACTTCAGCGCCTGGCAAAACCTCAATCTATAACCCCTATATATAGACGCCGGGGGCATTACCACCCCCACCCCTGGCTCACCCTCCAGGTTACCCCTCTTTTTCCCCCTCGCCTCCCCCCAGGGCGGGATTGTTTTTCAGCGCGTTTTAGGGTACGCTGAAGCTATGCAAACCCTTCCCGCACTGAATCCAGGTCAGCTACATCTGCTGCTGGCAGCCCGCCCGGCGCGGCACGAGCTCGTCAATACCCTCATCGCCCGCCTGGCTGCCGGCGGGCGCCTGCTCGTCTTGGATGGAGGCAACTGCTTTCAAGCGCATCGCATCGCCCGCCTTGTTCGCCGCACCACCCCAGACCTGGCGATTGCCCTGAACAATATCCACGTCGCCCGCGCCTTTACCTGCTACCAGGTAGTTGCTTTACTGGCTGACACCCCGGCAACCTCGCTTCCTACCCTGGTGTTGGATCTGCTAACTACCTTCCAGGACGAGAACATCCTTTTGCCCGAGCGCCGCCGCCTGCTGGAGATCAGCCTAAGCCACCTGCGCCGCCTGAGCCGCCAGGCGCCCACCCTGGTCAGCGTCGCCCAGGATGGGAAAGGCAGCTTGCCCGGCGAGCTGCTAAACCTGCTGGAAGAGCGGGTTGACCAGATATGGCAATTCGAATCGCCGCCGCCTGCTGAACCGCTGCGGCTGCTGTGAGGCCACCCTATGGGACGCACTTTACCCTCTATCACCCAGGTTTTCCTGCAAGAGCAGGAATCATTCGCCCGCTTCCGGCGCGCTTTGCGGCGCAGCGACCAGCTGGCCCTGGACGACCTGTTTGCCGCCGCCCACCAGCATCTTGCCGCGGCTGCCTACGCCGCCCATGCCCTTCCTTTCGAAGTTTTCTTGCTGGCTATGCTGCTGGAGGAGCATAAGGAGGTGCTCCGCCTGCGCCGCCTGCTGGAAAGCGCCCTGCCTGCCAGCGATGATTGAGCGCACCGGCTGGCTCCTGGATATCTACACCCATCCCCAGGATGGCGTGGTGGTGTGGCTGCTGGACGAAGACGGGACGCGCCGCCGCCTGCGCCAGACTCTGCCGGTGATATTTTTCGCCGCCGGACCGCCAGAGCGCCTGCGCCTCCTGTGGCGTTTCCTGGGCGAGCAACCCCAGCCGCCCCAACTCTCCCGGGCAGAGCGCCGCGACCTGTTCAACCCGGAGCCATTCCCGGTGCTGGCAATCCAGGTCGAAAACCCGGCAACCCAGCCCTTGCTCTTCAATCGCGTGGCAGCGGCTTTTCCCGACCTAGTCTACTACGATGCCGACCTGCCGATCTCGCTGCGCCACGCCGCCCTGTACGGTACTTTCCCGCTCGCCCGCTGCCAGGTGGCGATCGACGAGGGCGAAAAAATCGCCAGCCTATTCACCCTGGACTCTCCCTGGGAACTGGACCTGCCCGTCCCCCCCTTGCGCATCCTATCGCTTGAGCCGGACGTGGATCCTTTCCACGCCACGCCCTGCTACCTGAACATCACCTGCCAGCGTTCCTCATACCGGCTGGCATTGAGCCCGCCTCGCCCGATGCTGGTCAACTTGAGCGCAATCTTGCAGCGCCACGACCCGGACCTGCTGCTCACCACCTGGGGTGACACCTGGCTGCTGCCGCGGTTGCTGGAGCTCTCTGAGCAGAATAACATTCCCTTGCCACTCAACCGTGAGACCGGCCTGGGCATCGCCTATCGCAAGGAGCGCTCCTACTTCACCTATGGTCAGATCATCTATCGCGGCGGACAGATCCTTCTGTCCGGTCGCTGGCATATCGATGCCCACAACGCTATGCTATTCCACGACTATGGGATGGAGGGCATCTTTGAGCTGGCGCGGGTCACCGCCTTGCCTGTGCAGACCGTGGCCCGCGTCTCGCCCGGCAGCGGCATCTCTGCCATGCAGATGCAGACCGCCTTGCGCCAGGGCATCCTCATCCCCTGGCACAAACAGCAGTCCGAAAGCCCCAAGACAGCCCTGGAACTGATGCGCGCCGACCACGGCGGTCTGGTCTACCAGCCTCTGATTGGCCTGCACCAGGACGTGGCTGAGATCGATTTCATCTCCATGTATCCCAGCATTATGGTGCGCTT
This sequence comes from Anaerolineae bacterium, assembly GCA_041301185.1. Taxonomy (GTDB): domain Bacteria; phylum Chloroflexota; class Anaerolineae; order Anaerolineales; family UBA4823; genus JAQBDA01. Next base: position 17,355 of record JBFYSV010000264.1, read on the forward strand.
CAATATATCTCCAGAGACGGTTGGGCAGGAAAGCCCGACCGCCGAGCTTATCCCCGAGCTGGCGCTGGTCGTCGAACAGGAGCATCCCGGGCTGGTGCCGCGCACCCTGGCACCGCTGCTCAAGAAACGCCTTGCTCTCAAGAGGCGCCTTGCCGACCTGCCCGCCTGGCACCCCCGCCGCACCAGCTACAAGGCTTACGCCTCAGCCCATAAATGGCTCCTGGTGACCTGCTTCGGCTACCTGGGATATAAGAACGCCCGCTTTGGGCGGATTGAGGCCCATGAAGCCGTGACCGCATTTGGGCGGGAGGTGTTGTTGCGCGCCAAAGAGACTGCCGAGGATATGGGGTTCACCGTGCTGCACATGTACGTGGATGGGTTATGGGTGAAAAAGGAAGGCCTGTGCCAGCCCGCCGATTTCCAGCCCCTGCTGGCTGAGATCGCCGGGCGCACCGGCTTACCCATCGCCCTGGAAGGGGTCTACCGCTGGGTGGCTTTCCTGTCCTCCCGGCAGAATGAGCGCGTCCCGGTCGCCAACCGTTATTTCGGCGTCTTCCAAGATGGCAGCCTGAAAATGCGCGGCATCGAGACTCGTCGCCGTGATACACCCCGATTTATCGCCGAGACACAGGAACAGATGCTGCTCTGCCTGGGCCAGGCAGAGCGCGCCTGCGAGCTGGAGTTATATCTGCCCCAGGTCTTCAGCCTGCTGCGCCGCCAGATTGCTGCCCTGCGCAATGGGAAAGCTCCCTTACAGCACCTGCTGGTCTCGCAGAAACTGAGCCGCACGTTGCCTGAATACCGCTCGCCTTCGCCGGCGGCGCGCGCCTTACAGCAGCTACAAAACATCCAGAAAACCTTGAAACCAGGGCAGTGCGTCCGCTTCATTTACACCCGGGGCGAACCCGGCGTGCATGCCTGGGATTTGCCCGAGCCCCCGGACCCAGATTGTGTGGATGTGCAGCGCTACACCAACCTTTTGATCCGGGCTGCATCTACTATCCTCCAGCCCCTGGGTGTCAGCGAGACCGCCCTGCGCGACCGGTTGCTCGCAGGCTTGATCGCCCAGGAGAACCTTTTTGAGACCCGCAGCACCCTACCCGCCTGGCACTCGCTTCAACCCCCGGCATAAGAATCCCCACCCGTGCGAGCACAAAGTCGCACATATGTGCTAAAATACATCCGCCAGGAACCATATGTGATGTTTGTCCATCTGCGCACCCATTCGTGCTACTCATTTCTGGAAGGATTGCCCCTGCCTGCCGAGCTGGCTTACATGGCTGCCCAGCAGGGTATGCCGGCCCTGGCGCTTACCGACCATCGCTGGCTTTCCGGCGCGATCGAATTCTATGATGACTGCCTGGCGGTCGGCGTGCGCCCAATCCTGGGGCTGGAGCTGGACATCGCCCCTCCGGCAAGCCCCGGCGCAGGGATCTCTGAGGCAACTACCAGCCCGCTTGTACTCCTGGCAACCAGCCTGGAAGGCTGGGCCAGCCTGTGCCGCCTGAGCAGCTTGGCAAACGCCGCCCCACCCTCATCCTCTTACATACCTGCCCTAACGCTGGAGCAGCTTGCCGCCAACTCAGCTGGCTTGCTTTGCCTTTCAGGCGGCAGGCGCGGGCACGCTGCCCGGCTGGCAGAACAGGACAAGCTCGCTGCCCTACAAGCCTGGCTGGATTTGCTCAAAGACCTGTTCCCGGGCAATCTATACCTGGAGCTGCAAATCCATACCCAACAGGATACTGCCTGGGTGGGGCAGCTGGCTATCCTGGCTCAGCGCATGCAATTGCCGACGGTCGCTACCCACGATATTCACTACCTGAAGCCGGAACAAAGCAACTTACAGCGGGTTGTATCTGCCATCCGCCTGAACGCCAGCCTGGAAAATCTGCCTGCAGAAGCTACCGCCCCTCCCGGGGCGGATTTCCCTTTGATCCAAGAAATGGAGAAGCGCTTTACCCACTATCCTCAGGCGTTGCGCAATACGCTCGAAATTGCCGAGCGCTGCAAGCTTGAGCTGCCTCTCGGTGTGGCGCATTTCCCCCAGGTGGAGCTACCCGCCGGGATGAATAGTATTCAAGTGCTCCGCCAGAAGGCGAACCGTGGACTAAACCACCTCTATACCCAGGTAACTCCGGAACTCCAAGCCCGCCTGGAGCACGAGCTGGATGTCATTGAGAAATGCGGTTACACAACGCTGTTTTTGATCATGGAAGATATTCTGCACTTTGCCCGCCAGAGCGGAGTGCCGATCTCGTCGCGTGGCTCCGCCGCATCTTCCCTGGTTGCCCACTGCCTGGGAATCACATCCCCCGACCCGGTCCGCCTGAACCTGTATTTCGAGCGGTTCCTCAATCCAGCTCGCGCCACTCCACCGGATATCGATACCGACCTCTGTTCACGACGGCGCGATCAGGTGATCCGCTATGTCTACCAGCGTTACGGAGATAAACGGGTGGCGATGGTCTGCACCGTCAACCGCTACCGGCGCCGCTCCGCCCTGAGGGATGTCGCCAAAGCCTTTGGCCTTCCACCGGGTGAGATCAATTCAATGGCAGACAGTCTGCCTCATCGCTGGTACGGTCCACCGACCTCTGAACCAGGCTCGGATGACCCGTACGCTGAGATCGCCAGCCGGTACACCTCGCCGCGCCACAAGGCGGTCATGCAGTCCGCGTCAGCCATGATCGGCCTGCCGCGGCATCTCTCCATCCATCCCGGCGGGCTGGTCATCGCCCCGGGTGATATGACAGACCTTGCGCCTACCCAGCTGGCAGCGAAGGGGGTGCGGATCACCCAGCTGGATTTAAGCTCTATTGAGCGGCTGGGCCTGGTGAAAATTGACCTGCTGGGCATTCGCGGGCTTACCGTTTTGGGCGATGTAGCAGAAGACATCCAGAGAAACCAGCCACAGTTTCACGAGTCGATGCTGTCTGCGTTGGAAGCCATCCCCGGGGAAGACGAACAAACCGCCAGCCTGGTGCAGGGCGGGCGAACCATTGGGTGCTTTCAAATAGAAAGCCCTGGGATGCGAGCCACCTTGCGGGAAATTCAAGCCCACAGCCTGGACGATATCATGCTTGCCCTGGCGCTATACCGCCCTGGCCCGCTCACCGGAGGCCTGAAGGATGCATTTATCCGGCGCCATCTTGGACAAGAACCAGCCGAACACCTGCACCCTGCCCTGGCTTCACTGCTAGCAGATACCTACGGTGTGATCCTGTACCAGGAGCAAGTGTTGCGCATTGCCCATGAGCTGGCAGGGCTCAGCCTTGCGGATGCCGACCTTTTGCGCCGGGCTATGTCACATTTCGATCCTGGCAAAGAGATGCAGACCTTGCGCCAGCGGTTTCTGGTTGGAGCCAGGGATCGTAGCGGGGTACCGGACGAGGTCGGAGAGCGGGTATGGGAGCTGATGGCGGCTTTTGCAGGCTATGGTTTTCCAAAAGCACACGCGGCTTCCTACGCCCAGGTCGCCTGGCGCTCCGCCTGGTGTAAGACCCACTTCCCGGCGACTTTTATGGCAGCCGTACTGGCAAATTGGGGCGGTTACTACGGGCAGCGGGTCTACTTGATGGAAAGCCGCCGCCTGGGCTTGGAAATCCGGCCTCCGCACGTCAACTATGCCCGCTACGAGTTCAGCACCAGCCGTATCGACGGTCAGCAGGTGCTTTTCATGGGCTTGAACCAGGTGCGTGATCTCACCCGCCGAACGCAATCCCGGATTATCCGCTTGCGGCCTTTCCGCTCTTTTATGGACTTTATCGCCAGAGTGGACCCTCGCCCGCAAGAAGTGGAGAACCTGGTGCGGTGCGGCGCATTGGAGGGTATGGGAAGCATCCCCGGATTATTGCAACAGCTAAAGAGCGGAGGCTGGCGCGGCGGTCAGTTATCCTTTTTCTCTATGGACAACACCCTGGAGGACTGGACTGTGGAACAACAAGCAAATGCACAAGAGGCAATTTTAGGGGTGAGTGTGATCGCTCATCCCCTCGAGCTGCACGCCCACCAAATCGCAGCTGCCCACGCGATCAGCACCCTGGAAGCTGCCCAGCGTGTCGGTCAGCATGTACGAGTTGCCGGGATGCGCCAGACCTGGCGCCGGAGCCGAACCACCCAGGCGGGCTATCTATACTACATGTCTCTGGAAGACCTGGAAGGGATGCTGGATGTGCTCTTTTACGAGGATGTCTACCGGCGATACCGGAAGGAGTTACGCCTCAGCGGCCCGTATCTGATCGAGGGGCTGGTTGAAACCAACCCGGTCACCGCTGAGCCAATGATCCGCGCTGAGCGAATATCCAGTATTTCGTCAAAGGCGATTGAATAGACCGATTAGCTCAATGACGAGACACTTTGAGCTTTGTCCAGGTTTGCAGTCAGAGCCTGCAAACCTGGACAAAGCACAGTTTGGGACCGTAAGATTCAATTGACAGGTTGAGGGACCGGGAAGTCTGGTTTCCAAATCACGCGCACGCGGGTGCCTTTTCCCGGGGTAGAGTCGATCTGCATTTTTGCGCCAATCAGGACAGCGCGCTCGTGCATCCCAGCCAGGCCGAAGTGCTTATTAGCCAGTAACCGGGCCAGGTCCAGGTGTTCGCCCGCCATGAAGCCAACCCCATCATCCTCTACGACCAATTCCACCTGCCCGTGATCCAGCTCACCACGCAGGTAAATGCACTGCGCCTGCGAGTGCTTGAGGGCATTCTGGCAGGCCTGCTGTGCGATGCGGAAAAGCTGCAATTCAACATCTGGAGGGTAACGGCTATCGCTGGAGGGAATTTCCAATTGGATGGCAATATCGCCTCCAACCTGAGTCGCGGTCTCTTCAGTTAGCTCTTCCAACGCAAATCGCAAGCCATACATCAGCATCCCGGGGCGCAGACCACTGATGATCTCCCGGATGCGGGTGACAGATGTCTGGTATGCTTCAGTAAATTGATCCCCTGCCACGCGTTCATCCACGCTCATATACAAAATACCAAGCTGGTTTAATACATCATCGTGCAGCTCGCGAGCCAGGTGGCTGCGCTCCATCTCCTGGCGCTCAATGTCATTCTGGTAAAGCGCCCGCAGCCGCTCAGCCTGGTCGATATTCACCAGCGCCAGGGCAGTCTGATCCATCAAGGCTTGCAGGGTGCGGATCTCCGATTTTGTGTATTCATCGTCGGGGTCTCGCTTACCAAACAAACACAACCCAACCACCTGCCCGCTGACCGACAAGGTCAACACCAGGAACGCCCATGGGCAGATGAACTCATAGTCGCCTTCCGGAGCCAATCTGGGGTATTCACCTGCCTGGGAGAGAAGCCCTGAGATTTGCTCCTGGGAGGGCAGTTGCTCTTCGTCGATCCCCAGCGTGAACAGAGTGGATGGATGCAAGGAGCTATTCAACCGGACCAGTGCCGCCTGGCGGATCAACATCGACGGCAGAGCTTCTTCACGCAACAGGCGTACCAGATCATCCTGCCCAAGGCTGGCAGTCATCCGGGTGGAGTATTGCTCCAACAACACCGTGGGAGGCACAGGGATACCTAACATTCTGCGTTCCATCCAACTCTGGAAGTGCGGGTACAGGTAGGCAGTTAACAGGCCAATAAAAATTGCGAGGGCGACTCCAATAGGGAGATAATACTTAGAATTCTGGATAAAGGCTGCCGCAACAAAGCCCAGCAGCACCGAAACCGCCAGAAGTATCCCGCCATAGATGATGATTGTGAGCAAGCGATTGGCGCGTAACTCCATGCCTTGGGCGTCGCCGCGGTTAATAATATAAAAATAGAATACAGCAACTATGGGCAGTAATAATACAGTGTAATTCATAAAGCTCGAAAAATTACCCCAAAATAGGGCAAGGATCACACCCGCGATTGTCGGCAAAGCTACCAGAACAATCCCGATCAGTAGCAAGATCACCCCCCGGCGTTGTCTTGGTTGAGAGACAATATGGATAACCAGCAGGATGGCAGTATTGACGATGGCCAGCAGGAATCCAACCAGGTATGCTTGAGAGGGTAATACTCTGTACCATTCAGCAATTACCATCAACCCTGCCAGGATATATATCCCCCACAATACTTTATATGGAGATGAACCTAACGGGTTCGGGAATAGCCAGTGCAAATGCCAGCTGATCGGGATCAACAGCCACACCATCGAATGCAGAATCTGCGAGCTATATAGTTTGCCGTAAGTAGAAACTGCCCCCGTACTGACCGCAATTGCCAGCAGATAGAAGAACAATACCAACAAAAAGCGCCGAATTTCCTTTGGTCTGACCAGCAAAGTCGCGACAACCCCAGCCAGCCAGAACGCAAAAGGCAGCCACCAGGCAGATCCTAGCCGGTAGAAAAACTCCGGGAAATTGATCCCTGGAACGATCCACAGGGTAGTGAGGGTAACCGCCCCCCGGCGAATAACAAGCGTGAGCTGGGTGTCAGGCTGGTAACCGGCGAGTAAAGTATGCCGAAAATCAGCAGGCAGGTCAGCCAGCACAAACGAGTTCACTTGCTCAAGATAATCACCGCTAAGCAACGCCTGGGGTGAATTACCCCCACGATAAAGAACGGTGATCAGTCCATCATCCGGTTCGAAGAGGAATCCGAGATAGGGAATATCCGACAGGAGCACAAATCCATACACCGCCAGAAAGATGAATGTAAGGATGGCGATAACCTGTTCGGTGACTGACAAAAGCCTGGAGCGGGTCAATAGGCTTACTCCTGATTAGAGGTGCGAGTTCATGAAGCCAGGCCTGCTTGAGAATTCGTGCAATAATCCTGCCATAACCACATCAAAAATACCAGGGTAAAGAAAAGCGGTAAGCCTAGATAGATTATATCTGTCTTACCGCCCTAGGTGCTAGTGAATGTTTTCAAGATACGCATTTCCGGGAATTGGTGGCATCAATCACCCCACCAACTGCGTAAGTCCCGAGCTATTTATTTCTATGAAAGCAGCCTTATGCTGAGCTGCCCTGATAAGTTCGAATATCTGAGGTCGGCTTTTCGGGGGTGATTAAACCCATCTGCCTGGCTCGTGCGATTGCGGCAGCCTTGCTGCGCACATTCAACTTGAGGTACGCTCCGGAGAGCAGGTTGCGCAACGTCGAATTGGCGATATTCATCATCTGGCAGAGCTCGGCGGAGCTGGCATCCGGGAAAGCTGCGCACATCGATAAGGCTTCAAGCTGGCGGGGAGATAGGGGCTGCAATAATGCGCCGGTCCGGCTTTTTTTCAATTCCTGGTAAGCGTACTGGCTCATGTAGATGCTGCCGCCTGCAACCGTGCGGATAACTGAGGCCAGCTCGCGAATGGTTGCCTGATCGTCCTTGACAACATACCCGCTCGCCCCTGCCTCCATGACTGCATTGATCAAGGTGCGCTGGGTATGCATGGAGATCACGACCACAACCAGGTTAGGATAAAGCTCCAATAAACGCGGGATGATATACAGGATTGGGAAGGGGTTGGGATTGGTTGGGCTGGTGGGAATTTGCACATCCAGTACCAGGACATCCACCGGATTGCGAGCCAGGGTCGGCTCCAGGTCTTCGCCAAACAAGATTGTGGCGACTACTTCAATGTCCGGCGCGCCTCCCAACCGATACAAATAACCGTCAATAATTCCCTGGTGATCATCCAGGATCGCTACACGTATTTTATCTTTCATCATTCATTTCCCTGCCCAGGTAATTTGACATAGGATACATCACACTATTTACATTGACAAGACCCCTAATCAAATCAGTACAAATGTCTATGTCGTCGCATATTGCGCCTATTCATATTAATCCATAGAATTGGTATAAATAGGCTGTAAGATCTGTTATAAACGATAACACAAAATAATGCAACTGGCTAAGATGGGTGTGAGGGGAGACACCCATCTTGTTTTTTTAATCATGCTGTGGTAATATAATAATAGTGAGCGTTCGGGTGCCCCCCTCACCCGAACGCTCACTATTTTAAATCACATCGTACAGGGGATGCGCACATTTTCTTCCAACTTTGTGAGTCCTATTATAATTACTCAAATCTCTGGTCGAACGGAATCTAGCTTATGGATGAACAGCCGAAACAAAAGCCTGCCCGCGTGAGCATTCAGACTGAAGCGACTGAGTTCCCTGCCATCCCGGGCAGTAGCTCAACAATCAATTTCCAAGTGCACAATCAAGGAACAATTGAAGATTACTTCGAGCTCTCGGTCCTTGGTATTCCATCCACCTGGTTCTCTCTCCCCGAGCGGGTCGTCCGCCTGGCTCCGGGCGAACAGCGGCCAGTTGCACTTATTATCAATGCCCAGCCGGCATCCGAAAAAAGTGCCGGCTGGTATTCCATGAAAATTCGGGCGACCAGCCAGCTTGACCCCGGCCAATCGGTCGAGGTTGAAATCACATTGAAGGTAGCCGTATATGAGGTTCAGGGCCGGTTGGGCGTGATGATGCACTCCAACCAATTCACGGCTATTCCGGGCAGCAGCATTTCGATCCCCCTGGTTTTGCGCAACCAAGGCCTGGAGATGGATGGATTCCGGCTGGCCATCGACGGCATCCCGACCGCCTGGGTATCGACCTCCTCGCCACTTACCCAGCTAGAACCGGGAGAACAAAAGGGAATCACCCTCAACATCCACCCGCCCCGTTCTCCGCAAAGCCGGGCCGGTCGGCATCCCTTTACCCTGGATCTCATCAGCCAAAAATATCCCGATCAGGTTACCTCGGTTGAATGTATTTTGACCCTGGCGGCTTTCACACAATTTACCTGCGAGCTAGATCCTCCAGAATTTCCAACCGAGGAGACTGCCCGGGTAGCTGTCATCAACCAGGGCAATATCCAGCAATCTTACGAATTGAACTGGGTTTCAGAAAATGACGCCCTGATTTTCTCCTCAGAGAGTCCCAATCCCGTTCGGGTGCCTGCCGGCGAGGTGGGTGTAACTGAGTTTACAGCCGCCCCGCGACGCAAGCCCCTGATCGGCGGTCAGGTAGTTTACTCGTTTTCCGCTCAAATCAAATCCGCCGAAAACGAGTTAATGACACTAAACGGAAAAGTAACCAGCCGCGGCCTGGTGCCCGTGTGGGTGGCGCCGGTGGTGCTGGTGGCTTGCTTGCTTTTCGCCTGTGTGGCTGCTTTCTTGTGGACTACCCAGGGCGATCGTGGCGCAGCAGCTACCCAGACTGCCCAGGCTGGTATTGATTTAGGACCCAGCGCAACGCAAACCGCGGCTTTCAACCAGACTGCCGCTGCAGCTATCGGTCAGCAAGACGACGACGGGGATGGCCTCACCAACCAGCAAGAAGCAGAGCTGGGAACCAACCCCCAAAATCCAGATACCGATAACGACGAGTTGAGCGATGGGGATGAAGTCAACCGCCATGGAACGAACCCCCTCAACCCGGATACAGACACGGATGAGCTAACCGATGGGGATGAGGGCTTGCGGCGCGGCACCGACCCGAAAAACCCAGACACAGATGGCGATGGACTGAGAGATGGAGAAGAAGTCCGCCTGGGTACTGATCCCAAAAATCCCGATACCGATGGGGATGGTCTTAACGATAGCGACGAAGTCCGGCGGGGTACCAGCCCTCTCAAACCGGATACCGATGGCGATGGGCTCAACGATGGAGACGAAGTGCGCTTTGGCACCAATCCTCTCAATCCGGATACGGACAACGACCGCCTGATGGATGGGACAGAATCAGCGAATTGCCCCAATTTTCTCAATCCAGACTCAGATGGCGATGGGATCATTGACGGATTAGACTTGAACCCATGCGACCCCAACAATCCATCCCTGACAGCCACCGCAGGCGCCTCCCAACCGACATTGGCACCCACCCCAACCACCGCACCTCCCACCTCAGTGCCACCTACCCAGCCGC
>JBFYSV010000265.1:0-20001 GCA_041301185.1 Anaerolineae bacterium
GGCAGCCTGGCGCAGCAGCTCCGCCTTATCCGTGCGCTCCCAGGGCAGATCCAGGTCATCGCGGCCAAAATGCCCATAAGCGGCTACCTGCTGGTAGATCGGGCGGCGCAGGTTTAGATCACGAATAATCGCTCCCGGGCGCAGGTCGAAATGCTCCAGCACCAGCTCAGCGATCTTCTCGTCGGAGATGCTGCCCGTGCCAAAAGTCTCCACGTTCACGCTCAGCGGGTGGGCCACGCCGATGGCATAAGCCACCTGGATCTCGCAGCGCTCTGCCAGACCCGCCGCGACCACATTCTTGGCAGCCCAGCGGGCAGCATAAGCCGCTGAGCGGTCCACTTTCGTGGGATCTTTCCCGCTGAATGCGCCGCCGCCGTGCCTTCCCATACCGCCATAGGTATCCACGATGATCTTGCGCCCGGTCAGCCCGGCATCTCCCTGCGGACCTCCGATGACGAAACGCCCGGTGGGGTTGACGTAGATCTTTGGTTCGCCGTTCAGAAGCTCTGCCGGAATCACGGGCTGGATAACATGCTCGATCACTGCTGCCCGGATCGCCTCTTGTGAGATCTCCGGGGCGTGCTGGGTGCTGACCAGCACCGTAGCCACCCGCACCGGGCGACCGTAGCTGTACTCTACCGTGACCTGGGTCTTGCCATCCGGGCGCAGCCAGGGCAAGGTGCCGTTCTTGCGCACCTCGCTCAACCGGCGGGCAAGCTTGTGCGCCAGGTAGATCGGCATGGGCAACAAGGTTGGTGTCTCATTGCAGGCATAGCCAAACATCATCCCCTGGTCGCCAGCGCCGATCGCCTCAACCTGCGCATCGGTCATCTCGCCCGATTTCGCTTCCAGCGCCTTATCCACACCCATGGCAATATCGCCAGACTGGCGGGCGATAGCTACCAGCACGCCGCAGCTATTGCCATCCAGACCCTTTTCGCTGCTATCGTAGCCAATATCGATAATCGCCTGGCGCACCAGATCGTCGAAGTTAATGCTGGCGCGGGTGGTTATCTCGCCCAACAGCATCACATAGCCGGTCTTGGTAGCCGCCTCGCAGGCAACCCGAGAGGTGGGATCCTGTTGCAAGCAGGCATCCAGCACTGCATCACTAATCTGGTCACAGATTTTATCCGGGTGCCCTTCTGTCACAGACTCAGAAGTAAAGAGCAAGCTGGACGAAGTCATAAACGTAGTACTCATATTATCCTCCACTGATAAAGAAATTGCCCTTTCCGGCAAGAAAGGGCAATAATTTAAATAACGAAGCCCTCTCATCTTCCAGAACATCCTTCTGCCGGAATTGGCACCAAGGTCACTGTTCAAACAGATTCCCGGTTGCCGAGGTTTCACAGGGCCGGTCCCTCCACCTCTCTGGATAAGAGCGCCGATCAAGGCGTTTTAAATTGTGGATGGGATAATACCATGAGTTTCGGGGGATGTCAATTCGCGCCTGTTAGATGAAAAACCAGACGATCACATAATAACCGAGAACACCAGCCCATAACCAGGAATCGATCCGGTCAAAAGCGCCGCCATGCCCGGGCAGCAAATTGCCTGAATCTTTCACCCCGACCTGGCGTTTGAACATGCTCTCCCCCAAATCGCCAAGCGGCGTGATCACCGATAATACCAGCCCCAAAATTGCTCCATTGATAGGTGTGATGGCTGAATTTGGGCCGATCCACAGGCCCCATAAGTAAGCCAGTCCCGCAGTGCCCAGGATGCCAACCAGCACCCCGCCGAAGTAGCCCTCCCAGGTCTTTTTAGGGCTGAGGCGCGGGCTGAGCCTGTGCCTGCCCATAGAACGCCCAACAAAATAAGCTCCCGAATCTGCCAGCCACACGGACGGCAGGGCGAGCAAGACCCACCACATGCCTTGGGGCAGCTCGCGCAGCGAGATCAGATAGCCGCCAATCCAGCCAAAATACAGCATGCCAGCCAGCGTAACGGCAAAATCTGTGCCTGCCTGATCACGGCCGCGCTCGTAAGCAAACAAATGGTAGCTCATGCTCACCAGCACCAGCGCGCTAACAATCCAGGGCGCGCTTTCGAACTGATCGAACATCCGCCCGATTGCCAGAGCCAGTGTCCCGACTATGACCAGTATCTTTGAAGGCTGGTACCCGCCGCGCTGGAACATCTGCACATACTCCCAGGCAGCCAATCCCAGGATAAGGGCAATCAGCAAGGCATATGCCCAGCCTCCCAGCCAGATCAATACCAGCCCAATAGGAAGTAAGACGACAACAACCAGAACGCGTTTAGCCAGCATTCTCAGCAATACCCTGGTTTGCTGGCTGGACTCCCCCGTAGCGGCGCTCGCGATGGGCAAACTCGTGCAAAGCCTTAAGAAGCTCATCGCGGCCGAAGTCTGGCCAGTAGGTGGGGGTGAAATACCATTCTGAATAAGCACCCTGCCAGATCAGGAAATTGCTCCCCCGTAATTCGCCGGAGGTCCGAATGATTAAGTCGGGGTCTGGCACGCCGGCGGTGAACAAATAGCGGTTGACCAGGTCATCGGTAACGTCATCAGGCCGGACTCCGTCTTCGATGATGCGCTGGATCGCGCAGACGATCTCGTCCCGGCCTCCATAATTGAAAGCAACGTTTAGCACCAGGCGGGTATTTTCTCGCGTAAATTCCACTGCCTGGATGACCTTCTCACGCAACACAGGGTTTAGCCGGTCCAGGCGACCGATATGGTGTAGTTGAACCCCCTGCTCATGGAGCTCCTGCAGCTCCTTGTCGATCACATCTTCCAGGATGCGCAGCAGGCCCTGAACTTCCTCTTGCGGTCGACCCCAGTTCTCGGTAGAGAAAGCGTAGATTGTCAGGTAGCGTATTCCAAATTCAACACACGCCTCGATCACACGCCGTAGGTTTTCCGTACCGGCGCGGTGCCCTGCCAGGCGGGGCAGACCGCGCGACAAAGCCCAACGACCATTGCCATCCATGATAATGGCAATGTGGGTGGGTATTTTCTCGGGCAGGTCTGGAGATGTCTCAGAATTCATCATACGCTCGGAGCTTCCGATCAAACTTCCAGAATCTCCTTCTCTTTTCGTTCGCCTACCGCGTTGATCTCCAAGATGTATTGATCTGTGATCTTTTGCAGCTCTTCCTCGCCTCGTTTTAGGTCGTCTTCAGAGATCATCTTTTCCTGTAAGAACTCGCGCAGATCTCGAATGCTATCCCGCCTGACGTTGCGCGCCGCCACCCGCGCTTCTTCGACGCGATTGTGAACTACTTTGACCAGCTCTCTGCGGCGTTCTTCTGTCAGGGGGGGTAAGTTGAGGCGAATGGATTTGCCATCGTTATTCGGGGTCAGCCCCAGATCAGAAGCCAGGATAGAGCGCTCGATTGCCTTCAGGGTAGAAGCATCAAAAGGCCGGATCAACAGGGAGCGCGGCTCTGGCACGCTGATCGTCGCCAACTGGATCAGCGGGGTAGGCGATCCATAATACTCAACCTGCATGCGTTCGATCAGTGCCGGGCTGGCACGACCAGTGCGGATACCCCCCAAATCTTCCTCTAGAGCCTGAATGGCTCCTTTCATTCGGGTTTCCGCTTCCTTGTAAACCTCTTTCAGCATAGCGGCCTCCATGATATTCTCATCCCCTATAGGATACCCGAAAATGCAGCACTAGAAAAGGGGAAAAATATCACTCACTTACTAAAGTGACAACTGTCTGCCCCAGAACTGCCCGGCGAAGACCATCCGTCTGACATAAATTGAGCACCAGGATCGGTAAATGGTTATCCATGCACAAAGAGATGGCGGTGCTATCCATCACCTCCAGGCGCCGGTTGATGGTTTCCATATAGCTCAGGCGGTCAAAGCGGACTGCGTGGGCGTTTTTCATCGGGTCGCTGTCATAAACGCCATCCACCTTGGTGGCTTTGATCAACACATCGGCGTCTACCTCCATTGCTCGCAATGCTGCGGCGGTGTCGGTCGAGAAGTACGGGTTACCGGTTCCGCCCCCCAGGATAACCACACGTCCCTTTTCCAGATGACGGATCGCCCTGCGGCGTATATAAGGCTCGGCTACGGCGTGCATTTCAATCGCCGATTGCACCCGGGTGACCAACCCGATGCGCTCCATAGAGTCCATCAATGCCAGTGCGTTCATCACCGTTGCCAGCATTCCCATATAATCTGCAGTGGCGCGGTCCATGCCTCGGTTCAGACCGGTGCGCCCCCGCCACAAGTTGCCAGCCCCGATCACGATGACCACGTCCACGCCCAGCTCGCGAACTTCGCGCACGCGGTAGGCGATATCCTCTGCCTGCTGCGGGTCGATTCCAAATCCACCCTCCCCCGCCAGTGCTTCTCCGCTCAGTTTGAGCAATATCCGCCGGTATTTTAAGTCGTGTTCCATTTTGCTTCTGCTGCTCCTGGTGTTATGCCGTCTGACCTGATTACACCAAAAGGGCCAACCCTTTGGTTGGCCCCGTGTCTATTACAGAATTTATTCAGCCGTACTCTCACCCAGCTCCCACCGGACGAAACGGCGGACGACGATGTTCTCGCCAATGGCGGCGATGTTTTGCATCAGCAATTTCTCGATCGTGATCGACTCGTCACGGATGTAAACCTGGCGTAATAGGACAGCCTCGTCTTTGTACTTTTCCAGGCGGCCTTCCACAATGCGATCCAGCATCGCCTCGGGTTTGCCTTCCTCTAAAGCGCGCGCCCGGGCAATGCCCCGTTCGTGCTCTAGAACCGATTCGGGGATATCACTCTCGCGAATGTAAGCGGGAGCAGAAGCAGCAATCTGTAAAGCGACCTCGTGCGCAAATGTGCGGAAGGCCTGCGAACGCGCCACAAAATCTGATTCGCAATTCACCTCAACCATGACGCCCACCCGCCCGTTGCCGTGCGAGTACAATTCGACCATCCCCTCGGAAGCTTCCCGGTCAGCACGCTTGGCAGCCGTCGCCAGCCCTTTCTCCCGCAGGAAATCCACTGCTTTATTAAAATCACCGTCTGCCTGTTCCAGTGCCTTACGGCAATCGAGAATCCCGGCGCTTGTCGCTTCACGCAGCTCTTTGATCATTTCAGTAGTAATTACCATGCTTAATCCTCGACCTCGTCTACTTCCTTGTCTTCGGCTTCTTCCTCGTCTTCGGCTTCTTCCTTGTCTTCGGCTTCGGCTTCGAACTCATCCGCCTCGATTTCATCAACGAACTCATCTTTGGATTCGTCTTCATCTTCCAAAATATTTTCCTCGATGTCCTCGTCTTCTTCGGCGATCAGGGATATTTTTGGAGCCAGCTTGGCCAAGGTAGCCTCGCCCAACAACTCTTCATCAGAAAGCTCGGGCTCCTCAGCATAAGTGCCCATACCCTCTCGGACAGGCTCAATATCTTCTTCTTTGCGCATCGCCCGCCCTTCCAGAACAGCGTCGGCAATTTTCCCAACCAGCAGCTTAATCGCCCGGATGGCATCATCATTGGAGGGGATGACGTAGTCTACGTTGGCAGGGTCGCAGTTGGTGTCCACCAGGGCAACCACCGGGATGTTCAATAAGTTGGCTTCGTGAATTGCAGTTTCTTCTCGGCGCACATCGATCACAAAGAGCAATTCGGGAACGCGCACCATATTACGGATGCCGCCTAACAGCATTTCCAGGCGCTCAATTTCACGATTGTGCAGCAAGGCTTCTTTTTTGGTGATGCGCTCAAAATCACCGCGATCGCGCATCCGTTCCAGGCGTTCCAGCTCGTTGATGCGCTGGCGAATGGTGCGCCAGTTGGTGAGCATACCACCCAGCCAGCGATGGGTTACGTATGGCATGCCGCAGCGCATCGCTTCCATCTGAATGGTTTCTTGCGCCTGGCGTTTGGTGCCTACGAATAACACCGTTCCATTATTGGAGACGGTGTCGCGCACCAAGGCATAAGATTGTTCCAGGGCTTTGACCGTTTTTTGCAGGTCAATGATGTGGATACTGTTGCGTTCGGTGAAGATGTAGGGCTTCATGGCGGGGTGCCACTTGTAAGTGCGGTGCCCAAAGTGCACGCCACTTTCCAGAAGCGCTTTCATAGATATAATGGCCATGTGTCACACTCCTTGCGTTTAGCCTCCGCTTCCTTCATCCCTGCCCGGCACCTCGGCCAAGGCACGCCCGGTCAGGTCGGGAAGCGTGCGAGATGGGATTCGCCCTCACTTCGAGGGCACAAACTCTCCCGCCTAAGGCGGGAGCGCGCAAAGTATATCACGCCGGTGCGGATTCGTCCAGGATCAGATTTCTGCGGTAAAATCCATGCTATGGACCAACGCGAGCTGGAAACCCTGCTGGCTGATCTGCCCCTGGGAGGGATCCGTTACTTCCCCAAAGTGGGCTCGACCAATGATCTGGCAATCCGCTGGGCACAAGCCGGCGCTGCAGATTTTTCACTGGTTGTCGCCGATGAACAATCTGCCGGGCGAGGTCGTCTCAACCGTCAGTGGTTTACACCGCCGGGGTCCGGGTTGGCCTTGAGCGTAATCCTGCGCCCGGAAAACCTGCCGGTTGACGTTATATCTGCCCCACCTCAGACCGATCTGCACACCGCAATTACACGCCTGACTGCTTTAGGAGCACTAGCTGTCTGCGAAACACTAAACGAAGCCCTGTCGCCCGTGCTGCCTGCGCAAATCAAATGGCCCAATGATGTGATCGCCACCCGGCGTAAGCTTGCCGGAGTGCTGGTGGAGCTTCAATGGTCTGGCGAAAAGCTAATTGCCGCTATTTTGGGGATCGGTGTGAATGTAACATCCGCTGCCGTACCGCCGCCGGGTGAGGTTAATTTTCCAGCCACCTGTGTGGAGGAGGTTGTAGACAGTCCGGTTGACCGCTGGGTTTTGCTCCACGATATCCTGGTGCATTTACTGCGCTGGCGGGAGCAGATGGCATCCGAAAAATTTCTGCTCGCCTGGCTAGCTCGTCTGGCTTTCAGGGGCGAATGGGTAACCATCGTCTTGGAAAACGAAAGCGAGCAGGATGCCCCTCCCAGCCTGGAAGGGCAGGTTGCCGGGCTGAATTCAGACGGCTCGTTGCGCTTGCGGCTGCGGTCTGGGGAGATCACCCCCGTTCACTTCGGTGAGATCCACCTGCGTCCGGTCGATAAACCGGCAAATTAGGAGAACCGCTATGCTGGATCAATTTCGCAAAGAGGCTGACTCATCCTTGAAATTTGAAGACGATGAGAGCAATCCCTACGACGCTCCCCCCAAGCGGCCCTTTTTGGGCATGACGCCCCTCCAGCGGTTTGTGATCGCACTGATGCTGCTGGTGATCGCTTGCGTGCTAAGCTCATTCTGTTTGATTGTCACCGGGAAAATCGCCTTGCCATTCATTTAGGTAGACAAGAGATTGCCGGAAGAATAGCTTTCAATACTAGATGATAAGCTGCCCTAAAAACTGCCGCTAGAGCAGCATCCCTAATCCTGTGCAACTCCTACCTGGCGCAGGTCTGCCGCTGAAATTCGCGCCAGCGAAGCAACTGCATCTCCTTCTTGCAGGTTCATCAGCAGAACACCCCGCGTCGCCCGCCCTGAAGCGGAGATATCTTTTACCTTCGTCCTCAGCACGACACCCACCGCAGAGATCAAAGTCAGATCGTCCGCCTCCTGAACCACGCGGGCGGCGGTAATCTTACCCACTTTACCGATCGCACTCTTCGCAATTGTGTGAACACCGCCCGTGGCCCGGCTCTTGATGGGATACTCGCTCAACGAGGTGCGCTTGCCGTAGCCGCGCGTGGTAACGATCATCAGGTAGGCATCTGGCTCGATCACTTCCATGCTGGTCAGGAAATCCCCCTTCGCAAGCCGGATGCCTGTAACCCCGCCTGCGGTGCGTCCCATGGAACGAACTTCTTCTTCGGCAAAACGCAAGGCCTGCCCCTGTTCGGTGACCAGGATCACCTGGCTATTGCCATGCGTCAGGCGCACCCAACCCAGCTCATCGCCGTTGTCCAAAGTAATGGCGATCAGACCCGATGGTCGCACCGATGCAAACTCAGACAGAACTACCCGCTTGACCCGCCCTTTGCGGGTTGCCATAATGCAGAATTCGGCAGACGTAAAATTCGGCACAGGCACCACCGCGGTAATGGATTCGCCTGGATCCAGAGCCAGCACGTTCACCACCGGGATTCCCTTGCCAGTACGGTCAGCGTCGGGGATCTGGTAGGCTTTCTCAGAGTAGACTTTGCCACGGTCTGAGAAGAAGAGCAGGGTGTCCAGCGTACGAGCGGGGAGAAGCACCACGACCTCATCTTCATCTTTGGTGGCGTGCCCGGTGACACCCCGCCCGCCTCGCGCCTGGGCGCGGAAGGATTTTGCCATTACCCGCTTGATGTAGCCCCGCAGAGTGATACTGACCAGAACGGCCTCGTCAGCTACCAGGTCTTCTTCATTAAAAGCCTCACTGGCATCGTGGGCTATATGCGTCCGGCGCTCATCGCCATATTTTTCAATCATCTCTTCCAGGTCAGAGCGGATCACCCCTAAGATGATCTTCGCATCGGAAAGCAATTCTTCCAGGTAGGCGATGCGCTCAAGGATCTGGCGCTGTTCTTCTTCGATCTTCTGGCGCTCCAACGCTGCCAGGCGGCGTAACTGCATATCCAGGATCGCCTGCGCTTGCCGCTCGCTCAGCAGGAAACGGATCATCAAACGCTCTTTGGCTGTCTCGGCATCTGGTGATTCACGGATCGTTTGGATGACTTCATCCAGGTTCGCCAGGGCGATCATCAGCCCTTCCAGGATATGGGCACGCGCCCGGGCTTTTTCCAGCTCGTATTGAGAGCGGCGAGTGATGACTTCTTGCCGGTGCTCGATAAAAATTTGCAGAGCGCGGCGCAGAGAAAGCAGGCGCGGCACTCCGTCCACCAGCGCCAGCATCTGGACCCCAAAAGTGGATTGCAAGGGGGTGTATTTATACAGCTGGTTCAGGACTTTCTTGGGTTGAGCGCTGCGCTTTAGCTCAATGATGATACTCATCCCGCGCCGGTCGGATTCGTCGCGCAGATCGGAGATATCATCCATCTTCCCTTCGCGTGCCAGCTCGGCAATCCGTTCAAGCAAGCTAGATTTGTTGAGCTGGTAGGGGATCTCCGTGATGACAATGCGGTAGCGCCCACCGCTCATCTCTTCGATATGGGCGGTGCCGCGCAGCACGATCCGGCCGCGCCCGGTGCTGTACGCCTGGCGGATGCCTTCCGAACCGACGATGATGCCGCCGGTGGGAAAATCCGGTCCGGGGATGAAAGGCGTCAGCTCTTCGGTCGTGATGTCCTCAACCCGTTCGTAGTGGTCGATCATATACACCAGGGCTGCTGCAGTTTCACGCAAGTTATGGGGCGGGATGTTGGTCGCCATGCCCACCGCAATTCCCGAAGCCCCGTTCAGGAGCAAGTTCGGCAGCTTGGCGGGAAGGACTACCGGCTCTTTCAGAGAGTCATCGAAGTTAGGCGAGAAATCTACCGTATTTTTGTCAATGTCTGTGAGCAATTCCTCTGCCGCGGGCGCCAGGCGCGCCTCGGTGTAACGCATTGCTGCAGGGGCATCGCCATCGATCGAACCAAAGTTGCCTTGCCCGTGTACCAGCCTGTAGCGCATGGAAAAATCCTGCGCCAGGCGAGCCATCGTTTCATAGACTGCCGCGTCGCCATGCGGGTGATACTTTCCCAGTACTTCCCCCACGATACGAGCGGATTTACGAAAAGGCGTGTTAGAGCGTAGCCCCATATCGTACATGGCGTATAAAATGCGCCGGTGGACCGGCTTTAAGCCATCCCGGGCATCCGGTAATGCCCGCGAGACAATGACGCTCATTGCATAATCCAGGTATGCCGAGCGCATCTGATCGTCAATGTTCACTTGTTGGATCGTGCCGATTTCCATAAACTTCGCCGTTCCTTCTTTGAGTTCTGTAATTCCAGGAAGTTTCACCCATTGAGCATGAAAGAGGGGGTGTGCGGGCAGGATTGGCCCGCCCCCACACCCCCCGTCCGTTTTCCAACTGGGTAACCCCTATTATAACGCTTATCTTGCGGAAACCCGCCAACAGGCGCTTAGAGCATACGCGGAAGGCAATCCCATAAAATAGGCAGGTGGGTTATACTTTAACAATCCTGGCTAAAAGATCTATGCATCCCTGTTTTATCGAGGTCAAAAAATGATCCAAATCAGTGCCCGTGTGCAAAATAGCCACGAAAATCACCTGGTAACCTTACGGACAGGCGAGGAAATCCATTCTCTACAAATCGCACCAAAACCGGATGGCACGGGTTCGAGCGTCAACGGCGGCGAGCTGCTCTTCCTGGCATTGGCAACCTGTTACTGCAATGATATCTATCGCGAGGCTGCAAAACTCGGGATCAAGGTCGAAAGCGTAGAGGTGGATGTCCAGGGCGATTTTGGCGAGGCTGGCTCCCCAGCGAGGAATATCATCTACCGCGCCAGAGTCGCTGCCAGAGCCAGCGGGGATCAAATTCGAGAATTAATGAAATTGACTGATCGGGTAGCCGAAATCCAGAACACGCTAAGAGGAGAGACACCCGTATCTCTCACCTCCATCGAAGTTGTGAGCCTGTAACGGGTCTTGAAACTGCCAAGCTTAGGGGGTAATCCTAACCTCCCTCGACCCGCATACTGCCAGAGGCATTAAGCCTGTGAGCGACCCCGAAAACGAGGTCGCTCACGGCAGCGAAAGGAGGAAGGAGGAATAAGAAGCGTTAGAACAGGAATGCCTGTGGCTTACAACCCATTGAGGTAAGCGTCAATCGCAGCGGCCGACTTACGACCTGCCACCATTGCTGTTACGACCAGGTCGGGGCCAGTTACATCATCACCACCAGCAAATACGCCGAGACGGGAGGTCGCTCCCGTCTCACGATCAGCAACAATCAGGCCCCACTTTTGCGTCTTGAGATCAGGGGTGGTATCGCCGATAATCGGGTCTGGCCAGTAACCAAGCGCCAGAATGGCGGTATCCGCATCCACAATAAAATTCGATCCTTCAATCGGGACCGGTTTGCGGCGCCCTTTGGCGTCGGGCTCGCCCAGCTCCATGCGGATGCATTCGATCTGCGCCAGGTTGCCATCCTCACCGGCAATGAAACGCACAGGCTGGGTCAGGAACTGGTATTCAGCGCCTTCTTCACGTGCAAGGCTGCGATCCTTCTTGCCGCCTGGCATTTCTTTTTCTGTCCGGCGGTACAGGCAGACAACCTTTTCAGCACCCATCCGCAATGCGGTGCGCAGGCAATCCGAAGCGGTATCCCCACCACCGATGACAGCCACCTTGCGCCCAATCACCGGGCGCGAGCTCAACTCCTCAGGTAATAATTCCAGGTCGACATTGCCGCGAATCAAGAACTCTGTTGCCTTGTAGACCCCGGGCAGGTCCTCGCCTGGCACTTCCATGGGGGCGTCGATCTCCGATCCGACACCGATGAATACCGCCTGGTAACCCTCAGTAAACAGGTCGTCGACGGTCTTGTTCTTTCCAATGTAGGTATTGCCCTCAAATTGCACACCGGCCTGGGCAAGATCGTTCCAGCGGGCGAAGACCACTTCCTTGGGCAGCTTGAAATTGGGGATGCCATACAGCAACAAGCCGCCGGGAGCTGGCTTGGCTTCAAAAATAGTTACACTGTGGCCTTTCTGCACAAGCTGCTCAGCGCACGCCATGCCCGCCGGACCGGCACCAACGATGGCAACCTTCTTGCCGGTGGGCTCACCAACCGGTATGCTGACGCCCTGGCTACAACGCTCATAATCGGTCACAAACGCTTCTAAGGCGCCGGTTAATACAGGCTCATGCTTATGATTGCGGACGCACGAACCCTGGCATAACTGCTCATGGGGGCAAACCCGCCCGCAAATTTCGGGCAGGGAGCTGGTTTGGCGATAAAGCTGGGCGGCCTCCAAGAATCTCCCCTGCTCGATCAGCCACATGGCAGATGGGATATCGTTGTGGGTCGGGCATGCCTCTACACATGCGGCTGGGTCGGGGCAGTGGACGCAGCGCGAGGCAGCCAGCATGGCGGTCTCGGCATCCAGGTTGATGACCACATCATCGAAATCACAGATCCGCTGGCGCGGATCGCGATGATCCACATCAATGTAAGGAATATACGCCCGGGCTTTCCGGTCAATGGCTAAAAATTCGCTGGGGATTGTTTGCATCAGTCACCTCTCTTTAGTCTACTTTCGCTGCATAAGATATTAATGATTCGGTGAGTTATTATTCAGTCTCAGATGTCACCACTTTCTGTGACGGTTGTCACATGGCACTATGCGCAACCTCAAGCTTTGTTGTGACACTTGTCACATACACCCCATGTGCACCTGTTTGAGATAAAATCCATACTGGTTTTGCCGTAGACTAGATGTGTTTTTCAACCTGAGGATTGAAACTTTTTCTCGATATAAGCGTGCTATCCATGGAGCCAATCCACCAGTCTGAAGAAGTAGAGCTGATTCGCAGAGCCCGCCAGCGGGACGATGATGCCTATGCACAACTGGTCACATACTTTACCCCACGGCTTTACCGGGTGGTGCGGCGCATGGCAGATGACAGCGGCGAAGCCGAGGCAATTGTACAGGAGACCTTCTTGCGAGCCTGGGAAAACCTGGCTCGCTACCAAGAAGACAGACCGTTCTTCCCCTACCTGGTGACAATTGCGATCAACCTGGGACGAGACCAGTGGCGAAAATCTCGTTTTGTGGATTTTTCCGGACTGGATTCCATAGAGGACGAGCTGCCAGATTCGGAGACACTCCTTGAAACACAGGTGGAACAGGCAGAGTTGCTGAAGGAACTGGCTCAGGCGGTTTCCGAACTACCACCAGCCTACCGGGCTGTAATCGCCATGCGCTACGATGCTGGGATGAGCTACCAGGAAATTGCTCAAGGGTTGCAATTGCCTGTCAACACTGTGCGCACGCACCTGCGACGAGCAAAAATCCAGTTGCGGCAGGCGCTTGAAACGTAGGAGCGACGTATTATGGAACCGATCCATAAAAGCCAATTGATGGACGATCTCCTGGCTCAAATGCCTGGGGAGCTTCCGCCACCAGACCTGGCGTTACGCGTCTGCCAGGCTGTTCGGTTGCATCACAGGCGCACGAGGCAGGCTCGGCTGGTCTTGAGTGCTTTCCTGGCATTGAGTGGTCTGTGGCTGGCGCTACCTGCATTTTCTGGTTGGTTGCAGGCTGTCTGGATGCCAAAATCGGCTTTGCCGCTGGCAATGGACTGGCTGGCTGCGGGCCTGGCAGGGGTGGAGGTGTTGCTTACAACTGCCGCGGCGGCGCTTTCCCAGTCTGCGAGTATCTTTACCTCGCTGGGAACTCCTGCTATCGCAGGCATGATCGCCCTTGCGATCAGCGCCCTGCTTGCCCTGGATTTGCTGGTACCCCGGCGTGAATTTTGAGGTTTCTTAATGAATAAATGGCGTTTGATTATCATTATTTGGGTGATTGTATCCTTAGCCTTGATCCTTGCATCCGCTTTGCTAGGCTGGGAAACCTGGAACTCGTTCCCCGCAATGATTGGACGGCAGGCAGCCGCTCCATCCTATGTCCATGCTCCTGAACTGGATATCCCGGCCTGGTTAAGTATCCTGGGGGCTTTGATCACTTTATTTTTAAGTGGCTTACTTGTGTTGTATGCTCTCCCGGCTCAAATCCGCCGCATGGAAAAAGCGTACACAACCGGGGGGAATCAACGGGTGAGGTTATTGGGTGTGGGAATCCTGAGTGGGGTTTTAATCGCCGCGGTTGGCGTGACATCATCCCTGACTATGGGCACATTCCCCTTGATGATCTTTCTGGGCAGCCTTCTGTTCTTGGGCAGCTACATAGGATATGTCGCCCTGACCTACTCCCTGGGACACCAGTTGCTGATCCGGGCTGGCTGGGACCGCCTATCTCCAGTCTATGCGCTCATCCTGGGCACACTGCTCTTGTTCGCTGCCGGAGAAATACCCGGGCTGGGACTGATCCTAAACCTGCTGTTCGCCTGTTTAGGGTTAGGTGTCATGATCTCTACCCGCTTCGGCTCGGGGCGAACCTGGAGTTTATCCCCCCTGTTTGAAGATTAATCCATAATCGCTTGAGAAGGTAAGAAATGAGAAAGTATATCGTCATTGGACTGGCGATCGCCGTCCTGGTTGCTGGATGGCTGGTCGTAGACCGCATCCTAAATGAAAATAGTGCCAACGCCAGCCTGGAAACCGAACCCATCCGGCGGGATGACTTAAGGATCATTGTGGAAGCTCCGGGGGTGGTACGCGCCAACCAATCTGCCATGCTCAGTTGGAAGACCACAGGGCGCGTAGAAGGGGTGTACACCAGTCTGGGAGACGATGTATCGACTGGAGAGTTGCTGGCAAATCTTGAGGAAAACTCTCTAGCACAGAACGTCATTCTGGCCCAGGCTGAATTGATCAGTGCCCAACGCGCCCTGGACGATTTGCTCACCTCGCAGGTGCAGAGCGCACAGGTGCAGAAGGCTGTGGATCAGGCCAGCCAGGCTCTGGAAGATGCCCGCGATCCAGCGCTGGTCCAGTCTCAAGCTCAGACCGCCCTGGCAGAAGCTCAAAAATCACTGGAAGTAGCCGAGCGGAATTACGAAATTCTCGCCAAAACCCCGTCGCAATCTGCCATAGACCAGACCAAAGCCAACCTCCTGCTGGCTGAAAACAGGCTGAACGACACGCTTCAGCAAATCGATCGTATCCAGCGCAAGGCAAGCCGGCCGGAAGATAAAATGATGTTCTTTGAAAGCCGCGAGCTCTATGAGCGGATCCTGGAAGGGTTAGAGCTGAAAGAGATCCAGGATCGAAGATCTTACGAGGACTCTCTATCCCGCTATAACCGTCTGATTGAGCCGCCGAATCCGAACGACCTGGCGATTGCCGAAGCAGAGCTTGCCCGTTCAAAAGCCCAGATTACCCAGGCGCAGATCGAGTGGGAACGGGCAAAAGATGGGATCAGCCCTGCCGAAATTGCAGTACTGGAAGCCCAGCTGGTTGATGCACAGCGCGAATGGGAGCGCTGGAAAGATGGACCGGATAGCGCCGAGATCACTGCCGCCGAGGCACGCCTGGCTGTCGCCCAGGCTACTCTCAAACAGGTGCATATCGAGGCTCCTTTTGACGGAACAATCACAGCAATTTACTCCCAGGCAGGAGACTTGGTCACTACGGGCAGCCAGGCTTTCCGGCTGGACGATCTCGCACCCCTGCTGGTTGATGCCATTGTATCGGAAGTTGATATCAATAAAATCCAGCTTGGGCAGGCAGCCATTCTGACATTCGACTCAATCCCCGACCAGGAATACCACGGCACTGTGGTTGAAGTGCCCGCGGTCGGTGAAGTGATCAATAACATAGCCAGTTTCAACATTGTGGTTGAGATCATCGATGCCGATGAGAAAGTTCGCCCGGAGATGACTACCACAGTCAATATCGTGGTCAGCGAGCTGACCGATGTATTGCTGGTACCCAACCGCGCTCTGCGGCTTGGCTCGGGGGAGAGGATCGTATATGTCTTGCGCAATGAGGAGATGGTCTCTGTCCCCTTAATTTTGGGGGCAGGGTCGGATGCTTATTCTCAAATTTTAGAAGGCGACTTACAGGAGGGAGAGCTAATTGTGCTCAACCCTCCTAGCAATTGAGGAAGGAATAACTGGAGGTAAAGAAGAATGAAAAGAAAATGGATTATCGCAATCATCGCCGTTCTTGTGGTGGTTGCCGGAATTGTTGGGTTTAGCTATTTCAGACAGCAACGCCAGGCTTCGGCAGCCACCATGTACCAGACCGTGCCTGCCGCCAACGGCGACCTGACTGCCACGGTGGGGGCTACCGGCGTGGTACGTGCTAACCAGACCGCCCTGCTGCCCTGGCAAACTGCGGGGACGGTGGAATCGGTTAACGTTCAGGTCAGTGATCAAGTGACTGCCAACCAGGTGCTGGCATCTCTTGAGCTGACTTCCTTGCCCCAGGCTATCATCCTGGCACAAGCCGACCTGGTCAGCTCCCAAAAAGCACTCGACGACTTGCTGAACTCGCAAATCCAGCAGGCGCAGGCTTTACAAACAGTAGAGAATGCGCAACAAGCCCTGGAAGATGCCCGCAATCCTGAGTTGCTCCAGGCTCGCGCCCAAGAGGCAATAGCCGCGGCTGAAAAATCGGTTGAAAATGCAGACCGCTCTCTCCGCTGGGCGCAATCGCCAGCCAACCAGAGCTTCGTAGATGAGGCGCAGGCACAGGTCACCCTGGCAAAAGACCGCCTGGACAAGGCGGAAGAGAAATACGCCCCATACGAAAACAAACCTGAAGATAACCTGGTGCGCGCCAGGTTGCTTAGCGAGATGGCAGCCGCTCAGCAGCAGTACGATTTCGCCGTCCGGCGTTTGAACGGGCTGCAGGGGACAGCCGCCCAGAGCGACATCGCTTTATACGAAGCCAACCTGGCAACCGCCAAAGCCCAGCTGCTTGAAGCTCAGCGCGAATGGGAGCGGGTCAAAGAAGGTCCCAATGCGGCCGATGTTTCTTTACTGGAAGCCCAATTGGCTGACGCCCAACGTGAATACGAGCGAGTAAAAGACGGACCCGATCCAGACGATATCACGGTAGCCGAGGCGCGTATCGCCGCGGCGCAAGCCACCCTGAATCTGGCACGCATCGTTGCCCCATTCGATGGCACCATTACGGCGGTCGAGAGCAAACCCGGCGACCAGGTGACAGCCGGAACGCTTGCCTTCCGCCTGGATGACCTGTCACGGCAGCTCGTTGACGTACAGGTATCTGAAGTCGACATCAATCGCATCCAGGAGGGGCAACCGGTCACTTTGATCTTCGATGCTATCTTGAACAAGGTATATAACGGCGTGGTGAGCGAAGTTTCCCCGGTCGGCACCACCACCCAGGGAACAGTGGATTTCAATGTTACCGTTGAGCTTACCGATGCCGATAACGCAGTCCGCCCAGGGATGACTGCAGCGGTGAACATGGTGGTTGACCAGCTTGAAGACGTGCTGATGGTGCCCAACCGTGCCGTGCGAGCCCTGGAAGGTGAGCGAGTGGTCTACGTGTTGCAAGACGGCTTCCCGCAACCCGTCGAGATTACACTGGGGGCTTCGTCTGATGAGATGAGCCAGGTGATTGAGGGCGAGCTAAAAATTGGCGACCAGATCGTGCTGAACCCACCCACGGTTTTCGAACAGAATGGCCCGCCGGCCTTCGTCACAGGTCAGTAGGAGGCAGGGGATGGATACCAATACACAAGAATGTGAAGATTGCGTCATCGATGCGCGCGAGCTGACCAAGGTCTATAAAATGGGTGAGGTGGAAGTACACGCTTTGCGCGGCCTTTCGATGCGGATCATGCGCGGCGAGGTCGTCGCCATCATGGGACCGTCTGGCTCAGGTAAATCCACCTTAATGAATATGATCGGTTGCCTGGATCGCCCCACCTCAGGGGAATATTACCTGGATGGCGAAGCGGTGGCAAACTTAAAGGATGACCAGCTGGCGGAGATCCGCAACCGAAAGGTCGGCTTTGTCTTCCAGAGTTTTAATTTGCTCTCCCGCGCCACTGCATTGGCTAACGTGGAACTGCCCATCCGCTACTCCGGGCAAAGTAGCGGGCGTAAAGAGCGGGCTCGTTCCGCCCTGGAGCAGGTTGGGCTGGGAGATCGCCTGCATCACCGCCCGAATGAGCTATCCGGAGGTCAGCAGCAACGAGTTGCCATCGCCCGCGCTCTGGTGAACGATCCTGCCATCATCCTTGCCGACGAACCCACCGGCAACCTGGACACCAAATCTGGCGAGGAAATCATGCACTTGCTACTCAACCTGAACAAAGAGAGCGGCACAACTCTGATCATTGTCACTCACGACCCGGATGTGGCTGCCCAGACCCAACGATCGATCCATATCCGCGATGGCGTAGTAGTGGAGGATTGAATGAAATTCTTCCAATCTTTCATCGAGGCGCTGGAAAGCTTAGCAGCCAATAAGATGCGCTCCGGGCTGACCATCCTGGGCATCGTGATCGGTGTGGCGGCTGTGATCGCCATGATCTCAATCGGGCGGGGCGCAGAGAACACGATCACTGGCTCTATCCAGGGCATTGGCACCAACCTGATATTCGTCTTTCGCGGCGGATCGGAGGACGTGCGCAATCCAAAACCGATCACCCTCGGAGATGCAGATGCCATCGCCGATACTTTTTCGGCTCCTTCCGTGGCAGCTGTGGCGCCGGTGCTGCAAGGTAGCGGCACGGTCTCCTTTGGCGGAGAAACAAAGGTCACCCAAATCTCAGGGGTGACTCCATCCTATGCTCCCGTGCGCAATATCAACATCACTGAAGGTGATTTTATCCGCGAGGAGCACCTGCTGGGACAGGCTTCCGTAGTCCTCCTCGGCCCGGATGTCGCCGAGAGTCTCTTCGGGCGTACAGAAGGCCTGGAAGGCGAAACCATTCGCATTGAGGGGCAACCCTTTCGGGTTCTTGGCATTCTCGAATCGAGGGGCGGATCGGGCTTCTCCAACGAGGATGACCAGATCCTGGTTCCCCTGACCACCGCCCAAACGCGCTTGCTACGCCGCGCCACCCGCGACCGGGTTGATCTGCTGCTGGTCCAGGCTGCCAGCGCCCAGAGCGTGCCCCAGGCGGCGGAAGAGATCGCTCAAATCCTGCGCGCCCGCCACCGCACAGCCATCGGCGCGGACGACTTTACCCTCCTGACCCAGCAAGACTTCCTGGATACCGCCAGCACCATCACCGGCGTTCTCACCATCTTCCTGGGAGGCATTGCTGCCATCTCGCTGCTGGTCGGCGGGATCGGGATCATGAACATTATGCTGGTTTCAGTGACCGAGCGCACCCGGGAGATCGGTCTGCGCAAAGCGCTGGGGGCGCGGCGCGTGGATATCCTGGTGCAATTCCTGACCGAATCGTCGGTGCTCAGCCTGATCGGAGGCGTGATCGGGATTGCACTGGGCTGGGCCATCTCTTTTGCCGTCGGTCAGATCGCGGCCGCCAACAACGCCGCAATCAACCCCGCCATCGGTCTGGACACGATCTTGTTGGCGACTCTCTTCTCCACCGCAGTAGGGCTATTCTTCGGGCTGTACCCGGCAAACCGCGCCGCCAGCCTGGAGCCAGTCGAAGCGCTGCGCTACGAGTAACCCACCTGATCGCCGGGTAGCCAATCACTGCCCGGCGATCACTTTAGCGCTTGCTTCATCCTCTCTAAAGCTTCCTCAAGCCGGCTGCGCGGGCAGGCGAAATTCAGGCGCACAAAGCCCTGGCCCCCTGCCCCGAACATCGCTCCCTCGCTCAACGCCACCCGGGCATGCTCCAGGAAAAATTTGTGCGCATCGCGTTTTCCATCCACCTCATTCAAGGCGGGAGAATTGCGGCAGTCCAGCCAGGCAAGGTAAGTGGCTTCGGGTTTTACCACGCTGATCCCGGGCAGCTCGCTTTGCGCGGTTTCGAACAGGAAATCACGATTGGCCTGCAGGTAAGCCAACACCTGCTCCAGCCACTCCTGCCCGTCCTGGTAAGCCGCCTGGGCAGCCACCCAGCCCAGGGTATTGATCCAACCCGCCAGACCTCTGCCAGATTTCATGAATTTTTTGCGCAGGTCGGTGTTCTGGATGACGGCAAAGGAGAACTGCAAGCCGGGGACGTTGAAGGTTTTGCTGGGTGCCATCAGGGTGATGGTATTGCGGGCAATCTCCGGGTCCAGGGAAGCGATGGGGATATGCTGGCAGCCGTTGTACACCAGATCGCAGTGGATTTCATCCGAGCAGATGATCACGCCGCGCTGCAGGCAGATCTCCGCCAGGCGAGCCAGCTCATCCCGGCGGAACACCCGGCCTACCGGGTTGTGCGGGTTGCACAGGATGAACATGCGGGTCTGGTCGTTGATCGTGGACGAGAGCGCATCATAATCGATCTGATAGGAGCCATCCGCCAGCCGG
>JBFYSV010000268.1:0-17616 GCA_041301185.1 Anaerolineae bacterium
GCCGCCGTTGCCGCCGCGGGCGCTGATGGTCAGATCGGCCATCAGGTCGGGAACATCGACGACGACCACCACGGCGCCGCCCGCACCACCGCCCCCGGCTCCATCATTCAAGACCGCGCCGGCGCTGGTGCCATTGGCAGAGATGCTCTGGGCAGGCAGCACCCCGCCAGACTGGTTGATGGTGCCGGCGCGCAGCAGGACGATCCCGCCGCCCGCTGCGCCGCTGCTGGCTAACCCGCCCGAAGGGGTACCCGTTCCATCATCCGTGACGCCCGAACCGCCTCCCCCGCCCAGCAGCAGCCGACCAGGGTCTGCCTCAGCAAAAGCAGCCCCGCCGCGTCCGCCGGTATCCAGGGAAGAATAGGCGGAATAGCCACCCTGACCACCGGTGCCGCCGTTCCCACCGCCGCCACCGCCGGAATTCTCGTGGTTGGTGAGGGGATTGCCGTCCGTGCCGCCGCCGCCGGCGTTGCCCGGCGCGCCGCGGGCGCGGCTGCCTTCCGGATAGCCATCTGTGCCGGCAGGGGGAGCCGTATCCACCAGATCACCGTTGAAATACACGTAACGCGGGGCTCCTACCATCCCCTCGCCCTTAGCGCCATTGGCTTGCAGAAGAGATTGGGTGCGATAATCTTCATAGGAAAGGGCGCCATCGCCGTCCAGCTTGCGGGTGCTGCCGCCGCGGAATCCCTGACCGGTCACATTGATCGAGCTGGACGAGAAATCCAGCATATTCACCGCCTCGACGGCAACCACGCCGCCGGTAGCGCCATTCCACGAGCTGGCGGTCAGGTTACCTGACAGGACGATATCCAGATAGGCGGCTACCCGCACTACCTGGAAGCGCTGCTGCCCGTGAGCTGACTCGGAGTTCGAATGCGAATAGGTATTCAGCAAGCCCTGCCCGGATCCCTCGCCGCGCAGGGTCAGGCTACCACCGCTGGCAAAGCTGACAACCGAGTCGGCGACAATATACTCGTAGCGACCAACATTGCTGGCATCTGTATAGCCGCTGCCAGAGGAACCGCCGTCGCCATACGCTACGTTATTCGAGGAATCAAACAGCCCGTCTTGCATCTGGATGACCAGGAGCAGGTCGCCCACTTGAATCGACTGACCGGAGCCGCGCCCGGGTCCCAGGCTGATCTGGTTTGCGCCCGAGGCGGCGCTGGCGACCCCTGGGTAGTAGCTGTTGACCACGCCGGATAAGGAGTGGGACTGGCGATCGACCAGGGTGAAACACACTGCCTGGGCACGAACCTGCCCGGAGGCGGGCAGGCAAAGCGAGATCAGCAGCAGGCTGATAAAACCAAACAAGACGAAATTGCGCCAGCATGGCATGCCCCGCCAACGGAATAATGAGCGTGTTTCATTCATAAGGTCACCCCTATCGTGTACTTGTATCTTTATCCCCTATGATAAATCAAACTCACCCCCAATACAACAATACCTGACAAATTTGTAAAATCATAAAACATTATTGCTTTACAATAATGCAAGGCGGGCGCAACCAGGTCCGGTTGCGCCCGCCGATCTCAACCCTCAGGGAGCGAGGGCTTACAGGGCATACATCTCATCCAGGACGTACAGCAGCATTTCCTTAAGCATCATCTGTCCGGGCAGGCTGCTGGCCAGCCCGTACACCGCCCCGCTGACCGGTGCTGGACGGGGCGGGTCTTTGGCGTAAGCCACGCCATCCCGCAAATCTGCCACAAAACGTTCGGCAATGCCGGGCTGGCTTTGCGGCAGGGTCACGCAGAAATGGAAGCCGGGCGGATCTTGCAACCCGTTCATACGCCAGCCTTTCATGCGCAGGTAATCGTTGACATGGTAGATGTCCACCTCGTCTGAAGTCATCCCAATCACGAAGGTGGTGTCCCCGATGAGCTTGATCTCTGGGATGGATGCGATCCCAAGGCGGATTTTATCCACAGCAGCCATGATACCCCGGGTAGTTTCCAGGTAGCCTTCCTCGCCGATGGCGACCATTGCCGCCCAGGCGGCCGCGCTCAGTCCGGCAGAGCGGCTGCCCTGGAAGGTGGGCGAGATATACATCCCGCCAGCCCATTCGGAGGTGGTGTAAAACTGGTAGCGGCGCAGTTTGGGATTGCGGTAGAGCACCACCGAGGTGCCCTTGAGGGTGTAACCCCACTTGTGGGTGTCACAAGACATGGAGGTCACACCCGGCAGGCGGAAATCGAAGAGTGGGACGGGGTAGCCCAGCTTCTCGATCCAGGGCAGGATAAAACCACCCAGGCAGCCATCCACGTGAAAGCCAATGCCGTGCTCCAGTGCCAGGTCGGAGAGCTCTTCCAGCGGATCGATGATGCCGTGCGGGTAGTTGCCCGCCGAGCCAACGATAGCAATTGTGTTGGGGTTGATCTGGAGGCGCATGGCAGCCACGTCTGCCCGGTAATCACCTGCGACAGGCACGCGCACCAGCTTGATGCCAAAGTAATGCGCCCCTTTCTCAAATGCGGGATGAATGGTAGCCGGGGCAACCATCTCGGGTTGGGTGATGCCTTTCTCTGCCCGCGCCCAATCCCGGTAGACCAGCATGGCGCACTGGATGCTATCACTGCCGCCGGAGGTGACCACGCCGCATACCTCGTCCTGGGGGTTATATTGCTTGACCGCCGGGGCGTTGAGCACGTTGGCAACCATGGAGATGATCTCGCCTTCGAACTTCGTCCCGCTGGGGCACATATCCCGCTGCAAGAGGTTCATGTGCGAGAACAGGCTGAAAACCTTATTCAAGAAGGCATAATGCCCCTTGCCGCCGTGGTAGATCGTGCCCGAGACCTGCCCGCTCTCCCAGAGCTGGTCTTCCTGGGCAGCGATGGCAGACAGCTCAGCCAGGAGCTCCGCTGTGTCGCGCCCGGTGGGGGGCAGGCGGTCGTAGGTGGTCAATTTTTGGCGATAGGGGTGCATGTCGCCGAGCACTTTTTCGAGGGATAGGTCGTCTGCTTGATTTGAGTCCATGAAATCTCCTTTTTTGTTCACCACAGAGACACAGAGCGCACGGAGAAGTGCAAAGGAATTGAACTAAGGTCTCGGGGGAAGGTGGGTTATCCAGGGTCAGGAACGGTTCAGGGCGTGAAAGATAGGTTTCAGGGTCTTGAAGCTCGCCCGGAACTGCTGGTACAGCTTATTGTACACCTCCCGGTTTTGCGGGAGGGGCTCAAACACGCGAGCAACTTCAACCCGCTGCGGGATGGACTCGAGTGGCAGCCAGCCCAGGCGGTCCATTGCCAGATATGCCGCCCCGCGCACGTTGGTTAAACGCGGCTCTGCCATCTGGTGAATGGGGATGCCCAGCACATCGGTTATGATCTGCGCCCAGGCATCCGACTGGGCTCCGCCGCCAGCCAGGCGCAGATGGGTGAACTTCCGCCCGATGAACGGCTGGACAGCCTCCACCAGCCAGCGCCAGTTGAAGGCGATGCCCTCCAGCACAGCCCGGCTCAGGTGCTCGCGGCGGGTCTGGTGCGAGAGATTGAGAAAGCCTCCCCGCGCCAGGTGGTCCATGCTGGGCGAGATGCTGCCGTTGAACCAGGGCAAGAAGAGAACCCCCCCGCTGCCAACGGGCACCCCGGCGACGGCATCATCCAGGCGGGCAAACACATCCTCGGGCAGATCGCCCAGGCTGAAGACATCCTGCGGGTAGAGCTGGTTATACAAGAATGACTCCAAAACCTTGCCGGTATTTCCGAGCTCTGCCATGATCAGGTATTTGCCCGGCAGCGGGCAGGGGATCGTGGTCAGGGCGTGCATGATATCAGTCTTCTTGAAAGGGACATGCCCTGCCAGGTAGCCGGAATTGCCCAGGACCAGCACGCTATCATAATCCGCCACTGCGCCGCTGCCGATGGCTGCCGTGTGGTTATCATTGGCGGGTACCAGCACCAGCGCCTGGCGGGAAATGCCCAGCTCATCTGCCACGGAAGGCAGAACCGGCCCCACCACCCCATCCACCGGCAAAAGCTCCGGCATCTTTTTGGGATCCACCCCGCAAGCCTTCACCAGCCAGGGATCGTAGCTAAGCCGTTCCGGGTGGCGGATATCGGTGAGCAAGAAGGGAAAGACCGTGCACAACGAGCCCGCACAGCGCCCGGTCAGGCGCAGGGTCAGGTAATCCATCGGCTCCAGGAATTTATCCGTCTTTCGGTAGATCTCGGGCAGCTCGTGCTGGATGAAGAGGACATGCCCGAGGGAATCGATGCCGGAATGGGTGGGCGGGAACCCGGTGCGCCGCACCCACTGGACGAGCTTGCCCAGGGCGTAGCCTTCCACCGATGGAAAGCCGCGCGTGATGGCTTGATTATAGGGGGCGCCGCGGGTATCCAGCCAGTGGACGGCGTTCATCAGCGGCTCGCCGTGGCTATCTACGGGGACGACCACCGACCACTGAGTGGTGCAGGATACCGCCTGGATCGCCTCCGCCAGGATGCCAGACAGGCGCACGGCGCGGCGGGCAGCCTGGCAGACCGCCTGCCACCATTCGTGCGGATCCTGCTCCACCCCACCCCCGGGTAGAAAACATAGGGTAGTGGTTTGGTTGGCGCTGGCGATGACGCGACCGGCGGCATCAACCACCCCTGCCTTTGGCCCGCCCGTGCCGAGGTCGATGGCGAGGATATATTTTTCAGTCATTGACCCTGCTCACCCAAAAAGGAAAACATCACCACGAAGTCTCAAAGGCACGAAGAATCAAGTAAGGTAGTACCCGACGGCTGCTGGGAGGAGGGCGTGTTTGAGCCAGCGGCGCTCGCCCGAACACCTCCATTACTTCCCTGAAGTACCGAAATGCTAATTTTTTGGTTGAAGTACCTTTCTCTGTGCTCTCTGTGTACTCTGTGGTTGAATCTCAGAATTGCCGCGACCATTCTTTGGGCCAGCGCTCGATGACCACTTTGGTCTGGGTGTAGAACTCCACCGCGTGGTCTGCCTGCCCGTGCAGAGTGCCGAAGAAGCTTTCCTTCCAGCCGCTGAACGGGAAGAATGCCATCGGCGCCGCCACACCGATATTGATGCCGATATTGCCAGCCTGGGCTTGATGGCGGAACTTGCGTGCCGCCGCTCCACTGTTGGTGAACAGGCAAGCCATATTTCCATAGGCGGCGCTGTTGACCAGGGCAATGGCTTCATCCAGGTCAGAGACATGCATCAAGCCCATCACCGGCCCGAAGATCTCGGTGCGGAAGACCTCCCCGCTGGGCGGGACGTTGTCCAGGATAGTGGGACGCAAGAAATAGCCCGTTTCATAACCTGAGACTTGAGTGTAGCGCCCATCCACCAGCAGGTGAGCGCCTTCAGCCAGGCCTTTGTGGATCATACCCTGGATGCGGGCTCTGCTTTGCGGGGAGATGACCGGACCCATCTGAACGCCATCCTCCAGCCCATAGCCGACCACCCGCTTCTCCGCAGCTTCCACCAGGGCGGGGGTGAAGTCTTTGCGCGCTTTGTCCCCCACCGTGACGACCAGGGAGGCTGCCAGGCAGCGCTGCCCGGCATTGCCGAAGACGCTGTCCGTGGCGATCTGGGTGGTCATCTCCAGGTCGGCGTCCGGCAGGATGATCAGGGGGTTCTTCGCCCCGCCCTGCGCCTGGACGCGCTTACCGGTTTCCGCGCCGCGGGTATAGACATGGCGCGCCACCTTGGTAGAGCCGACGAAGCTCACTGCAGCGACGCCAGGATGATCCAGAATGGCGTTGACCGTTTCCGCCGCCCCATTGACCAGGTTGACCACACCCGGCGGGAAGGCAACCTGCTCCAGCAGGCGGAACACTTTCTGCATGGTGATGGGTGTGCGATCGGAAGGCTTGACAAGCACGGTATTGCCGCACGCCAGGGCATACGGCAGGAACCAGAACGGGATCATCCCTGGGAAATTGAACGGGGCGATGATGGCGCATACCCCCACCGGCTGGCGCAGGACATACTCGTCGATTCCGGCGGCGATATTCTCCAGGATGCCGCCTTGCATCATCTTCGGGATACCGCAGGCCACCTCTACGTTCTCAATCGCCCGGCGCATCTCGCCCTGGGCTTCTTTGAGGGTCTTGCCGTTCTCCTCGACGATCGATCGCGACAGGTCATCAAACTCGTATTCAAGCAGGTTTTTCAGCTCGAACAGGTACTGGATGCGCTCGGGCGGAGGCGTATCCCGCCAGTTTTGAAAAGCCCGGGAAGCCGCCCGGACTGCCATATCCACCTCAGACGGCGAGGTGAGCGGCACCTGGGCGAGCACGCGCCCCGTCGCAGGGTTGTGGATATCCAGCCATTGCTGGCTGGTTGAGGCCTGCCAGTCGCCGCCGATGAAGTTGAATAGTTGTTGGAAATTCGCCATAAGATAACCTGTCTAAACCGGTGTCGTCACGGTAACCTGGGTGACAATCTGGCGCGTCTCGAGCTCTTTGAAGAAAGGCTCCGGGTCAATGACCGCCTCGGGAGGGTAGACGCCGGGCGGGATGCGCCCCTGGGCCAGCCAGACCGCCGCCACAGCCGGGGCAACCCCGGTTGGCAGGGCGCCTTTCACGGTCAGGGTGCCCAGGCGGTAGATTACTGGTTTGCCGTCCTTGACACCGCGCACCTCGGTGACGATCTCCTTGCTCCAATCCGGCGGCTTGCGGGTCGGCGGTTCCAGGAAGGTGGTGATGGGCGGCACGTAACCAGAGAGCATGCCCACCATCAAGTCACGCGGGGCGATCTGAACGCCATTCACCTCCACCAGCTGGCGGCTATCGAAGCCGAACTCGACTAGAACCCTGATCTTCTCCACTACTTCCTTCGCCATGCCCCAGTAGTTGATCTTGAAGAAGCACTCCTGCACGCCTTTATCTTTATAGGTAACCGGCAGGGTTGCCACTTCTGAGTGCAGGGAGTAGTGCATGGGCAGCAAGCCAATCGGCGGGCTGAACCAGTAATCCTCAAAGCCGGTCAGCGGCGGGCGGGCCTCGAAGCGCCCCGCCTCGAAAACCATCGGCTCCAGGGTCAGCTCGTCCACGATGGTGGGGACGGAATAGGTGAAGAGGGGCTCGTCAGTGGGCGGCGGCAGGATGCCGTCGTAGATGCGGATGTATTCGATGCGGTCCAGCCGGTCGGCGGCGTAGCGCGCCTGAATGTTGGGCACCCCCGGCGCAGAACCCATCCCCAGCACAGCGCTCAGCCCGGCAGCCGCGTAGCGGTCATGCAGCTCGAGCTGCTGGCGAGTGACGAAGAACAGACCGCCCATATCGGTGTAATGCACACCCGCCGCCAGGCAGGCTTCCATCACCCGCAGGTTGGTATGGCGAATGGTGGCATTGACCAGGGCCTGGGAGCCGCGCAGGCTGGCAACGAAGCCCGGCTGGTCGTTGAGGTCTACTTTTTGGAGGCTCACTTTAGGGCTGTTCAGATAGTCGGCGACGATCTGCGCCTGCTGCATATCGATATCGGCGATCACCACCTCGTCAACCCGGGAATCGTTGACCAGGTCTTGCACGCTGATGCAACCCATTTTTCCCGCCCCACCCAATACGGTTATACGCATAGCTCGATTCTCCTTGATTGGTTCTTAACCAGTTTGTTGGGAGTGTGGGTGTTTGGGCGGGCGATACCCGCCCAAACACCCACAATGAGATTATTCCCAGGGATACCACCAGGGCTTGATGCCCGGCTCGATCTCCCAATGGACGTGCTTGGTTTCCAGGAACTCTTCGAAGCCCTCCTCGCCCAGCTCGCGGCCGATGCCAGAGCGCTTCATCCCCCCGAATGGACCCGCCAGGTTATCGACAATCGGGTCATTGACCCACACATTGCCGGCCTCGATCTGCTCCATGTACTGCTTCACCTTGCGGGCATCGTTGGTGAACAGGGTCGCTCCCAGCCCGTACTGCGACTGGTTGGAGCGCCGCAACGCCTCGTCGAAATCATCTACGGCGATCACCGGCAAGACCGGGCCGAAGGTCTCTTCGCGCATGACGCGCATATCCTCGCTGACCCCGGTCAAGACCGTGGGTTCGTAGAAATAACCGCGCGGCTGGGAGGCTGGCTTGCGCCCGCCGGTTACGATCAAGGCGCCGGATTGCTGGGCAGAGATCACCTGCTGGTGGACTTTATCACGCTCCTCGGGGCGGATCATGGGGGTCACCTCGCTGCGCGGGTCCATGCCGGGTCCCACCACCAGCCCCTCAGCCAGCGCCTTGACCCGGTCGAGCACATCCCTGAAGACCACCCGCTCGACATATACCCGCTCCACCGAGGTACACACCTGCCCGGCATTGAGAAAGCCGCCCCAGACTGCCGCCCG
Organism: Anaerolineae bacterium; assembly: GCA_041301185.1. GTDB lineage: Bacteria > Chloroflexota > Anaerolineae > Anaerolineales > UBA4823 > JAQBDA01. The sequence continues at coordinate 8,291 of JBFYSV010000268.1, forward strand.
GCAGGCGGCTTCCAGGTCGGAATCGGCGCAGATGATGAGCGGGTCCTTGCCGCCCAGCTCCAGGTGGATGTGCTTCATATCGTCAGCCGCCATGCGCATGATGTGCTGCCCGACCTCGGTGCTGCCGGTGAAGGCGACCATGCGCACATCTGGGTGGCGCACCAGGTGGTCGCCGACCAGGCGCCCGGAGCCGGCGACGATATTGACCACGCCCGGCGGCAGGTGGTCGAACAGGCGCGCAAAGCCCAGGGTAACCCAGGAGGTATAAGTTGCCGGTTTAATCACTACCGTATTCCCGGCTGCCAGGGCAGGAGCCAGCTTCCACACCAGGAGCAGCAGAGGGTAGTTCCAGGGCACGATGGCTGCCACCACTCCCAGCGGGACCTTGAGCACCAGCGAGAGCTGGCTGGCCTCAGGGGAGGGGATGACCCGGCCGCGGGAATGGCGCCCCAGCTCGGCATAATAATCAAAACACTGGGCAGACCACTCGACGTAGCCCCGGTTCTTGCGCAAGGCGCGGCCTGTCTCGCGGGTCAGGTCTACCGCCAGGCTCTCCTGCTCCTGGCGCATGCGGCGGGCGATCTCGTGCAGCATCTCGGCACGCGTCCCCGCCGGGGTGCGCCGCCAGCCATCGAAGGCAGCCTTGGCGACAGCCACCGCCTGGTCTGCCTCAGCAGTGCCGCCCCAGGCGTATTCCGCAATGATCTCTTCCGTAGCCGGGTCGATGGCGACCTGGGTCCCCTCCGAGCCATCGACTTCCTGCCCATTAATCCATAATTTTCGCATGCCGTCACTCCTGAAGACAAGCTTGAGGGGCGTTCCAGGAAGGCGACGCCCCAACGGATGACCTACTCGACAACTTCCACTTCCGGCTCTGGCGAGCCGCGATAATTCTTGGCGACCTCCCGCACGGCATCTTCGTAGATGCTCAGCGTCTCGTCGATCACGGTCGAGTCGTGGCTGTAAGACATGAACCACGGCTCACGCCCGTCCGCATCGGGCATGACCCCGCGCTGGATGAGGGCATAGCCGATATCGGTGTACAGGGTACGATCCGTATCCAGGTAGCCCCGGAAATCTGTCGGCGGCACGTCGGTGCCCAGGGCATAGCCGAACATGGACGGCAGGCCCAGCATGCAGTGCGGGATTCCTGCCCGGGTCAGGATGCCGTCAATTCCTTCCATCAGGCGCTTGCCATTGGCGATGATCCGCTCGTGGACCGGCTCGTTCTCGATCAAATCCAGCACCGCCAGGGCAGCCGCGGTGCCGATCGCGTTGCCGGTGTAGGTACCGCCGTGGGAGACCTGCCCGGGGTGGACGGTCATCATGACTGCGTCCTTCCCAGCGATGGCGGCGATGGGGAAGCCATTCCCGAGCGCCTTGGCATAAGTGACCAGGTCTGCCTGGATGCCAAAGTGCTCCTGGGCACCGCCCTTCCCCAGGCGGAAACCGGTCTTGACCTCATCCATGATCATCACAATGCCATACTCGTCACACAGCTGGCGGATTTTTTCCAGGAAGCCAGGAGCGGGGGGGATGCCTGCCGTGTTGCCCATCATCGGCTCGAACATGATGGCGGCGATATCGCCCCAGTGCGCCCTGACGGTGTTTTCCAGCACTTCGAAATCGTTGAAGGGCAGGGTATAGACATAGTCGCGGATTCTCAAGGGAATGCCGGAGGAGACCTGCTGAGGGATGGGGCTGCGCCGGGAGCCAAGGGCAGCCTTCTGCGATGAGGCGGTGCTGAACAGCAGGTAGTCGTTCATGCCGTGGTAATGACCCTCGAACTTGATGAATTTCTCCCGCCCGGTGTAGGCGCGGGCGATGCGCAGGGCATGCATGCAGGCCTCGGTGCCGGAGTTCGCCAGGCGGACTTTGTCCACCTTGCATAGGCGGCAGATGCGCTCAGCCAGCTCCACCTCACGCGGCGTCATCCAGGCAAAGATATTGCCATCTCCCAGCGCCTGGCGGACGCGCTCAGAGACGTAGGGGTGGTTGTGGCCAATTAACACCGGACCAAAACCCAGACGATAATCAATGTAACGGTTCTCGTCCACGTCCCAGATGTAGGCACCTTGGCCGTGTTGGATGACCAGCGAGTCTTCCTCGCCCCAGTAGCGGAAATTGGAATTGACGCCATAGGGGATGTATTGCTTGCCTTTCTGATATAACGCTCGGGTACGTTCGCCTTGTAGAGCCATATAATTCTCCTGGTTTAGATAGGTTTAACTTCAATTTCAATGGTTGGAAACTTTCAGGCTAGGGTGCCTGCCTCGACGATCGTCTCCTCGACGGTGATCCCACGCAATGCCAGCGCCTGGAAGAAAGGCGCTACCGGCAAAGCCAGCTCCGGGGGCTGCACACCCAGAACCAGCGCTTCTCCATTGGCGATCAGCTGCGCTCCAATCGATAGCGGGATGCCAACGTTTTTGTAATAGGCTGCCTCGCCTCCCCACTCGCTGGCAGGTGGGTGGTGAGTACGATACGTACAGTGCACCTGGCGACCGTCACGAAGACCGCTCACCTCAACCACCAGGCCGTATGCCCAGACGGTATTCTCCCGGGAAACGGGGCTTTCCTGCAACATGCGCCGGACGACCTCCCGGCTTGGATAAGTGTCTCCCCCGACGGTAACGACCCGGCTGGAAATAAGGCCAGCTTGCATCATGGCGCTCATCACCTGCATCACGTGGGGTGGGAAACAGCCTCGCACAGCAGCCCGGCGCAGCTCAGTAAATGAGCGCGGCAGGGTGTAGGCTTCGTCATGGGGCACGTAATACACCATCTGCTCGCCGATCTGGTCGTGAAAACGCACCTTCACACCCCCTGACATAGGCGGCGTGGGATGCCAGGCACCATCCTCAAAATACACCTCCTGGCGGGCTTCTTCTTCCGGGTCAAACTCCCACATTGTGGTTTGCAGCAAACCCGGGGCAGGCGCCAGGCAACGAAAGGCGGCAAAATAAATCTCCACCTGCTGCATGCGATCCATATGGTCCATCGCCCGGCGGACCATCATGTTGGTGATGCCAGGAGTGGCGCCGACGCCCGGTACGAAGAGGATGCCTTTGCCCAGCGCTGCTTCGTGCAATTCAAACTGGGGGTCGCTGCTGGAGAGATCCAGGCCATTGACGCCCACCTCCACGCACGCCCGGTTCACATCCAGGTCGTAGCGGAAGGGCAGGCCATTGACGACGATATCGAAATCGCGGAACAGGCGGCGCATGGCCGGGCGGTCATTGGCGTCAAAAGATAACGGCTTTAGTCGACGGTCGCCGATCGATGCCAGCAATCGCTCTAGGGCAACCTGGTTGGCGTCGGCCACCACGATTTGCTCGAAATTGCTATACGCAGCCAGGTCGCGAGTCGTCTCCCGGCAGACTGCGCCAGCCCCACCTAAAACGATGGCACGCATTTTATACTCCCTATTCTTTCCCGTAAGGGAACCAGTAGTCTTTCATACCACCTTCGATATCCCAATGGACATGCTTCACCTGGGTGAACTCATCCAGGCCTTCCTGGCCCAGCTCGCGCCCCAGCCCGCTCATCTTCATCCCACCAAACGGACCGGCAAAGTTATCGGTGAGCGGGTCATTGATCCACACCGTACCAGCCTGGACTTCTTCGAAGAAGCGCTTGACCAGGCGGGCGTCGTGGGTCATTAATGAGGCACCCAGACCATACGGGTTATCGTTCGCCAGGGCAATCGCCTGGTCAAAATCACGGTAGGACATTAGCGGGATGACCGGCCCAAAGGTCTCTTCCTGCATGAGGCGCATGGAATGGTCGACATCCACCAGCACAGTGGGCTGGTAGAAGAAACCGCGCTCAAAGCCCGCCGGTCGCACCCCGCCGGTGACCACCCGCGCCCCGGCCTGCACTGCTTCTGCCACCTGCCCCTCCACTGTCTGGCGGAAGCGATCCCGGATCATAGGGCCGATATCGGTGGTCTCCTCCAGGCCATTCCCCAGGCGCAGCTTGCTGACAAAATCTGCCAGCTCCTCGGTGAACTGGGTGAAGATGCTCTCGTGGACATACACCCGCTCGGTGCTGGTGCACACCTGACCGGTGTTGATCAGGGCGGCATAAGACAAGGCGCTGACGGCGGTATCGATCTCTACATCCGGGGCGATCACCATGGGATCCTTACCGCCCAGCTCCAGGTGCAGCTTCTTCATGGATGGCATTGCCAGGGAGGCGATATGCTGCCCAACTTCCAGCGAGCCGGTCACGGCGATCATGCGCACGTCCGGGTGAGTCACCAGCGCCTCGCCGGTTTCCGGCCCGTAACCGGTGATGACGTTGACCACGCCCGGCGGGAGGTGCGCCAGGGCGACCTCGGCGATGCGCAGGGTGGTCAGCGGGGTCAGTTTGGAGGGCTTGATGACCACGGTGTTGCCGGCTGCCAGGGCGGGCGCTAGCTTCCAGACCAGGAGCAGGATCGGGTAATTCCAGGGCACGATCAAGGCGCACACCCCCCACGGCTCGCGCAGCACGAAATTGAACTGCCCAGGGTCGCCGGGCGGGATGACCAGCCCGCGCTGGTGGCGAGCCAACTCGGCGTAATAATCGAAGGTCTCCTCAGCCCACCAGATCTCTTCTTCGTTTTCGGGGAGGGGCTTGCCCTCTTCTTGGGTGAGCAGGCGGACCAGCTCAGCGTGGTGCTGGCGCATATTGGCAGCCACCCGGTGCAGCATCTGCGCCCGCTGGTTGGCAGGGGTGCGCTTCCACTCGGGGAGGGCGTCTTTGGCAGCCTGGACTGCCGCCAGGGCGTCCTGAACCGTGCCGCGGGCGACGTCTGCGACCACTTCTTCGGTGGCAGGGTTAATAATCGCAATCCGGTCTGTGGCGGTGCCTTGGGTGAATTTGCCGTTAATCCACATACAGATGATTTCTCCAGTTTTGGGCAAGGCGGTGTGGGTGTGGTACGCCAGGGGAATGACGCGCCACACACCACACCATGCAAAAGAGATTATTGCGCCGATTTCACCTCATCCCACAGGCGCTGGAAGGTCGATTCGGCCTCGCCCACTGGCTCCAGGAACTGCAAGCGAGACATGACCTCTTCAGGCGGGTAGACCGCCGGGTCGCCGGTGAACTCCTCACCCAGGATCTCCTCGGCTGCAGCATTGGGGCTGGCGTAGTAGTTATATTCGGAGAGCATCGCCCCGATGTCGCCGCGCAGGATGAAATCGATGAACATCTCGGCTGCCAGCTTTTCTTCAGGCGAGACGCCCTTGGGGATGCAGATATTATCCACCCAGATCACGCCGCCCTCTTCAGGGACAACATAGGAGACATCTTCGTTCTCCTCCTGGGCAACCAGGAAATCGCCGTTCCAGCCATGAGCAAGCAGGTTCTCGCCCGAGGCAAGCAGGTCCTCGAAGGTATCGCTATCATAGCCTGCCAGCCCGGCTTTCGCCTTGATCAGTAGGTCTTTGGCTTCATTCAGCTGAGCTTCATCGGTGGTGTTGACGCTGTAACCCAGGTAGACCAGGGCTGCAGCAAAGCCCTCGCGAGTGTCGTCCAGCATGGTGGTGCGCCCGAAGAATGGCGCTTCTGGGTCGGGCTCGAAGAGGATTGACCAGCTGGTGGGGGCGTCCATATCCGCCGAGTTGAATCCCAATCCGGTTGTGCCCCAATCGTACGGCGCACAATAGACGTTGCCGGGATCATAAGGCGCTTCCTGGAAAGTGGGGGTCAGGTTGGCAAGGTTAGGAATATTGTTGTGATCGAGCTGCTCCAGAAGGCCTTCTTCGATCATGATGCTCACCGTGTAATCGGAGGGCACAATCAGGGCATAGCCAGTAGCGCCGCCCTGCAGCTTGGCAAGCAGCTCTTCGTTGTTGGAGAAATTGTCCTCAACGACTTTGATGCCGAACTCTTCTTCAAAGAGGGTGTAGATCTCGGGGTCCAAATATTCGGACCAGTTGTAGATGACGATTTGCTTTGCTGGCTCTACCCCGCCCGCGGCAGGTGCTTCCGTCGCGGCTGGCATGGGTGCTTCGGTTGCGACAGGCTGTGGAGCAGCGGTCTGCGCCGGAGTGCCGCCGCATGCCGCCAGCAACAGGCTGGCGATCAGGATCACAGCGATCCAAATCAGGTTGGCGTTTCCTTTCATCTTATCTCCTTTAGCTTTGGTTACAAAAACGGATTGCCAGTTCACCCGGGGGAGGTTGCTTACTCGGTTTCCAGGTTGTCACCGCCAGCAACAAGCCACGGGTAGCTCGTCACCTGTAACCGGGGTTACAGGCTCAAGTCGACCGGGGTATCTTCACCTCCTTTCTTACGGGAGAACAGCGATATCAGCACCAGCATCAGCGAAAAAACAAGCATTAAAGTGGATACCGCATTGATCTTGGGGGTAACCCCCTTCTTGATCATGCTAAACACGCGCACTGGCAGGGTGTTGAAGCCCGCCCCGGAGGTGAAGAATGTGATGACGAACTCGTCCAAAGAAAGGGTGAAAGCCAGCAATGCCCCACCCAGCACGCCCGGCATCATCATCGGCAGGGTCACCTTCCAGAACGTTTTCCAGCTATTGGCGTACAGGTCTTGGGCGGCCTCCTCCAGCACGGGGTCCATATTCGCCAGGCGGGCGCGCACCACCACTGCCACAAAAGCGATATTGAAGGCGGCATGCCCGATGATGACCGAGAATGGCACTGCCATGCGCAGCCCAAAAAGGTTCAGCTGCCAGGGGGTAAAGCCGATCCCGCTCACGTTGAAAAAGATGAGCAGCATGATCGCCATGGCGATATCCGGGATGATGATGGGCAGGTAGAGCAAGGCATCCATCATCAATCTACCCCGGAAGGAGTAGCGCTCCATCGCCAGAGCTGCCAGGGTGCCCAGAACCGTGGCGATCAGGGTTGAGACGATTGCCACGAACAGGCTATTCCACAATGCCAGGATGATCTGATCATCGGCGATCATCTCACCATACCAGCGTGTGCTGAAACCGCTCCACTGGGCGGTCGAGCGCGAGTCGTTGAAGGAGAAGATCACCAGGATGATGATCGGCAGGTATAGGAAGAGGTACCCGATCACACCATACACCGAGAGGGCAGTGCTGCCCAGCCTGGCCTGCCAGCGGGCGATGCGGCTGGCACGCGTCTCGCGGATTGGGCTTACCTGAGCTTGCGGGATGGTGGTCATTTGCGCCTCCCCGCACCGGCAGTCGAGCGGAAATAGATCAGGGTTGCAACCAGCATCAGCCCCATCATCAGGGTGGAGAGGGCCGATCCAAAAGGCCAGTCGTGGGCTGCCAGGAACTGGTTGCTGATGACGTTGCCGATCATGAGCGATTTCCCGCCCCCCAGGATGGCCGGGGTGACAAACGCCCCCAGGGATGGGATGAAGACCAGCATCGAGCCTGCGATGACCCCAGGAAGCGAGAGCGGCCAGATCACCCGCCGGAAGACTCGCCTGCCGGGGGCGTACAGGTCGCTGGCGGCTTCCAGCAGGCTGCGGTCCAGCCGGTCTAGGGCGGCAAAAATCGGCAGTACCATATCCGGCAGCCAGCCGTACACCAGCCCCAGGACGATGGCAAAATCATTGCCGAAGGTGGGCAGTGGATCTTTGATGATACCCAGATTCATCAGGGTGACATTGATCAGGCCGGTGTTGGTGCGCAACAGGGTCAGCCAGGCGTAGGTGCGGATGAGAAAATTGGTCCAGAAAGGGATCATCAGCGCCAACAACAGGGTATTACGCTTATGTGGAGGCCGGGTGGCGATGTAATAACCTAACGGGTAGCCGATGAGCAGGCAGAAGCAGGTGGTCAGGAAGGCAATATACACCGAGCGGAAAAAGGTGTTCAGGTAGAGCGAGTCAAAGACACGGGCGAAGTTACCTGGGTTGAACTCCCAGATCACACCCCCATAGGTGCCCCGCTCCAGAAACCCGTAGGCGATAACGATGAACAGCGGGGCAATAAAAAAGATCATCAGCCACAGGGTGGCGGGTGCGAGCAGCAACCAGGCATTCAGGGATGGGTAGCGGCGCAGGGCTTTGAGCATGATCTGTCTCCCCGGTTCAATTGGCAAAGGCCTTGGAGGAAGCAATCGGCCAGGAGACATCCACCCGGTCGCCGGTGTGGAAGCGCGTATCGGGCAGGGTGGCGACATTCTGCTGGCGCACCATCAATACCGTGCTATTGGGCAGCTCAACATGGTAAGTGGTGTTCGAGCCGGTATAGACTACTTCGTGGACCACCCCGCTAAGGGTATTCATCTCCTCCTGCTCAGCTGCGTTCAGGTAGATTTTTTCGGGACGGAATGCCACAGTCACCTGCTGATCCAGGTGCAAATCTGGGGTGTTATTGGCCCAGAGGAGCATGCCCGGCTCAACCGCCACCTTGCAGTATTCCCCACGGAAGGCGACCAAATGACCTTCCAGGTAGTTGGTATCGCCGATGAAGTCCGAGACGAAGCGGGATTGAGGCGCTTCGTAGACTTCCTGCGGCGCCCCGACCTGCAAGAGCTTGCCCCGATCCATCACGCCGATCCGGTCCGACATGGTGAGGGCTTCTTCCTGGTCGTGGGTGACGTAGATGAAGGTAATGCCGACCCGGGTCTGCAAGGCTTTCAGCTCGACCTGCATGGCTTTGCGCAGCTTGAGATCGAGCGCCCCCAGCGGCTCATCCAGCAAGAGCACTTTGGGGTGGTTGACCAGGGCGCGCGCCAGGGCGACCCGCTGCTGCTGCCCGCCGGAGAGCTGCTTGGGACGGCGTCTATCCATGCCGGTCAGGTGCACCAGGTCCAGGACTTCTTTGACCCGGCGGGCGATATCTGGCTTGGGAACCTTGCTCATCTCCAGGCCGAAGGCAACATTCTGCTCGACGGTCATGTGCGGGAATAAGGCATAGTGCTGAAACACAGTGTTCACCGGGCGCTTGTATGCCGGCAGGTAGCCCTGCGGCACGCCCCTGATGAAGATATCCCCCAGGGTGGGCATCTCAAAACCGGCGATCATACGCAAGGAAGTGGTCTTGCCACAACCGCTGGGACCCAGCAGTGAGAAGAACTCGCCATCCCGAACTTCCAGCGAAACATGATCGACTGCCGTGACGTTATCAAAGCGCTTGACCACATCCCGCAGCTCAACCCCAATCTCATCTCGCAACGTTCACCTCCCGCAGCTGACTGAAAAACGCCTTTTTCTGTTTATCCCACCGGCAAAACCGGAACTGCCCGGCAAATATCCGGGCTAATCGGCAGGCGGAGGCTTGAACCCCAGCCTGGAATCCGGCAAGCGGGGCGGGGCCCCGTAAGCCATCTTGTACGTCTTAAGGGTCATAAAGGTTTGGGTGCGGGTTACGCCGG
>JBFYSV010000272.1:0-2619 GCA_041301185.1 Anaerolineae bacterium
GCCAGCAAATCACTCCATTCGTCATCCGGCACCAGGGGAATGCGATTGAATATTTCCAGGACACCCTTGACATGACCCTTAGCGATCAGTGGAACCGCATAATAACTAACGAAATCTTCACCGGAAAAGTGAGAGGGTTGGATTACATCCAATTCATTCCTGTTCTTCAGATCTAGAACCCGGATTGTTTCCCGCCTGAGCGCAGCCAGACCAGCATAACCCTGACCGATGGGAAGGGCATTCTTTTGCGGTTTGTTTGCCTGAAAACCAAACCCAACGACACGTTCGAGCGAACGCCTGTCCGGGTTGAACAACAGCACATCAGCAGCATCGACATTCAGATGCTTGATAACCTGCCTCAAGAGGACAGAAAGTGTCAAGTTCAAGTCAAAGCTTGATGTGATGACAGCATCAATGGCACGCAGTGCAGCCAGACGATCGAGTTGGGTATGGATGCGGTTCTGATTTTGAACATGATCCGTGATATCCCGGATGATGGCAACAATCCTTTGTTTCCCGGCTTTCACCATCCGGGCATCGAACCATCGATCACCATCCGGCAAGCCAAGCTTGTATTTAACATAAGCCACCTCGCCGGTTTGGATAACCCGATCCAACGCTTGGCTGCATTGTTTGCCCACATCATCCGGCAGCACATCCTGTATGCGCTTGCCTAGAAACTGTTCTGGCGATGTGTATAACAGAGAGGCCTTACCCGCCTTATAGCCCAGAATCTTGCCATCCAGATCCATCCGAAACAACATATCAGAAAATGCCTGGAAAATGGCTTCCAGTTCGATCCTGTCTTCGCCAACTTCCGAACTGGAATCAGATTGCTCCCCTCCTCCCATCGTGATCTTGTGAAGTTGTTCCTCTATGTTATTGAACATATTTGATGTTAACCGTCATCACAAAGCGCGGGGCACGGTGAACCTTGGGTTCACCGTGTCCCTACCCCCGCGACATCGGGTGAGCATGTATCGATGGTGTCAGACAGATATGTTTGCGATTGAGTATTGATGATGACTGTCAAGGGTTTGCTTCAACTGAATAGCAAAGTCCTTCAATGTACACGCCCGAATGGAAAGCACCAGGTCATATTCCTGTTGCGTAAGGAAAAATGACTCGCCCTGATAGCCTTCTTGTAGTGCCTTCTCCGGATGATCCAGTAACAGTTTTTGAAACCGATCGTTCACCACAGCAGCGGCCAGCAGACGGTTGAGTTCACAGCCAATGCTCTTGACTGTTGGTAAAATAATAGAGAGTGGCTGTACTTGTGTCTTTGTAATCATCGATGATTCTCCTTTCCTGTACTTCTACTTAGCCTTTAGTGGTTGTCCTTGCGTCAGCATCAGCCAAAACACCCCTGCAGCGATCAGTATATCTCCACCACTAAAGGCGACTTGATAAGGACACCACCCCGGTAACAGGAACCGATCCGAAAGCCAAACCAGTGAAGTGTTTTCTGGCAAGAGCAGAATATCTTTTCCGTACCCGAAGCGACCACCTTCCTGAATAGTCTGTAGTGTATCTTGCGCAACTAAGTGGCCGGCGGTTCCTGGACTGATAGGCATAAACCCATCGTTTGCCACAATGACAAGTAGATTTAATGCTGTGCCAAAAGCCAGGATCCATATCCCGGCCAGGCGACGGTTGAGCCAGCAGAAAATCAATATCAGGATTTGTGAACTTACCAGGCTGAGAGCCGCCAAACTATCGGAATACCAGATTCGGGTGGCTGGCAGGTAAAAGGCAAAGAACTGCGGCAGGAACGCAATGAAGATCAACCACAAATAACGGAAGGAGGGTATGCTCCAGCTATGTTTCTGCCAACGGGCATAGAAGAAGCCAGCCAGACCACCTGCCAGGATGGATGCCAGCAGGATCAATGCCCGACATGTCCTCCATCTTCCGGAGCGCCAGCGCCCAAGACCAGCATGACCAGTGTCAGCAAGGCAAGGACGAATTGAATGTGGCGGCGATCAATTTTCTGAACATTCAGAGCCAATTGGGTCAAAGCGTTTTTCATGTTTTCACCTCTTTTGTGTAAGGATTATCGACATATGTTACACAAAAGCAGGCTTCAAAGGTGGCTTCAAAAGTGACCTCAAAATCGCTTTTTTCCCCCATTAAGGCCTTATTTTCTACTCGTCCCCTATCCCATAAGCTAACATTCCCACCATGCCCATGATTCTTATTCCGTAAGCTGGCGGAATAATTCCTCCGTTTTTGGGGATGGCAAGATACCCCACTTATTTTTCAATGCTGCTTTACAGGCTTGGTATTGCCGTACGATCGCTGGGCGATCCCCCAAGGAAGCATATATCTGCATCATCAAGCGATATGCATCTTCGTAACAAGCATCCCGGATGAGCATCTGCTGGCAAGCCTGGATGGCCTTTTGTTCCTGGCCTTTAGCCAGATAGAGTTTTGACAGAGACAGTAACGAGGATAAATACTCTTGGTTGAGGTGCTCCCTTTCAGTCATGACCCAGATCGCGCCCATATCTTCCAAGAATAATCCATGGACAGCATTCACTGCTGCTTGGTAAAAAGTGATCTTTTCATCGACGGTCTGGCTGACACGTGCATTTTCCAAAGCGGATTTGAATATTTCCA
>JBFYSV010000277.1:0-26083 GCA_041301185.1 Anaerolineae bacterium
ATACAGCCGCACTACATTACCCATCATCAATGAGTCTCAACTGGTTTATGCGCTGATTAACCTGACCGCTCCCCTTTCCGATCTCCCCACAGAAAATTCTGCTCTAAATGTGTGCCTGGTACTGGATCGCTCCACGTCCATGCAAGGCGAGCGCATGGATACGGTAAAAAATACTGCGATCGAGGTTGTCCGCCAGCTTCGACCGGGTGATATCCTTTCTATCGTTACGTTTAGTGACCGCGCCGAAGTAATTGTTCCCTCCGATCGCCGTCTGGATCGAGCTGCCATCGAGACAAAGATACAGATGATCCAATCTGGGGGCGCAACCGAGATCTTTCGCGGCCTGGAAGCGGGATACCTGGAGATTCGCGAGAATCACAACAAGAAATTCATCAATCATATTATTCTCCTGACTGACGGTCGAACTTACGGGGATGAGGCGCATTGCTTGAAAATTGCAGACCAGGCTGCCGCCCGCGGGGTTGGGATTAGCTGCCTGGGAATCGGGGAAGAATGGAATGATCATTTCCTGGACAACCTCGCCTCTCGCACCGGCGGAACCAGCACCTATATTGCCCGGGCAAGCGATATTCGCCGCTTCTTAAAAGAAAAGTTTTATGGCTTGAGCCGCACCTACGCCGATAATGTCCGTTTCGATTTCCATGCCGGCAAAGATATCGAGATCCGCTATGCTTTCCGGTTGGCACCCGAGATATCACCCCTGGAGACTTTTTCCCCAATTCCATTGGGCAGCATCCCGATGGAGGGCAGTCTCTCGGTGGTTTTTGAGTTCTTAGTACCACCCTTACCTCCCGACATAACCCAGATCGCCTTGGCATCTGGGCAGATTGCGATGGAAATCCCGGCTTTGGCAAACCCCACTTCGGTAACCCGTCTGAGACTATTCCGCGCAGTCCAATCTGAACCGTCTCCAGAGCCGCCTCCCACCGGCATGCTGAACGCCCTCTCCCGACTGACACTTTATCGAATCCAGGAACGCGCCAACGTGGAATTAGCCAAAGGCAACGTGCAAGGAGCCACCCAGCATTTGAATAACCTGGCAACTAATCTCTTTGCCCAGGGGCAAGTAGAACTGGCTCGCTCCGTATTGAGAGAAGCGGAGAATATCCAGCGCGGAGATAGCATCAGCGAAGCCGGGAAAAAGAATATCAAGTATGGAACCCGTGCCTTATTATTGCCTGCCAGCGCCGACGCCTTCACTTCAATCGATGATTTCGAAGTAGGTGAAACATGATCTTATGTCCTGCTTGTCACAATCAAGAGTTGGTGGGGGCATTATTTTGTAGCGCGTGTGGTGCACAACTGACATATCAAACCAATAGCCCAACAGAAACGGTGCAATACCCTGAAGACGGGCTTGCAACGGCTGTATCGTTGGAACCTCGGGACGTACCGCCTGGACAGGCTGCGACCGCGCGAGCAGCCCTAAAAATCGTCGAGACCGGGCTGGTGATACCGCTGGAGGGCAGCGAAGAATTCACCATCGGCAGGGTGAGCGGAACCCAGCCCATCTTGCCCGACATAGATCTGACGCCCTACCGGGCTTACGAAGGTGGAGTATCCAGGCTGCACGCCACGATACGCGTCACGAGCGATAGCGTCAGCTTGTCAGATTTAGGCTCAGCCAACGGGACTCTGGTTAATGGGGAGAAGATCCCCTCTTATGAGCCATTCCCGCTCACCGCTGGCGATATAATCGCCCTGGGCAAGTTTCAAATCGAGATAATTATCCGGTCGTAAGGAGGCGCTTGTGCCAATCACACTTATCCTCCACGTCCAGAACGCTGATCCCGTGGTCGGCGAAGTGGATGAGCTGCCCGGTCCAGGCGATAACCTGGTGGCAGTACATAATCCACGCCGCCTGGACGGCAAAGACCTGCACTACCTGGCAGAGAATGTCGTCACAGTGTACTGGCCGGTGGAACGTCTGAACTTTATCGAAGTTCTGGTCGGTAAAGAAGAAGAAGATATCATCGGCTTCGTCCGGGAGTAATCGCCATGGATACCCGATTACGCGATCGCCGGATCCTGGTGGTAGATGATGAAGAGCGGATGGTGCGCTTCATCCGGTTGAATCTGGAGCACGATGGGTTTCAGGTGGTAGAGGCATTCCGCGGTACGCAAGCTATCGATCGCCTGCGCAGCAGCCTGCCAGATCTCATACTGCTGGATGTGATGCTTCCAGACATCGATGGCTTCGAGGTTTTGCGCATGGTGCGCGAGATCAGCTCGGTGCCGGTAATTATGCTGACTGCTAAGGGGGAGGAAGACGACCGGGTGCGCGGGTTGGAGTTGGGTGCAGATGACTATATCACAAAGCCGTTTAGCCCTCGCGAGCTGGTCAGCCGGGTGCGAGCGGTTCTGCGGCGAACTGAAGCGGCTGCAGGCGCTCCACATGGATTGATCGTTGTGGATGACCGCTTGAAATTGGATTTCGACCGCCGTGAGGTCTGGCTTGATGGCGAGCTTGTCCAGCTCCGCCCCACTGAATACCGCCTGCTTTACCACCTGGTGCAAAACGCCGGCTGGGTTATCCCCCACGACCAGCTCTTAGCCAAAGTATGGGGCTACGAATACCGGGATGAGCCCCACTATGTGCGACTATACATCAACTACTTGCGCAAGAAGCTGGAAAAGGATCCCTCTAACCCTCAATATATCTTAACCGAACGGGGTGTTGGCTATCGATTTGTTGACTTCCGGCGCCAATCACCGCCCGTGGAATAAAATGGACATGACCTTGCCATGACACTAACTATAAGCTATACTCTCCGCCGAAGGAGAGAATACTTGTGACAAAACAGCGGATCTTACTGGTAGATGACCACGAAGTAGTTCGCCTGGGGTTGAAATCGCTCCTCGATCGCCACCCCAACTTCGAAGTAGTTGCCGAGGCAAGCACAGCTCGTGAAGCTGTGGAACGCGTTGCCAGCCACACACCGGATGTCGTGGTCATGGATATTCGCTTGCCAGGCGGTTCTGGCATCGAAGCCTGTGAGGAGATCTCTGAGAACTACCCAAATACGAAGGTGATTATGCTCACTTCGTATGCTGAGGATGAGATGCTTTTCTCAGCAATCCGTGCTGGGGCATCTGGATATGTATTGAAACAGATTGGCGGAGAGGATCTGGTGCGGGCAATCGAAGCCGTAGGGCGCGGAGAAGCCCTGCTCGACCCAGCCGTGACCCAGCGCATCTTCCAGGAAGTCCGTAAGGCAGCCAAAGAAGAAGAGGCGTCTGCATTTTCTGCCCTGACCCAGCAAGAGCGCCACGTTCTCTTACTGGTGTCAGAAGGGAAAACTAACCGGGAGATCGCCAAAGCCCTCTTTCTCGGAGAAGGCACAGTGCGTAATTATGTCAGCAGCATACTCTCGAAATTAGGGGTAAGCAACCGCGCTGAAGCAGCAGCATACGCCGTCGAGCACAATTTACGGGATTATTTATAGCTTAATGCAGTTGCTTTTTCAGCTTGCCAGAGCGGACAATACCCGCCCCAATTTGGTGAGCCGACTGATACATTAACCCCCAGATCCAATCATCCAGATAGAGCTCAACTTCATCCAACAGAAGGATCTGGCGCGCCAGCTGGCTCATAATCTCTTTCGATGAGTTGAGCAGCCTGGCACACTTGACCTGAGAGGCATCGTCTGGAAATCCTTGGTGACCCAGCAAGTGATTGAAATTGTTGGGTTCCAGATTGTGTATCGAGATATGATCCGGGAGTATTGCCAGGTTCACCCCAAGGACATGCAATTCATCTTCCATTTTAGAAAATACCCTGGCAATTTCCTCTTGAAATTCGACCTTGCGGGTGGTCACCTCTGCCCGAATTTCTCGTAAGGCATTCAAGCTCTGCGGGCCAACCAGCACCAGCCCCTCCACCAGCTTTTGCATCGGAGCGGTATCGTCCTTCTCCAGGCAGGAAACTAATACATCCCCCGCCTGGAGACGCATAAACGCCTTTTCAACCATCGAGAACACCGCGTCCAGCGATTCATCCAGCATGATCTACTCCAGGACGACAATCGGTGCACGGACACAGCGCCCGCAGGTAATTCCAGTTGTATATCCCATAATGATGACCATCTTCCCATTCGATGGTCAGGGCGTAGGTGCCAACTGCTTCAAGATTCCGCAGGCGGGTTGCCGGGGTATCCTCGTCCGCCATCCAAAACACGTTCGGATCAGGTTGAGAACCCATCTTATCATGCCCCCCGCGGCATTCCGCACACGGGCAGGCATGGCGTAGCAAAGAGAAGGAGTAGCAGCTCACATGACCATCATTCCAGGTGATGGTAAGATCGCGGGTCTGACGATTAGCAGTAATGCCGGATGGTCTATATTCGCTCATCGAAGTAAAATGTCTCCTGTCACTGAGGTGTGACTGCCCCAAAAAACTTTGCTCATCCTGTTAATCATAATCGCATAAAAGCCCATCCTGTTACCAGACTGTCAGAATTGAAACCTGTTTTAAGGATTTTGTGCGGGTTTCAGGTAATTCGATACAGCCCAGCCGCGAACTGTCTCGTCGTAAGGTGCAATCAAGTACCACCAGGTATAACTGTCTGCCAGGATCGGACCATCATCAACCGTAAATATCTCACCTTCCAATCCAAGGTACTCCACTTCAGATTGTAAACCTGGCTGGTTGCGTAAGCGCAGCCCATCGCCCCCCGTTCCGGTCACCTGAACCGCTGCACCAATCGCCACCTCTCCAGGTGGTGGTGATGGGGGTGCAGACCCTTCTGGTCCCAACTCGGTTGGCGTTGCCGTAGCCGTTGCAGGTGGCGCTGTTGGGGAGAGATAGGGAATAACATACAATACCGCCGTTGCCGGGCTGGATGGCTCTGGATCGGGTCGGATTGCCGAGAGGAGAATTATAACCAGGCACAACAAGCCAATCGCAATTGCACCAGCCCCGGCAAGCACCCAAAAATTAAGCAACCGGCGAAACATGGACAGCCGACCCACTCCTCTCTTCCTATGGGATCAGGAAAAAAGCCAGGCCCAAGATCAGGTAAATAGCCAGCAGCTCAGCGCCTTCCAACCAGTTCGATTCGCCATCCGACGAGACCAATGCTGCAATAAGCACGCCTGCGATCAGGGCAATTAACTCGAATTGGTTAAAAATCAGGGTGAGCGGGTTCCCCATAAACAGGCTGACAAATACCAAAACCGGGGCGACAAATAGGGCAATTTGCAGGCTGGATGCCAGCGAGATTTCGACGCTCAAATCCATCTTGTTCTGGATAGCCACCTGGACAGCGACCAGGTGTTCCGCGACATTGCCTATTAAAGGGATCAGGATAATACCCAGGAAGAATTCAGATACGCCCAACATCGCCACAACTGGCTCAACCGCCCCGACCAGCAACTCGCTCAAGTAGGCTACTCCTATCGTGGATACCGCCAGGATTATCAGCGCCGTCCTCAAAGACCAGGCAGGGGCATGATGAGCCACCTGGACTTCCTTCATCGGTGTCTCAACCGGGTGATTCTTGCCCTTATAGCTATAAACCAGCCCCAGAGCATACAAGAAGATCATGATCCCAGCCACTCCCAGGCTAAGCGCTTCTACTTCGAGGCTGTCGTCAGGTCCTATGTAATGGCTGAGCAAGGAGGGAATCACCAGCGCTATCACTGAAAGGGTTAACAAAATCGCATTATTGGAGGCGTGACGGCGGTCAAAGCTCTGCCAGCCATTCCGAAGTCCGCCCAGCAACATCGACATTCCCATGACCAGTAACAGGTTCCCCAGAATAGAACCTGTAATAGAAGCTTTCACAAGCTCCAGCAATCCTGCCCGGATAGCGAAAATGGTGATAATCAATTCTGCAGCGTTGCCCAGGGTCGCATTGAGTAACCCTCCCAGGCGTGGACCGGTGTATGTAGCCAGCGCCTCCGTCGATGAACCAATGAGACGCGCCATGGGGATCACACCCAACGCTGAGAGTGCAAACACCCACAACTCCCCCCAATGAGCGAATTCAGCCAGCGCAGCAAGCGGGATCGCAACAATTAAGAGCAAGATTGGATCTTTGCGAACAAATTGAAGGATTTTTGCCATGCTAAATTATGCTCTGCGACCACCAGTCTATGGGTTGGCTAATTATACGGTGTTATCCACCATCCTGGGAAAACAGGTCGTGCAGGATGCGTGGGGGAACCATGATCCGCAAGCTTTGCGGCTTGACGCAGATCTCAATACTGCCATCCCATTCGGCGGGCTCACCATCCATCTGCACATACATCCGAGAGTCTGACTCAAGCCTGAGGTGGGAGAACTGTATCCTCTGAACTTTTTCAGAGCGAACATGGCTGCCTGAAAAAAGCTCCCAGGCTAGTTGGACAACATCTCCCAAGGTCTCACCATCGAATAACCACAAATCTATTAATCCGTCATCTAGGCGGGCTAAAGGCGAAACCTCGGCTAACCCGCCGGCATATAAACGCACATTACTAACGAGAGCCAGCAAGAAATGACCGCTGCTGATCGGCTTTTCGTCCACAATAACCCGTAGATTCATGCCGTGCCAGAAGCTGGCATGCCACACCACAGAAGCCGCGTATTGTAGTACAGCAAAATGTTTCTCCCACCTGCGGCGCGGTTCGATGCGATGAATAATAAATCCATCCAGCCCAATCCCTGCCCATAATAAAAATGGAATTTGATTGCAGGTGCCAACATCAACGGTTTGAATATGAGCCTGCGCCAGCCGGCGACCGCTCTCTTCGAGAGCCATCCAGCGTGTCCAGGACAATCCGGGTAGCCCGAGCTCCTGCGCCCAAACGTTCGAAGTGCCGGCGGGCAAGACTCCCAGGGCAGTGTCCGTATTAACCAGACCAGCGACAGCCCGATTAACTGAGCCGTCGCCGCCAGCGATGATGAAGTAATCCACACCGGAATGGGCTGCCTGGCGAGCCAGACGGGTGATATGCTCACTATCCAGGGTCTGTTCCAGTCTAACAGCCCAGCCATATTCGATAAAAACCCTGGCAGCTCGCTCAACAAGGAGGCGAGATGGATATCTTCCGGCGGCTGGGTTATAAGCGACCAGGCACTTCATAATGGGCTGATTCTAACTGAAATTGCTCTATTCTGACAACTTACCCGAGCTATCCATCCTGCGTAATGGTAAAATCAACCCAGATAAGTGCCACACAACCAGCGGGAGAAAAGTAATACCGCGCGTGTGAGTCTGGGAGCTCATTGTATATCGTCTATCCGGACATGGAATGACCGAACCTGTATTGTTGAACAACCGATATCAACTCCAGGAGCTGCTAGGAAGTGGCGGGATGTCCGTGGTGTACCGCGCCCACGACCGGATGCTGGAGCGGGATGTTGCGATCAAAATCTTACGGGAGACTTTCTCCAGCGACCCTACATTCCGGGAACGATTCCACCAGGAAGCCAAAGCGGCTGCCAATCTTTCCCATCCCAATATCGTTACGATACACGATTTCGGTTTTGATACGGGACGGTTATTCATTGTTATGGAATATATCCCGGGCGACCACCTGAAAAATCTGGTAAAAAAACGCAGCCGTCTTTCTGTTGAAGAGTCCCTCTCGCTGATGATCCAGGCTTGCGCCGGTGTTGGTTATGCTCACCGGGCAGGGCTTGTACACTGCGATATCAAGCCGCACAATATGCTCATCACCCCTGACATGCGCCTGAAGGTCGCCGATTTTGGGATTGCTCGGGCGCTGGCATCCATCCAACCCGACGAGAAATACGATGTTGTCTGGGGGTCACCACAATACTTTTCTCCTGAACAGGCAACTGGCACGCCTCCTTCCCCTGCTTCAGATGTATATTCACTGGGTGTTGTGCTGTATGAGATGCTGACCGGCAAATTGCCATTTAGTGCCAGCACGCCGGAAGACCTGGCTCGCCTGCACCGCGAGTTGCCCCCGCCATCGCCAAGCCAGGCAAACCCAAATATTCCACCCGGGTTGGAACAAATCATCATTAAAGTCCTATCCAAAGAACCGTCTGCCCGCTACCGCACAGCAGATCAGCTAGGCCGTGTTTTGGTCTCGCTTAGCCAGCATTCTGAGTCAGCCACCTCCCTGGCAAGTCTGGATCTGCCGGCTGCGCTGGAACTGGCAAAGCAACGTGAAACAGAAACGGTGCAAGTATCTCCTAGAGTCAACGATGCTACCCTGAACTCTCCCCCTCCGTCTGCCAACCATTACCAGCCACGCCAGACCGTATCCGTGAGCCGCCAGGGGTTAAAAAAGAATCCATTTGAGTTAGATTGGATCTCAATCGTCCTGGGACTTTTAGCCCTGATCGCGGTGGGGGGATTGTTTCCATTTTACTTATGGGTCATGTTTCTATACCGATAGGATCTTACCCTTGCCAATTACCCGTCTGGCGTGTATCATACACCGTGTTTCGCATAAGCTCCGCATTGCCGCTGGCATTAAACAAAAATCACGGCTTTTGCCGCGATTTTTAATCTACCGTGTAGGGTTTTGGGACTCGTTAGTTCGTTTTGACCAGCGTCCGAATGCACTTGGCGCAAAGCACCTTCCTCACCATCTTACCATCTTCGAGAACGCTGATAGTTTGAAGGTTGGGTTTGAAGGTACGCGGGGTCGATTTCTTGGACCAGGGGCGGTTGCGACCAAAAGTAGTTTTCTTACCACAATGTGCACATTTTGCCATAATTTCACTTCCTTACTTCGATTTGACCGGCTGACAGCCGCATAAGTTTACCACAATACCCTACCGATATCAAGCTGCGATTTGGAGAATCTGCTGAGGAATAACATGACCGGCGAAGAAACCCCACTAGGTAGCATCCATGTATCATCTCGTGCTATCGCAACGATTGCATATCAAGCTGCACGCACATCTTACGGTGTGGTCGGGTTGGCATCAAAAAACATTGTTACGGGCTTGAGCAATGTCCTGGTGAAAGATCCAACCCACGGAATAGAGGTGCACTACGACGGCACCCATATCAATATTGATGTCTACATTATCATAGAGTACGGTACGCGGATTAAATCAGTGGCTTCTAGTGTCGGTAACACCATCCGATATCATGTTGAGAAAGCACTGGGTTTACCGGTTAACCAGGTCAACGTACATGTCCAGGGCTTACGCGTCAGTGAATGGGATTAATTTTATCAATGATAGATGAACCAGATACTTCGCTCTCTCAAAAAATAGCCAAAGGTTTCCGCGAAAAACCCATTGACGGTACCGCGATGAAGTCTCTGGTCGAGGCTGGCTTGACCTGGTTGCGCACGAACCAGCAGCTGGTGAACTCATTGAATGTTTTCCCTGTGCCCGATGGGGATACCGGAACCAACATGGTATTAACTATGCAATCTGCTTTCGATGAGATCGCCAACTCTCCCGAGAGAAATTTCGGGAAAATGGCGCACTCCGTGGCACACGGTGCCTTGATGGGTGCCCGGGGTAATTCTGGCGTGATCCTATCCCAGCTTTGGCGAGGTTTTGCAAGAGCGGTAGATAACCAGGATTACCTGGATGCCCCCAGCTTTGCCCGCGCCCTGGCCGGAGCGCGAGACACCGCCTATAAAGGCGTGGTTCGACCAGTGGAAGGCACGATCTTGACGGTTGCCAAAGATGCCGCAACCGCAGCAGAAGAAGGCCTGGCGATTACCAGCGACCCGATTGTCTTGCTGGATATCGTTGTACGGGCAGCAGATCTGTCCGTCAAACGCACGCCCGATTTGCTCCCAGTGCTCAAAGAAGCCGGAGTGGTTGATTCGGGCGGAAAAGGGCTATTCTTCATCTTTGAAGGGATGCTGCGGTTTGCCTATGGACAATCCCTGGAGATGCCCACCACAACAGTCCAGCCGCTCGGAGCGATGGTGCTGGAAAATACGCTGCAATCCATCGAGCCGGGACAGGACTTTGAAGTCGTCGTCGATTTTCGCCCCACAACCCCTCTGGATATCGAAGCTTTCTACCATACACTGGAATTGATGGGTACTTCGATCCAGGTTGGCGAGGGAGACGGGATTTATCGCCTGCATATCCACGTGCCAACCGAAAACCTATACAAGCCTTTGGATTACACGCGTTCGTTGGGAGTTGTCACCAAGGCTGCAATCGAAAACCTTGTCGCTCAGATGGAGGAAATTGAAGCCAGTGCAGGTGGCACAAAGCTCACCTACGCACCGGTTGAGCCGGATCAGATCGCGGTGGTAGCGGTATCACCCGGCGATGGCTTATCCCGCGTGTTTGCCAGCCTGGGCGTGGCTGCAATCGTCGAGGGCGGGCAAACAATGAATCCTAGCACGCAAGAGATCATCCGCGCATTTGAAAATCTGCCCACAGAGAAGATTGTCATCCTGCCGAATAACAAGAATATTGTCCTGGCTGCCCAGGCAGCATCAAGCCTGACAGTTAAAAAAGTTGCTGTTGTTCCTAGCAAGAGTGTCCCACAGGGCTTGGCCGCGATGTTCAGGTTAGCGCCTCAAGGTGATTTTGACGAAGTTGTCCGCGAAATGACCGAGGCTCTGGACCAGATTGAGACTGGAGAAATTACGATTGCCACCCGAAGTGTGGAAATCGATGGCGTCAGCACGGTAGAAGGGCAGGTTATTGCCTTGTTGAACGGGAAACTGGTATTGGCAGCCGACTCATTAGAGCAAGCCTGCCTGGGATTACTGGAGAAAGCTCATGCCAGTCACTTTGAGCTGATCACGCTTTTTTACGGCGCGGACATCCCCAAGCAAGAAGCAAACCGGATTGCTGATCTCATCCGTAAATCTTTCCCGGACCAGGATCTCGACGTTCAGGAAGGTGGTCAACCACACTATTACTTCATCATATCAATTGAATAAATCCATGGTACCTCAGGCTCTTCCAGAAATTGCGATTGTCACGGATAGCACAGCCGATATCCCTGCAGATTACGCAGAGCGCTATCTAATCCATGTCATACCCAATATCATTATTATTGATGGAAAGAGCCTGGAAGATGGAGTGGATATCACCCGGCAAGAATTTTACGAAAAGCTGGTCAGCATGAAGACACTCCCCACCACCGCCACGGCCTCGTCGGGAGTGTACCAGCAGCTGTACGAAAGGCTACTCGGACAAGGCGCTAAAAATATCCTCTCCATCCATGCTTCGAGTTTGCTGAGCGGGATATACAATGCAGCCCATATCGCGGCCCAGGAGTTCCAGGATCGAGTGAGTGTTATAGACAGTCAGCAGCTCAGCCTGGGGCTAGGATTCCAGGTTCTGGAAGCCGCCCGGGCCGTCTCCAGGCGTGAGAGCTTGCGTGCCGTGTTCTCTATTATAGATGACGTCCGCCGCCGAATTCGGCTGATCGCTATGCTGGATACGTTGGAATATATCCATCGCAGCGGGCGGGTTTCATGGGCGCGTGCCCGGCTAGGAAACTTATTGCGGATTAAACCGTTTGTTGAAGTCAAGAATGGGAGCGTGCTCAGCCTTGGGGAAGCACGCACCTATCAAAGAGGTGTTGCCCGGCTTAGAGAGTTGCTATTACACCAGGGTCCCATTGAGCAACTGGCAATCTTGCATACCAATGCCGAGGAAAACGCCCGCCGCTTTCTATCCAATCTGCCGCTGCCTCTACCCGAGAACCCGCTTCTTGTGAACGTGACTTCCGTGATCGGCACTCATACCGGTCCGAATGGGATCGGCTTTACTCTCGTCAAGCGCAAATGATCTCTTGAAGGGTGGGATCTGGTCAAATAGATCAGTACATCACTACCTGGGATGGTAAAATAAATTTCTGATGATGCAATGCCTGCAAAAATTACACAAAATAGTTAAGCTAGAAATTGATCGAAACTACGATAACCGGGCGGTCGTAGGTGGGCTGGATCGCCTGTTAGATACCTGGGAAGCTGATGCGCGCCTGGAAGGTCTGGCAGAAGAGTTGATCCAGGCAGTGGGCACACGGCTGCGAGATTATCCCAGATTGAGCGAGGCTTCGCGTGCTGAGACCCTGGAAGGTCTGTGGCGCCGGCTGAGAGCAGAAGCCGGAGCCGAGCCGCTTTCCTTTCCCGCGCCGAAAGCCGCGCTTCCACCGGTCGATTCGGGAGACAATACCGCGAGCAGTGCCACACAGCCCACAATAGATGGTGTTCCCAACCGACCTTCAGGCGAGGAGCAGGTCACCAGTCGCCCTCGCCGGTCTGAACGTAGCCGGACTGTCCCCCAACCGCAGGCGGATGATGATCCAACGCCTGCTTTGAACGCTCCCGTGACAGTATTGCCCGGGGTAGGGAAAAACTACGCCAAAGTCTTGAGCCGCCTGTCAATTTATACCCTGCGCGACCTGTTATATTATTTCCCCAGCACCTACATCGATTATTCTGCTTTGAAACCGATAAACCGCTTGCGCTACGGCGATCAAGTGACCTTGATCGGGACGGTGCAGAACGTCGCCACGCGCCGAAACCCGGAGACCAAGCGGGAGTGGGTGGAAGCAATTCTCAATGATGGCACTGGTGCAGTCCGGCTGGTCTGGTTCAGCCGCTGGATGTCAAAACATGCCCATCATGGCGCGCAAATATCCGTTTCCGGAAAGATTGACCAGCATTTAGGCCGCTTGCTGATGAGAAACCCGGAGGTAGAAGCGCTCGACCAGGTACAGCTGAGCACCAATCGAATTGTGCCTGTGTACCCGTTGACCGCAGGGATCACCCAAAAATGGCTGCGCAATGTGATGAACCAGGTAGTATCACATTACGCAGCCCGCATGCCTGACCCATTGCCCAGGGAACTGCTCAATTCGGCGGATCTGGTCGATCTCTCGCGGGCATTGTTGCAAATCCATTTCCCCGCCTCCTGGGATGAGCTCAATACCGCTCAGCTGCGTCTGGCATTTAATGAAATTTTTCTGCTTCAGTTTGGGGTATTGGGTCAGAAAAAAGCGTGGCAGTCGCGCACCGCTCGCATCTTTGAAATCCCCACAGAATGGCTGGAACAGGTGATCCTGGGTCTGCCTTTCGAGCTAACCAACGCCCAGCAGCAATCCCTGGAAGATGTCCGCCAGGATCTGGCGTCGGGTCGGCCGATGAACCGCTTGCTGCAAGGCGATGTTGGTTCCGGAAAAACCATCGTCGCGGCCCTGGCAATCACAATGATCGCCCGCCACGGAGCACAGGCAGCCCTGATGGCGCCAACGGGTATCCTGGCCGAGCAGCACTACACAAGCATGCTGCGGTTCCTGGCAAGCTCAAACGGGATTTTAGAGCCAGGCCAGATTCGATTGCTGGTTGGCGCTACTCCTGAAGCAGAAAAACGAGAGATCCTTGCCGGGCTGGCAGATGGAGCGATCAAGCTGGTGGTTGGCACCCATGCTCTGATCGAGGACCCGATTGCATTTGCTGACCTGGAGCTGACCATCGTTGATGAGCAGCATCGCTTTGGGGTTGAACAGCGCGCCCTGCTGCGCTCTAAAGGCACCAACCCCCACCTGCTGGTGATGACTGCCACCCCTATCCCCCGCTCTCTGGCCTTGACTATTTATGGAGACCTGGACCTATCCGTGATCGATCAAATGCCACCTGGAAGGCAACTGGTGGGGACGCATGCCCTACCGCCCGTGGAACGAGAACGCGCGTATCGACTGATCCGCAGCCAGGTAGAGGCAGGCCGCCAGGCTTTTATTATTTACCCCCTTGTAGAAGAGTCTGAAAATAGCGATACGCCGGCGGCTGTCGAGGAGCAAACCCGCCTGCAAACACACATCTTCCCTGACCTAAAAATAGGATTGCTTCATGGTCGCATGAGAGCCGAAGAGAAAGATGAGGTGATGTTGCGCTTTCGGGATGGAGAGTATCAGGTCCTGGTTTCGACCACTGTTGTCGAAGTGGGCGTGGATATCCCCAACGCCACCGTGATGCTGATCGAAGGCGCAAACCGCTTTGGCCTGGCGCAATTACACCAATTGCGGGGAAGGGTTGGGCGTGGCGAAGGTAAATCATATTGCCTGATGATCCCGGAAAGCGCAGATGCAGTGGAAAACGAGCGCTTGCAAGTGATGGTCCAAACCAACGATGGATTTGAGCTTGCCGAGCACGACCTGCGGCAACGCGGGCCAGGCGAATTTCTCGGCACCCGCCAGGCTGGCTATTCGGATCTGCAGCTTGCCAGCCTGACCAATGTCCCGCTGATCGATAAGGCTCGGCGGCATGCTCAGGCACTATTTGATGCCGACCCGGATTTACAAAACCCCGAACACAAGCTCCTGGCAGCTTACCTGGCGCAATCCTGGGATACTGCCAGGGGAGATATCAGTTAGTTACAGAGAGGCACTATGGTCCGTGCAGTTTTTCCAGGCACTTTCGATCCAATTCACCTGGGACATATCGATATCGCCCACCGGGCAACCCATCTTTTCGATGAAGTAATCGTAGCAGTTTATGACCGCCCCTTGAAATCGTTGCTATTTTCACCCGAAACTCGCATGGAACTTGCACGTCTATCATTTATAGGAAACCCAAAAATTAAGGTGTTGGGGTACGGAGGGCTGACAGTAGAATTTTGCCGTCAGGTCGATGCAAAGGTAATTGTTCGAGGACTGCGTGTCTTCTCGGATTTCGAGTATGAGTTTCGAATGGCGCTTGCCAATCATCGTCTTGCCCCAGAGATTGACGTTGTGGCTCTGATTACTGCCGAAGAGCACACCTTTCTCTCGGGTACCACGGTGCGTGAGATCGCATCCCTGGGTGGAGATGTGTCCAGCATGGTGCCTGTCCACGTCGAAACAGCTTTACGAGCCCGATTACATGAGCTAGGAGAAAGCCAGCAGATCATCCCTACCACGTCTATGCGAGATTGATCCCGGCGAATTTGATGCAATCATTGACGAAATTTGATTTTGCGTGTAATTTAATAGAAAAGAGATATCATCGAATCCTACGCTGCGTTATGAGGGGAGGAACCCTATGGATATCATGCACCTTGTAGATCGCCTGGAAGAGTTGATCAATAAAAGCCGCGCAATCTGGTTCACACACAATGTTGTCGTTGATGAGGATCGTATCCTGGACCTGATCGATCAGATGCGGGTGGCAATCCCAGAAGAAGTAAAAAAGGCTCAACAGCAAATTGCCCAGCGAGACCGGATTCTTGCCCAGGCAAATGAGGAAGCCAACCGCACCCTGGCAATCGCCAGAGAGAAAGGCGATCAGCTTGTCGTGCGGGATGCGATCGTTCAGGCTGCCCAGGCTCGCGCTGAGCAGATTCTGATCCAGGCCAAGGCTGACGCAGCGCACGTCCGCCAAGAAGCAGACGATTACGTGGTCGATACGCTTCGCCGATTGGAGATGGAAATGGATCGTATGCTGGGGCAGGTGCGCAACGGCATTCTCACCCTGGAAAATGAGCGGCAGGCTGGGCGGGGATCTCAAGAAGGGCCTGGAACAGGCTAGTTATCGCCACCGACGATTGACATTATTTTGTTGTCGCGCTAAAATCATACCGACTGGTCGGTATGATTTTAGGTTAAAGCCATGCAATCTCGCAGTGAAGAAACCCAGGCCCATATTTTACAGGCAGCTTACCTGCTGTTTTCGCAATCTGGCTATGAAGCCACGAGTGTTGCCGAGATCTGCCAGGCTGCCGGGGTCAGCAAAGGGGCGTTCTACCATCACTTCCCTACCAAGCAAGCCGTCTTCATAAAACTAATGGACAACTGGCTGAGCGAGCTGGATCATGCCTTTGATGAGGCATTGACCGACACCCAGGATGTACCCCAGGCAATCGACAAATTGGCGCACATGGCAGCGAGTACCCTGCAATCAGCTGATGCTCGCCTATCCATTTTCCTGGAATTCTGGCGCCAGGCCTACCGCGATCCACAGATCTGGCAGGCTGCCATCGCCCCGTACCATCGGTACCGAGAATTTTTCTCTTCCCTGGTCCAGAAGGGGGTCGAATCCGGCTCCCTTCACCCCGTGAATCCCAACCTGGCTGCCAGGGTGTGTGTATCGCTGGCAATCGGCCTGTTAATGCAGGCAATATTCGATCCTCAGGGAGCAGATTGGGGGCAGGAAACGGTGCAGAGCTATCAACTGGTGATCGAGGGGTTAAAGCAAGAACCATGATTCTGGTTACCGGAGCCGGAGGCCATCTTGGGAATGTACTGGTTCGGAAGCTGGCAGAGCGCCGGGAGAACGTGCGCGCCGTCCTGCTACCTGGAGAGGCACACACACCCTTGATGGGTATCGCCGGCATTGAGCTGGTTGAAGCTGATATCCTTGATTACACATCACTCTCGTCAGCGTTCCAGGGTGTTCACACAGTCTACCATCTTGCCAGCGTCATTTCGATCTATCCCGGAAAGGACCGCATGCTGGAGGCAGTCAATATCCTGGGGACACGCAACATTATCCATGCATCCAGGGAATACGGAGTCCACCGGCTCATTTACACCAGCTCTATCCATGCACTACGCAGGGTGCCACATGGTATCACAATCGATGAGAATATTCCCTTTGATCCCCTGAGCACCTTTGGTGCTTACGACCATTCGAAAGCTCAGGCGTCTCTCGAGGTAATGCAGGCAGCCCAAAATGGTCTCAATGCCGTCATCGCCTGCCCCACCGGCATCATCGGACCCTACGATTACCGTCGCTCGGAAATGGGGCAACTCATCCTGGATTGCCTGAATCGCAAACCTCAGCTTTATATTAATGGGGCGTACGATTTCGTCGATGTGCGTGACGTTGCAGATGGCTTGATTCTGGCATGTAAGAAAGGCAAGCCTGCAGAGTCTTACATTCTTTCAGGTGAGCAGCTGACGGTCCACCGGCTATTCGATACGATCTGGAGCATTACCGGAGAACACATTCCCAAAGTAAGAATCCCCTTCTGGTTGGCAAAACTCGTGGCTCCCCTGGCTGTGTACTATTACCGTCTGACCCGAACCAAACCGCGTTTTACGCCATACGCCCTGGAGCAATTGGTTAGCAACTCAGTGATCAGCCACGAAAAGGCTACCCGCGAGCTTGGCTACCGGCCGCGCTCACTCAAAAACTCCCTGATGGATACGATCCACTGGTTCATGGAAACCCAAAAAGCCTCCCCCTCTTCAGCCAGCCTGCTTGAATAAATCACGTGAATACGTGATATGCAACCGCACACAATTGTGGCGTGATTTCGAGGAGCTCTATGCAAGCTCAGGATAAACTTAGCGACGAGAAATCCCTGAATAGCCTATTCTTTGATAACCGTAGCAGGGATTACTCGCTCCCATAGGGTTCGGAATGACGGGGTAGATGTAATAAGAATAGTTATCCCGTTATGGCGATTAAGAGGTCGACGCCAGGCAAACCACTTCCAAGATCATAGACCACCGCCCAACAACAGAAACCCAAGCTTCCCCCGGCTATAAAAACGGTAAAATTAAACCAAAGGTTTGGTATTCGCCAACACCTGCCTGGCGCAAGGAGGAAACCATGAGTGCATCGTTCACCTTTGGTGGACCGATTGTCTGGCAACCAACCCCAGACTATATCGAAAACGCCAACCTGACGCACTTTATGCGCTTGCATGGTATTCCCGATTTCGATACCCTCTTGCGCCGATCGACAACCGACATCGCCTGGTTCACCGAGGCTGTGCTCAAATTCCTGGATATCCGCTTTTACCAGCCATACACACAGATCGTCGATCTCTCCCAGGGAATTGCCTGGGCGAAGTGGTGTGTGGATGGAAAAATGAATATCGTCCATAACTGCCTGGATAAGTACCAGGGGAGCACGCAGGTGGAGCAAATCGCCCTGATCTGGGAAGGCGAATCCGGTGAAACCCGCCACATGTCCTATGGTGAGCTATACCAGCAAGTCAACCAGGCAGCTAACTCCCTGCGATCTCTAGGTCTGGGCAAGGGGGATGTGATCGGATTATACATGCCTATGACCCCCGAAATCGTGATTGCCCTGCTGGCAATCGCCAAAATTGGCGGGATTATCCTTCCTTTATTCTCCGGCTACGGGTCTGGGGCGGTCGCCTCACGCCTGGCAGATGCGGAAGCGAAGGGATTGTTCACTGCAGATGGGTTCACCCGAAGAGGCAAGCCAGTCGCCATGAAGCCAGTTGTCGATGAAGCCAGCACCCAGGCGCCCACCTTGCAGCATGTCATCATCCTCCAACGGGCTGGTATTGAAGTTAACATGCTCCCAGGTAGAGACCATTGGTGGCATGAGCTGGTCTCAAGCCAGCCGGATGCCTGCCCAACCGAAATTACTTCAGCAGAAGATATACTGATGTTGATTTATACATCAGGCACCACCGGACGTCCGAAAGGCGCGGTGCATACCCACTGCGGTTTTCCTGTGAAGGCTGCCCAGGATATGGCATTTGGCACCGACCTACACGCGGGACAGGTTATTTACTGGATCACCGACATGGGCTGGATGATGGGCCCCTGGCTAATATTCGGGGCATTATTGCTAAGAGGCGCGTTGCTGATCTATGATGGAGCACCGGATTACCCCTCTCCTGACCGACTGTGGGAAATGGTCGCGCGCCATCGAATAACTGTCCTGGGCGTATCCCCAACCCTGATCCGGGCATTGATCCGTTATGGCGACCAAACGGTTCATAAACACGACCTGTCTTCATTACGCAATTTTGCTTCCACCGGAGAACCATGGAACCCAGACCCGTGGTTATGGCTGTTCGAGAGAGTTGGGCGCAAGCACCTGCCGGTGATTAACTATTCTGGCGGGACTGAGATCTCTGGTGGAATAGTCATGGGTAATCCCATCCTGCCAATCAAGCCGTGTTCGTTATCTGCACCCTGCCCGGGCATCGCTGCCGACGTGCTGGATGAGGAGGGGCATTCGGTTCGCAACCAGGTGGGAGAGCTGGTAATCAAAGCTCCTTGGATCGGAATGACCCGTGGATTCTGGAAAGACCCCCAGCGCTATCTGGAGACTTTCTGGTCGCGCTGGGATAATATATGGGTACATGGGGATTTTGCCGCTGTGGATAAAGATGGGTTGTGGTACATTTTGGGACGCTCCGACGATACCATTAAAATCGCTGGAAAGCGGCTTGGACCGGCTGAAGTCGAATCGATCCTGGTTGACCACCCCCTGGTGGTTGAGGCGGCCGCGATAGGAGTGCCATCCGAGATCAAAGGCAACGAGCTGGTAGTCTTTTGTGTTCTGGGCAGAGGTTGCGAAGTGTCTGACAGTCTGCGCCAGGAGCTGCGCCAGATGGTAGCTGATGCTCTGGGCAAGCCATTGGCTCCGCAAGAGATCCTGTTTGTCAGCGATCTACCCAAGACCCGCAATGCCAAGGTGATGCGGCGCATAATCCGCTCCGCGTACCTGGGAGATGATCCGGGTGACACATCGTCCCTGGTCAACCCGGAGGCAGTGGAAGAAATCCGCCAGGCAAGGTAAAGGCTTGATTTTGACGATCATTAACGTGTATACTATGTGAAGACACCTTTACTAACCAGTCCTTACTGATTATGGACGGAGGGCAATATGACCAACGGGCAGGATGAAAAGTTCGACGAAAAAGATCGCGAGAAGCGCGAGGAGAAGTCATCGGAAGAAAAAAGCAGCGAAGAAAAGTGGCAGCGCGATCCGCTGAGCGCGGTCATCTGGGCGCTGATCCTGATCTGGGCAGGATTGGTCTTCCTGATGGATAACCTTGGCATCCTGGACAGTATCCAGACCAGCGGCGGGATAATTCCCGGATTAGATGTTGAGGTCGACCTGGGACCATGGGCAATCATTCTGACCGGGGCGGGGGTGATCGTGCTGTTGGAAGCGCTGATCCGGGTGTTGGTACCGGCTTACCGCAGACCGGTGGGAGGCACGATCGTCTTCGGATTCATCCTCATCGGGATTGGTTTAGGAAACCTGCTCAACTGGTCGCTGGTCTTCCCGCTGATCTTGATCGGGCTTGGGCTGTCGATTATCTTGCGCGGTTTTATGCGGTCAAAATCATAACCCGCTGCTCAGATTGAAACTAATTCTTTAACAAAATATAAGGGGTATTCTGGCAGGCAACACCTGTTCGAATACCCCTACTATTTAAATTCTCCGGTTTAAAGCTGACCGAGATTGAATGTCATAAACTCGGCCCAGGCATAGTGCAGGGGCGTCCACCACTCCTCACGCCCAATACAGCGGAAATAGGGAGATTTAAACGCCAGGATCAGGTCGCCGATGCGATAACGGGGCAGGATTGGGGTTGATACGACTAACCCACCCATCTCACCCGGGCGCATCTCATGGAGCATTTTGATGCCTGCCCGTGTTTGTACTTCGAAGAAGAAGATGTCATAGTTGGGAACCCAGGCGCGTTTTTTATCCCGCTGCTGCCCGAACATCCCTTCCGTGGCACCGTAAATCTCGCGGATTGCAGCCGGCCCATAAAAAGCTCTAAGGGTGGATTGGTAGTGGGTATTAATCCCGGGCACACTGCCCAGGGTCATGACCTGTGTTTTCCAGATATCTTTCGGATATACCTTGTGCTGGCGCTTCAGGTAGCGGGCAAAGCGGATTGCTGTCGGGCACACCCCGCCCACCAGAGTAACGTTCTCATCTTTACATTTCTGATACGCCAGCTCAAAGCGCCGGTCCCAATCTTTGACGGACTTTCCACCCCCCAGAGCGTCGATCTCCTCCTGAGACGGCACAGACCGGACCGGTGTGAAGGTGGAAACATACTTGGTGTAGATGCCTGAGCTATACCCGTACTCCAACTCTCGATCACCGGCTTTCACTTTGCCAACTACAGAGGGGAAGTTCAGGTTGAGATTCGCGCCCGCAAAGATATCATACCGCTTGCCCGTTGCGACATAGTTCATCACAGCCCTACCAGCACTGACGCGCAACCCCATATCGGTGGAGGTCATGGGAATAAACTTCGATTCCCCTTGGGTGGTGCCACGCGTGATTGCCCAGCCAATTGGATCTTCGCAGAGCAGCTCCCCAATATCGCCAGCCATCACCCGTCCAATAATCGGCTTATAGCCTTCGTAGTTGGTAATAGGAAATGCCCGGCGGTAATCGCTCAGGTTTGCGATCTGGCTGGCGCCATGCCGCCGCCCGTACTCGGTTTTGGAGTAATCCACAAGCAGGCGGTGTAGGACCTGTTCTTGTGCCTTGACCGGGTCTTCGACTGAGGCATGCCAGCCTTGCAGCATTGCCTCCAGGAATTGGGCAGCAGTCTGGGGATCAAGATTCATAGATAATTCTTTTCTTTGAGCACCTGAACCAGGCGTTCCGTATTGAAATCCAGGATGATCTCACCATCGATATCAAACGTCGGAGAGATCTTGTATCCTTTGCCCCAAAGGCGCGCTTGCGCAGCCCCTGCCCGATTCTCATTTGTGTTGACTTCAATATATTCCAGCCCCCGATCAGCCATCCAGTTGCGTGCCCGGCGGCAATCCGGGCACCACGGGGTGCAGTACATCACAATACCGCCATGCGGCAGCTCCTCTTCTTCTTTTTCAACCGGCAATGGGGGAGGTGCTGCGTCAGGGTTGATATTCACCAACACATCCCACAACTCCTGGTTATCCGGCTGCTCGTCCTGATCATAGACTTTGGCGTGGCAAATGATCCCATTTCGGTCAATGACAAAAATCGCCCGCTCAGAAAATCCCTCGCTGCGTAACACGCCATAACGATGGGCTACCCGTCCATGAGGCCAGAAATCGCTCAATAGCGGGTAGCTTATCCCGCCCAGGCTGTCTGCCCAGGCTTTTAGTGCTGGTAGTGGATCAACGCTGATGCCCAGGACCTGGGCATTCCATCCCGCAAACTTGGCCTTGTCGGCTTCGTATGCCGGGATCTGGCTCGTTCAAACTGGCGTCCAGGCTTGTGGAAAGAACGCCAGCACCACATTCTGACCGTAATACTGGCTCAAGGATATATCTTTGTTCAGGTGGCTTGGCAAGGAAAAGGTCGGTGCTCTTTCACCCACGCGTAATTTCATTGGATAACCTCCGTGAATATCCTGCTAATTTTACAACACAAAGCCCGGTTAATTGATGAAATTTCCAATCTCCTATCTTCCAGGACTTCATCATATGCACAATCGATACCTCCAAATCAGGATCGTGATATACTGAAAAACACAATCTCGATGAGGATGTTCCCACGGGACAATATTCCCATGCAGCGCTGGATATTGATTCTGACGATAACGATTGTCTTCCTGGCAGGCTGCAGCCCTGAGCCACCACCTGCCCTGACGCCTACCTCAACATTTACTCCGCAGGCATTATCTCAACAACTCAACCAGTTTGCCACCCAGACCCAGGCGGCGGTACAAACGACCACGGCTGAAGCACAGCAAGCACCCCAGGAACCGCTGCCTATTCATACACCACTCTCGGCGACTCCCATCCCCCTGTCCCCACAAACTATTGGGCCATTCCAACAATTCTCCTACCAAGAGGCATTAACAGCCGGCAATGTCTTGGATCTGCAGGTGGATGAGAACAAAATTGTGGTCCTCTCAGAAAACGGGATCAGCGGCTTTGAAGATGGCGAGTGGTTGGGGTATTTCACAGCAGAGATCGGCTACCCGATTGGTATTGACGTTACCGGGCGCGCCTGGGTCGCCGATCCTGAAGGAACTGCGATCTACAGGTCAGAGCCATATGTCTGGCGAGTAGCTCAATACGATGACACGATTGAATGGGAAAATTTCAATTGGGTACTAACCAGCAGCCAGTCTGGCAAGCCCGTTAAATTCGGCATGCTCACCGATAGCCGCGGTGATCTGTGGGTAGCAACTGTAATTGACGTACGCTCGTTTGATGGCTCTTGGAATGTGCACGATTCGCTGGCAATGGGTATGCCGGAGCCCGCCAGCGATACCAGCGCAGAGTATGTGATCCTGCCTGTTCAGAGCACGGGAGAAGTTCTCGTCGGGCGCTGCGATTGGGGGACTGTCGGACCGCAAGGCGGTGGTGGCGTGCGCTCCTTCGACGGGCAGGCGTGGCGAGAGCTTGCTGAAGAACTGAATACAGGCTGCGTCACAGCGATGGCTGAAGACTCGTCAGGCGACCTCTGGCTGGCACTCGATGAGAGCTTGTATCACTTCAATCGGGCTGGCGCGACTTGGGAGGAGATCTACCTACCCGATGCACCTCCACAAGCCAGCTTCGGATATTTCACCGGTTTGACCGCCGATCCCGTGGATGGCTTATGGGTTCAACTGGCATTATGCGAACCTGAAGGCTGCTTTGGGGGTGAAATGCTCTACTGGTTAATCAACGGCGAATGGCAGCCAATTGGAGAGCCCAGCCAGGCAGGCGGTCAGAGGATATTATTCGATGCAAACGGTGCGCCCTGGTTGCTTTCCGCTGGAGGCATATCTCAGATTGCAGAGAACTCGCTCCAGCCGATCTCTGGTCTGGCTGTGCTGGCAGCGACAAATGACGAGTCTGGGAACCTGTGGCTGGTGGCGCAATCTTCCGGTCCGCCGACATTATGGACCGAGCGCTGAAATTACTGCCTTATCTCCACGACCACCCCTTGCTCCGCCCAGCCATATAACCATTCGGCAGCCTCCAGGTCCATGATGATGCAGCCATAGGAGGCGGGCTTGCCGAGGATATTCGCCCACAACCGCCTGCCGGACGACAAGGTAGGCAAGCCGTGAATGCCGTTCATAAAGCCGGGCCAGGCCTCGTACACGCCTAGAAAATTCGGCATATACAGATCCCAGACCGAGGCGTAAGCTTCCAACTCGTGAGTTTGAACCTGGAAAACACCCGGCTGAGTCGGCGAGCGGTCGATGCCTGTGCTAATGACGTGTTCAGACAACAGTTGCCCATCCTGATACACCCACAGGCGCTGCTCGCTTATGCTGATCACAATCCGTTTATTCGGGATCACCGGGAACGGCAATAACTCATCTTTGGAGGGGACGACCAGGCTATCTCCGGCGCGTAAAGCATCCGCATCCAGGACCGGATTGGCCTGCAAGATCTTCCAGAAAGGCATTCCCACCTTCCAGCCGATGCTGATCAGTGTATCACCCGGCTGAACCGTGTAGGAGGTTGGGTGGTGGCTTACCAGGACAAATAAATCTGTCTTTGTTTCGATAGACTGGGAAAGCTGGCTTTGATACTTTGCTCCATCCAGCCAGCGGTCGTCGCCGAGAGACTCACCCAGCTGGCTGAGATAGGCTCCCAGCTTATCTTCATCGATCGCGGCCAATGGTCCATCTTCACCAATATCAAACTTGAGCCAGGAACCCAGCTCATCCCTGGTGATATCCCAGTGGAGGTACTCATCGCGAATTGGGTCATAGGCTGTCAGGCGAAACGGCGTATTGATTAACTGCTCAGCCTGCGCCATAGCTTCCGAGACATCTGCAACCGGCGGTATGACCGGGACTAAAGGCAGTTGCAGGTAACCGCTGGCAAGCACTATCCCCGGATTGGTCTCCAGGTTGTGTAAAGTCTCGCTGATATTGATGGTGTAGCCCAGCTCGCCCGGGATTACTACCAGCTTATTCCCATCCCATACGAGAGAGGCATCTTTTGGCGGTTTGCTGGCCTGGGTGTTTAAGGTTTCCAACATGTTACGAGCCTGATTCACATCCACTGAGGCGACCGGCGCAACCTGCCAGCCATCCAGCCAGCCACGCGCCATTTGCGAAAACTCGTCCCACATAGCCTGTCGCCTGGCGGCAAGGAAGGCTTGCTGCGCAGTCTGGAGGGCGTTTACATTCAGACCCAGCTGAGCGGGAGTGAGTGTCCAGCTCTGCAAGCCATCACTTACCAGCAGCTTACCATCCATATTCCACTCTTTATGCACCACCACCGCAGCCTGATCTTCAGTCATCCAACCCAGGTTGGTGGCTCCGACACGAACTCCCGGGGCGATCCGCCCGCTCATCTGGTAGTAGACATAGCCACCCAACCCGACCAGCAAGGGCAGACAGACCAGAATCAACAACAAACTCCCGACGATCACCAGAATCCATACAGCCCAAGAGACTCGCAAGCGGCGAGGATGTGCCTGTTGCATGTTGGCTGCAGGATACGAGGGGGAAGGTTGCTTGTCTGGAATAGTCATCTCAGGTTGCATACACTATAAACGAACTTGCACCGCATTTTGTTCCCTGACCGGTAAAATATCGGATCGAAGGATATCAAGGCTGGATCTTCCACAGGCTGTAGGCTTCATCGGCATAGATCAAATCCAATCCAGGACAGCCAGAATTGGGCGCAGTTTCTTTCTCGGTGATGACATGACTCAGCGAATATTCCTCCATAATCTCATCCAGCACCCCACAATCGCCCGTCTTGTAAAAACGCTCGGCGAGTAGCTCGCGACGATACCATTCCAGAACTTCATCAGAGCGGTAAGGGATCGATTTGAAATCGACAAACGCCGGGGCACCTGCTGCCAGGCGAAAATCCTGCATTTTGAATGGGATCAGGTACACATCACCCGGCTTGCGTTGGGCATCCACAAATGCTTGTATCCCGGACTCAACTCCCGCAGATTTGCGCTGCAAGTCAAGGGAAAAACGGGACACCCCGCTGATGACTGCTATCAAAGCTATCGCCAGGCTTGTCCAACCGATCGCTTTTTGAGCGGCTGGCGTGCCCAGCTCCGGTTTATTCAAAAACCAGTCCAATAAATAAGCCAGGATAACCGCCGATGACAGAGGGACGAGGAATGTCGATAGCCGCCAGGGGAAGACCAGCGCCAAACCGGTTGATGCCGATGCCGCCTGAACCAGGGTTAATAGAGTGACCACCAGCAAGCTTATCCCCATCACGGCGAACAGGCGAGTCCGGCGCACCAGGTAACACGCCAGGATAACCAGCCCGATTTTCACCAATGCAGTCGCATCAAACCACTGGCGGATCAGGGCATGGTGCGGGATACGGAACTCAACCAGCACCCGGCGAGCTTGTTCAGCCATATCGGCTGGCCCGCCTGTAAATACAGGGTATACCGTCAGCAAGATAGGAGCAACGGCTGCCAGTGCAAGACCGCCCAGGGCAAAGGCTTTCCTCCAGTTGCGCTCCTGGAGGATTACATCCAGGAGATAGGCAGCTGTTAGAACTGCCGC
>JBFYSV010000278.1:0-4074 GCA_041301185.1 Anaerolineae bacterium
GGAGAAAGTATATAAAACCAAAGCCGGCCCGTTCAAGGCCTTGCGTGGGGTCAGCCTGCAGGTCGAGGCGGGTGAATTCATGGCAATTGTCGGCCCCTCGGGCAGTGGCAAGAGCACGTTGATCAACATGATTACCGGGATCGACCGGCCAACGACAGGTGATGTGATCGTCACTGGCGAGCGGCTGACGCGGATGACTGAGAATCAGGTCGCCAAATGGCGCGGCCGTAACGTTGGCGTCGTATTTCAATTCTTCCAGCTGCTGCCGACCCTGACTGTGGTAGAGAACGTGATGATGCCGATGAACTACTGCGGCACTTATAAAGGGCAGCGCCGCGAGCGAGCGATGGAACTGCTTGAGCTGGTGGATATCCCTGATATTGCTGGAAAATATCCCAGCCAGATCTCGGGCGGCCAACAGCAGCGGGCGGCGATTGCCCGTGCGCTTTCAAATGACCCCAGCCTGATCGTTGGCGACGAGCCGACAGGCAACCTGGACTCTATTTCGGCTGGCCTGATCTTCGCTTTGTTCGAGGAGCTGGTGGAAAAAGGGAAGACTATCATCATGGTTACCCATGATCGCGATCTGGCAGGTAAGATCCCTCGTGTGGAAGAGGTGCGTAATGGCCAATTGGTCTCAACGGAAGCGATCGACCGTCGGCTAGTGGCTGGTAAAGGTTAAGCTTACTATCAAGGTGTCAAGGCCTTTCTACCGAAACGGTGAACAAAAACAAGAACAGAACTCACAAAAGGAAGCTTTTGGAGGCGCAGGCAAAGGAGTGTGAACTGCAACTCAATCCCGAAAAACCGGAAACAAGCCGAGCAGAGGAGTGCCAGCGAGCAGTGAAAGCTGGGGACGCTGTTATCCCTATCCTGGTATGCGAACGAAGCGCACAGCCCGTTCACCTTACGTTATCCAGGGGTTCAGCGTCACGGTTCGGGGGCGGTCCAAGCTTAAAGGCGAGGGTAGCAATGCGAAAGCAGAGCCATAACCTCAAGGAGAATACCGGCCGGCCCCCGAGCCGCCTGGCACACCGGAGAAGGCGTGGATCAGGAAGGCCAGGAGAAGAGGAGCAGGAATAGCCTGCGACGCAAGCAGTAAGACGGTTTACATGTCAGCACCTTTACAGCAGATCAGCGTAGTTGGGTATTGATCGCGCAAAGTAGCCCAGAGGATGCCGATCAGACGGCGAGCAGTGGCCACGCGGGCGACGCCATCGGGCTTGGATAACTTGAGATGTTGGTAGTAGCGAGCCAGAGCCGGCTGGTGCAGGAGCAGAGTAGCGAGGGCATTCATGAGCGCCCGGCGCAGATAAACATCACCGGCTTTGAGCACGGGACTGCCCTGGCCTTTGCGCTGACGTCTGCCAGAGTCGTTGCGACCACTGACCAAGCCAGAGCGGCGGAAAATCTGAGCCGCATCGGAGTAGTTAGCCGGATCACCGATGGCAGCCGCCAGGCTGGCGACCTGAACCATACTCAAGCCCTTGAGTTTGGCCCACACGGCGTAAGGCGTGGTAGCCAGCAGTACTGCCAGGCGTTGTTCAAGAACAGCCAGGTGAGACTGAAGTTCGTCGAGCAATTCCAGGTCATGTTGCAAGAGTTCAGCCCGGATATCGACCAACAGCGGCTCGGGCAGCAGGGTTTCTTGTGCCCTGGCAATGATCCGGGCGGCCGATTTCAGACCTAAGCGGTATTGGCGTTCATGAAAGAGCCGCACCAACGTCGATGGCTCCATGTAGGCCAGGCGATGTGGATTGGGGCAGAGGCGGATCAAGCGCTGGAGTGTGCTACAAGTCCAGAAATTGGTTTCGAACAGGGGTGGGTAGCGCTTCTGGGCCTCTGCGCCAAAGACAACCAGGCCAGGGAAGATGCGATCCAGGTGACCAATGATCTGGTTCTTGAGCATGCCAGCGATCCTGACCTTTGACAGGCGCACCCGGTCGAACTGCTGCAATTGCAGATAGATCTCGGTGGGTGGCTTGTACAGTGTACCTTCCCCACGCCGCAGCAGATCACCGATCGCCGCCACGTCGATCTCGTCAGTCTTCTCCCGGCGCATCAAACGTTGCTCGCGGTTTTGCTTGACCGCAAAGCTGTTGATCAACGTTACCGGCAGGCCACGCTTGAGCAGATGCCGCGCCAGGTTCTCGAAATAGTGGCTGGTGGGTTCCATCCCAATCAAGACCACCTGCGCACTCGTTTGCACCTTGGCTTGCTCGATTGCCTGACACAACTGATCTAATCCGCTCTGCAGCATATTGATCTCGAATGTGGGCTTCACGATCTCGCCTAACCCGTTATGGATCATCACCACGTGAAAGTACTTGCTGATATCCAGGGAGACGCACAGGATTTGCTCCGCCGGGATACCGCGCATCCGATTAGCGAAATCTTGTCCACGTTCACCTCGCAGGTGTGTTGCTTTCTTGCCTCTCATTGGAAGTACCTCCTCTCAACATGGGCTCCCACCGGCGAGAACAGAGCAAGTTCTGGGAAGTGTGCGTCTCCCGTTGTGGTCAACGAAATCCGTCCTCGCCACTTGGTGGGGTGGAAGTACTTTATCTCATTTATCGGTGGCTTTGGTATCGGCCACCTGCAAATTTCATGATACCAGGAGGATGTATGAATATCTTGGTTCGTGAAGATAAAGGCGTAGCCATTTTTACACTGGATGGGCGGGTGGATACTCAAGGTGCAGTGACGATGGATCAATCCCTGCAGGCCGCAGTCGCTCAAGGGAAATATCAGATTATTATGGATATGACCGATGTGACTTATATCAGCAGCGCGGCGTTACGCTCATTGGCGGATGTGTTGACAAAAAGCAAGAAGGCTGGCGGCGATGTGAAATTGGTGGCTTTGAGCTCGAAGATTATGCGTGTGTTTCGGATCATCGGGTTCGACCGGTATTTTTCGATCTACGATACGGTTGAGGCCGCCATGGCTGGGTTCTAATGGAATTCTTGGGTGAATTACGCGTGAAAGCTGTGATGGAAAGCTTTCACGTAATCTCCAGCTTCCTTTATGGGCTTGCCCAGCGCCTGAACCTGGCAGAGGATTCCCTGTTTGACCTCGACCTGGCGGTTGAGGAAGCTTCGATAAATGTGTTTCAATACGCCTATCACGGGCGTTCTCCAGGAGATATGTTGTTGTCCTTCAACCTGGAGGGGGATCGATTACATATCACCCTGGTCGACTGGGGTATCCCCTTTGATCCGAGTAAAGTAAAGCCATACGATCTCATTGCGCCAATTGAGGAGCGGGGGCGGGGGGGGATGGGCCTGCACCTGATCCGCAATGTGATGGATGTGGTGGAATGGGATACCGCCGCGGTTCAGAACGGGTTAAATCGTCTCCGTTTAGAAAAACACATCGAACGATTGCAGGCAGGAGCACACCGTCCCAGCAAGGGGCGTGAGCTCAGCGCGATCCGCGCGGTCAGCCAGGTGATGACAACGACCATCGAGCTGGATAATTTGCTGCGTCTGATCATCGATAAACTGGTAGAGACTTTAGATGTAGAACGCTGCACATTATTTTTGGTGGACGAAGAGCGCCAGGAGCTGTATTCACGCATGCTGGTGGAGGGCAGCGGGCTGTTAAGTGAGATCCGGTTGAAGATCGGCGAAGGAATTGCCGGTCTGGTGGCTGCCACCGGTGAGCATATAAACGTCACCGATGCTGATTTGGATCCCCGCCACGTGCGGTTATTCGACCAGATATCTGGCTTTCACACCCGTACAATCCTTTCCGTGCCAATGTATAACCCCCAGCAGAAGATTGTCGGTGTAGTCCAGCTGTTGAATAAAAAGACCGGTCCCTTTAAGGTCCGTGATGAGCGTTTGTTGTCGGTCATGGCCACCCAGGCGGCGATCAGTATTGAAAATGCTAGACTGTACGAGCGCGAACTGAAACAGCGCCTGATTGACCAGGAGCTGGATACTGCCCGAAATATCCAGACGAGTTTCCTGCCTCAATCCATTCCCCAGGTCGATGGCTGGGATATTGTGGCTTATTGGCGTCCGATGCTGAGCGTGGCGGGTGATTTTTATGATTTTTATCCCCTGCCGG
>JBFYSV010000283.1:0-31140 GCA_041301185.1 Anaerolineae bacterium
TTGCTTGGCTTCCGCCAGGGTCATCCTATCGATCCATTTCTGATCTGGCTTTCCAAAGTTCAAGGCCACTTTTTCTACCGCAGTCGAGATCAGGAGCAGGTCGGCATGTATCAGCTGCGCCAGCAAACTGCTGGCAAAGTCTTTATCGATCACAGCCGCGACTCCGCGCAGCTCACCGTTGCCCACATCGATCACAGGGATGCCGCCGCCACCTACGGTGACAACAATCACCCCCGCCTCAATCAGATGCTCAACGGATTCTAGCTCGACCACTTCTTTGGGTAATGGCGAAGCAATCACTCTGCGCCAGCCGCGCCCAGCATCCTCAACCACATTCCAGTTGAGCTCGCGTTCGCGGCGTTTTGCCTCTGCCTCATCCATAAACCCGCCAATTGGCTTGGTCGGATTACGGAAGGCAGGGTCATTCTTATCAACCAGCACCTGGGTCACGACTGTAGCAACAGGTTTGTTGATCCCCCGGCGGTGAAGCTCGTTTTGCAGGGTTTGCTGCAATGCATAGCCAATCGCTCCCTGGCTATCTGCCCCGCACACGTCCACCGGTACCTCGTGCATGCCCTCAACCTTGTAAGCAATCTCCGACCGGCGCAGAATAAATCCCACCTGTGGCCCATTGCCATGACCGATCGCCACATCCCACCCTGCCTCGATCATATCGGCGATGTGGAAAGTGGTTTCTTTGGCAGCCTGGTATTGGTCTTCGACTGTCTGGTGATTCTTATCCTTGATCAGTGAGTTGCCGCCGATTGCTACAACGGCGACTTTTTTTTCATTATTTGGCACGTCGCAGTTCCTCCTGTTTCCTAACGCATCGTCAGCGCCATAACCGCTTTTTGGGCGTGCATGCGGTTTTCGGCCTCATCATAAACAACCGAGTGCGGACCATCCATTA
This sequence comes from Anaerolineae bacterium, assembly GCA_041301185.1. Taxonomy (GTDB): domain Bacteria; phylum Chloroflexota; class Anaerolineae; order Anaerolineales; family UBA4823; genus JAQBDA01. The sequence goes on from JBFYSV010000283.1 coordinate 911, forward strand.
CCCCATCCGTCACCTCGATATTCCTATCAGCCGGGAGCGGGTGCATATAGATCGCATCCGGTTTCGCCAATGCCATCTTGCGCTCGTCCGTGATCCAATGCGAGTATTTGCTGATGATCTTGGCTCCTGCCTCGGCATCGGGGGTGTGCACCATGGCTCCCCACGACTTGGCGTAGACGATATCGGCATCTTTGAAGGCAGCTTCCATATCATCCATCACCTCAAACCCCACCCCAAACTTGCGCGCCTGCTCCTGTGCCTGGTCCATGATCTCCGGCATGAGCTTGAACTCCGGCGGGTGTGCCAGGACCACGTCCATCCCAAAGCGCGGCATCTGCAACACCAGGGATTGCGGTACAGACATCGGCTTCTGATAGGATGCGGCATACGCCCAGGAGACTACCATCTTTTTCCGGCGCAGATCGCGACCTTTCTTCTCGATGATGGTCATCAAGTCTGCCAGAATCTGGAATGGGTGGTAGACATCACACTGCATATTCAGGATGGGAACCCGGGAGGCCTTGGCGACGGCATTCAGATAGCCGTTTCCGATTCCCCAATCCACGTGGCGGATGGCGATACCATCAAAATAGCGCCCGAAGATCTCACCGATCTCTTTGGGTGTATCCCCATGGGCGATTTGGGTGGTTTTGCTTTCGATAAACGCGGCATGCCCGCCCAGCTGTGCCATTCCCGCCTCGAACGAGCCCCGCGTGCGGGTGCTGGAGAAGAAGAACAACATTGCCAGCACTTTATCGCGTAGATAGGCATGCGGCTCGCCCAGGGCGCGCTTGCGCTTGAGATCAAAGGCTACTTCCATGACGGTCTCGACTTCCTCTTTGCTGAAGTCCAGATCTCCAATTAAATCTCGTCCTCTCAAATCGGTTTGCATATCACTCCTCCTCTTATTCCATTACGCCTAACACTGAAGCCAGCAATGCCATCCGCATTACCACCCCGTTGAATGCCTCTTGCCAGTAGCGCGACCAGCGGGTGATGTCCACATCCGGCGGGATCTCATCCATGCGCGGCAGGGAATGCAGCAAGATCGCATCCGGCTTGGCTTTCGTGCTCAGAAGCTCGCGGGTGATCTTATAGTTCGCCGGGGTCAGCCCATGCTCGCCAGCTTCCTGCCTGGATTGGGTGTAATCCGGTTGGACAACCGGCTCCACCAGGATTACATCTGCACCGGCGATGGCCTGCTCGACGTGCTCAGCCTCTTTGAAGTCCAGGCTGTACCCGTGCAGTTCGCTTTTGAATTCCTCGGTCAGAGACATATCCGGCGGTGCTACGAAGGTGATCGGGCAGTCGAACTGGGTCAGGGCATAACCCAACGAGTGCATCGTGCGCATGCGCATATCGCCTACTGCCAGCCAGTTGAGACCGTCAATCCGCCCTTTCTCTCGCAGGACGGTATACAGGTCAGTCAGGATCTGGGTCGGGTGCTCGCCCCAGCCATCACCCCCATTGATAATGGGCACGGAAGCCCACTTGGCTGCCTCGTGCGGTGCACCCTGCTGGAAGTGGCGCATGACGATGACATCCCCATAGAATTCCAGCATTTTGACGGTGTCTTTGATTGACTCCTGGTACCAGTCTCCGGCTCGGGTCATCTTGGCATCTGAAAAGCCGGTTACATGCCCGCCCAGGCGGTGCATGGCGGCTTCGTGCGCCAGGCGGGTGCGCGTGCTGGGTTGGTAGAATGCTGTCACCAGGGTCTTCTCTGCCAGCATATCGCTATTGCGCCGGCTCTTGGCTATCGGTTCCAGCTTCTCCGCAATATCAAAGATGTGAAAAAATTCGTTCCGCTCGAATTCTTTCAATGATAGTATGTCTCTTCCCATAAAACTACGCATTTTTTCCTCCGTTTATTATGATCTCAACAATATTGAAAAGTGGCCTGGTGCATGACACCCATCCACATTTTTCCCGATGAAAGTTATGTGCCTACCTTGCGTACCACGTGAAAGCGGAATACGCCCGGTAGGAAATAGCTGAACGAATAGTCCACAACATTGCCCGCAGTATCGTATAAAAAGGCTTCAAAACAGAGCAATACGTCCCCGCGTTGAATGCCCAGTGGCCGGGCAACATCTGGGGTTGCAGTTACCGCATTGATATCACACCTTGAGCTAATCAGCGCTGGCGATCCACGCCGGATAAAAATATCCAGCACCGATCCTGAAAAATTCTCATCCAACTCTCCAGGGTCAAGCATGTCCTCCGGAACAATATCGATCAAGTAGGCTACTGCTCTATCGCCGGCATGGATTACCCGCGCCAGGTGCACCACCTTGGTATCGAGACTTACCTGTAAGGCATTCGCTTCCTCTTCGGTAGCGAGCCTGTTTTCCAGCTTAAGATCCCGAACCGCCACTTTCAAACCAATCCGCTCGGCAAGAGTCTCTATGCTTTCCAAAACCTCCAATCCACTCTCGATAACATGCGAAGGGCTCAAGACATATGTCCCGGCTCCTTGCCTGCGGCGGATGAGGCCCTGGGTCTCGAAGATACGCATCGCCTCACGCAAGGTCGCCCGGGATACCCCCAAGTCTCGCGCCAGCTCCGGCTCAGAGGGCAGGCGTTCTCCGGGTGGTGTTGCTGAGATCAGGTTTCCAAGTCGATCATGTAATCGTTGGGATATTGGAATATGGTTTGTCATGTATTCAAATCTTTGTTTCCAGTGCTGGGATAAACTCAAACCGGGTCACATCCACCAGGCCCAAATCTGAGATACGCAATTCCGGGATAACGACAAGCCCCAGCAGGCTAAGCTGCATATTGGGGTTATTCAGCCTGCAACCGCAGGCGCGAAACCCCTCCAGGATCGTTGCCGCTTTGCTAGCTACGACTTCAGCGTGCTCGTTGGACATTAACCCCGCGATCGGCAGCTCAACCCTGCCGATGACCTGACCGTCCTTCACCACCACCTGGCCTCCGCCCATGCGCGCCAATTCGTTGGCGGCTTGAGCCATCAACGTCTCATCACTGCCCACAATGATCAGATGATGGCTATCATGCGCCACGGTCGACCCGATGGCGCAGGCAGCTTGAAAGCCAAATCCAGACACCAGACCCACCTGGACCCTCCCGCTGCCGTGATGCCGTTCCACCAGAGCGAGCTTCATCAGGTCACGCTGCACATCAGCCTTCACTTCACCCTGAACCACTGGGACTTCAAACCGGAGGTGGCGGGTGGGCGCCTGGTTTTCAATCACACCAATTACATTGGCTGTCAGCGTTCTCCGGCTATCTTTGATCTCACTGGGCACTAACAGGCGAAAATCAGCCGCCTGTAAATCGTGAGGCAGGTGAACCGAGTTCTTAGCCCAATCAGGGTAGGGGTATTCAGCCAGATCGATAGCCAGTTTTCCGGCTTCTGCTGCCACGCGCCCCTTGGCGATGACAATATCCGGTTGTAAATTCTTCAGGTCAGCCAGGATCAAGATATCCGCATACCTGCCAGGGGCAATCATGCCCACTTCATGCGAAACCCCGAAATGCTCGGCGGTGTTGATCGTCGCCATCTGAATAGCCGTGACTGGTTTCACACCACAAGCAATTGCCCTGCAAATGGCGCGATTGACATGACCTTCAGCCACCAATGTCTCAGAATGCGAATCGTCAGTACAAAGGATGAAATTGCGCGGATCCAGCCCCATTTCCGTGACTGCCCTGATCTGCGCATCCACATCGTGCCAGGCAGACCCAAAGCGTAGCATGGCTTTCATCCCCTGGCGCACCCGAGCAACCGCGTCTTCCAGGCGGGTGCCTTCGTGGTCATCCTGTGGCCCGCCGGCAGCATAGCCGTGGAAAGGCAATCCCAGATCGGGAGAGGCGTAGTGGCCTCCGATCACCTTTCCCGCCAGGCGAGTTGCAGCCATTTCGGCATGCATTTTTTCGTCTCCACTGAAGACGCCCGGGAAATTCATGACCTCCCCCAAACCGATGATGCGCGGCCATTGCATCGCCTCTACGATATCCTGCGGATTGATACTCGCCCCTGGCGTTTCCAGGCCCGGAGCAGAAGGCACGCAAGAGGGCACCTGCACCCAGACATGGATTGGCTGGACCAAAGCTTCATCAGCCATCAAGCGCACGCCTCGCAAACCAAACACATTGGCAATTTCATGCGGATCGATGAACATGCCCGTGGTACCGTGCGCAATAACCGCCCGGACGAACTCCGTTACCGTGAGCATTCCCGATTCGACGTGCATGTGTCCATCCAGGAATCCAGGCGACAGGTACCTGCCCTCTGCATCAATGATCCGGGTGGTTTCACCAATCGTATGCGAAGCGTCCGAGCCTACATAAGCAATCCGCTCGCCACAGATGGCAATATCGGTTTTCGCCAGGATCTCGCCCGATTGGACATTGACCCACTGACCATTGCAGATCACCAGATCTGCCGGCTTGCGACCCATGGCAACCTCTACGAGCGCAATGGTGGTGCTTTGGATATCGTGTTGCGCCATCATATCTATTCTCCAGCCAACAGGCGGCGGGCTGCCTGGTTATGCTTCTGGATCAATTTCTCCAGGTCGACGGTAACCATTTGCCCGCGCTCAACCACCATCCTGCCAGCGACAACGGTGTAATCTACCCGCACCGGAGCACAAAATATCGTTGCAGCCACAGGATCGTGTAACCCGCCTGCGTAATCCAGGCGGTCAAGCTGAATGGCAAAGAAATCGGCGCATTTGCCGACCTGCAATGAGCCCAGGTCATCCCTGCCGAGTACTGCCGCGCTGCCCCGGGTGGCGATTTCCAACGCCTGGCGAGCTGTCATCAACGAGCTTGCGCTGGGGCTGGACAAAGAAGCCCCAAGCAGCCCAGCTCGTACGCGCGAAACCAGCATCGCCTGGCGGGCTTCTTCGAGCAGGTGTGATCCATCGTTGCTGGCGGAACCATCTACGCCCAGCCCGACCTTAACCCCAGCCCGGAGCATCTCCAGGATCGGGGCAATACCCGAAGCCAGGCGCATATTCGAGGTCGGGCAGTGGGCGACTCCACAACCGGTATCCGCATATAGAGCGATTTCTTCCTGGTCGACGTAGACCGAATGGGCGAACCACACATCCTGTCCAATCCAATCCAGGCTTTGCATGTACGCAGCGGGACGGTAACCGAACTTTTCAATACAAAAGACTTCTTCATCCTGGGTTTCAGCCAGGTGAGTGTGCAGGTGTACCCCGTATTGGCGCGCCAGGGCAGCGCTCTGGCGCATCAGATCTGGCGTCACGCTGAATGGCGAGCAGGGAGCTAGCATGACCTGCACCATAGAACCGGGATTGGGATCATGGTAGGTTTCGATGAGGCGCTGCGAGTCCTTCAGGATAAATTCTTCGTCCTCCACCACTCGGTCTGGAGGCAGACCACCTTTGCTCTCCCCCAGGCTCATCGAGCCGCGGGCAGCATGCAGGCGAACCCCCACATCCCGGGCAGCCATGATCTCGTCATCCAGTCGCGAACCATTCGGGAAGATGTACAGGTGATCGGCAGCGGTTGTGCAGCCTGATAATGCCAGCTCTGCCAGGGCGGTCTGCGTGGATACCAGGATATCCTCGGGAACTATATTTGCCCATATCGGATAAAGCGTCTTGAGCCAATTGAACAGGTTGGCATCCTGGGCTGCAGGAACTGCCCGGGTGAGCGTCTGGTAAAAGTGATGGTGGGTGTTGATCAATCCGGGTAAAACAACATGACCGCTCAGATCCAAAACCTGATCTGCCTGTTGTGTCAGATCTTGGGTTCGCTCCACCTGTTCGATAAAGCCATCCCGAATAAAAAGACCACCGTCGAGGATTTCCCGGCGATGGTCGTCCATGGTGACCAGAACAGCAGCATGCTTGACAAGCAAGGTCGACATTCTGTCAATCTCCGATTAAACTTATTCCATGCCCAAGAATGCTTCGGAAAAACTGGTGGCGGTCTGCCAGGTTTGTCAGACAAATGGAGTCTATCAAAAAAATACCCGGCTGTCAATTGTCTGACAAACAAAAAGTGGCGCGCAATTACCTCGGCGCGCCACTTATCTCTATTATGAAAATACTAAACCGGCAAACCCTGGGCCATCTTGGCAGCCCGCATCGTGTTCCTCATCAGCATGGCGATGGTCATCGGTCCAACCCCACCGGGAACGGGAGTGATCGCGCTGGCGACTTCTTTGGCTTCATGGTAAGCCACATCGCCGACCAGGCGAGACCCCTTGGGATGGGTTGGGTCATCAATCCGATTCGTGCCGACATCAATGACCACAGCCCCGGGTTTCACCCAGTCGCCCCGCACCATTTCCGCTCTACCGACCGCAGCAATCAATACATCCGCGCTACGCACCACATCCGGCAGGTTTTTCGTGCGTGAGTGGCAGATCGTGACCGTGGCGTTGCGGCGCACCAACAACAGCGCAACCGGCATGCCAACAATATTTGAACGTCCCAACACAACAGCATTACACCCATCCAGCTTTACTCCGACCTGATCCAGAAGGTAGATACAGCCATCTGGTGTGCAAGGCACAAAGAGCGGCTCCCGCCCTTTCTGTGCCAGACGTCCGATGTTAATCGGGTGAAAGCCGTCCACATCTTTTTCGATGCTGATCGCATTCAACACACGTTCCTCGTCCAGCCCGCCCGGTAGGGGAAGCTGTACCAGGATACCGTTGACCTTGGGATCAGCGTTCAATTTCTTTACAACTCCTTCCAGCTCTTCCTGGCTGATGTCTGCTGGGAGCACATTGCCGAAGGATTGGATCCCCAACTCTTTACAAGCCTTTTGCTTCATGGAAACATAGACTTGTGAAGCCGGATTCTCACCCACCAGCACGGTTGCCAGTCCTGGCGGCTGCTTACCAGCCTCGACCATCTTCGCCACTTCGGTTGCTACATCAGCGCGGACCTTCTCGGCAATGACTTTTCCATCGATGATTTGTGCTGTCATTTGATTCTCCTTGTTTTATTTTATTGATATTTTAATTATTCGACCAGCGCGCTAATTGGCAGGTGTACAAACACCTGTTTTTGTGATCTATCCAGTTTACCCGCCCGCTTGCCTCAGCTTCTCGCCAGGCAGGTTCGTATCTTTATGATTATCTATCATTATTAACTCGCTGGCAATGGACATTTGTCACAATCAATTGACAAATATCTCCCGAATTCATCCATCATACGCAACTCTCAGGCAACTTATAATTGATCCAGGTGTTGATGAACGATCGCAATGACTCCTCTCTTACTTATAGAACTTACGCAGTTGGTGGGAGGATGGGGGTGTTAGGGCTGGCGATGCCAGCCTTAACACCCCGATTTTCTCCGGAACTGCGTCACTACTAACTATTTCAGAAATGCCGCTAGAGAGATCATCTCTTGGTAAAATTACCCCCGCGACGAGAAAGGTCTCCAAAGGAGCATGATGAGAATCCAAATCCAATTCTTTTTTACTCTCACCCTTATCGGGGTTTTCGTTATATCCGCTTGCAGCCAGCAAAGAGACGCGGCAGGCTCCGTCCTTGCTTACCTGGAAGCGTTGGCTTCAAGAGAGGCGGATACGATGGTCTCTCTTTCCTGTGCTGACTGGGAGGCGCAAGCCCGGACGGATTTAGAGGCTTTTTCCGCAGTGACAATCGCCCTCGAAGATGCCAGCTGCGCGGTAAGCGGCGAAGAGGGTGGGAACACTCTCGTTTCCTGCACCGGGAAAATCATTGCAAACTACGGGAATGAAATATTGGAGATCGATCTTTCCGAGCGTACCTATCTGGCGGTATTCGAGGCAGGTGAGTGGCGCATGTGCGGTTACCGTTAGACTGGATCGTACCCTATGCTTCGCCGCCTGTTATCCCCAGAAAATATCGCTGCCTTACTGGTGTGCATCATCCTGATCCTCATCACCATCCTGACTGCCGATCAGGCGCCACAGTGGATTTACCAGGGATTTTAAAGCAAAAATGACCCTGATCCAGATCCTGGTCTTCGCGCTTCTCTCGGGGGTGGTCGGTTGGCTGGTGCCAGTCCGCCTTAAAACCACCTTGCTGCTGGTTGGCTCTGTCATCGCCATCTACTGGCTGCAACCTTCCTCTTCCATCCGAAACCTTGATTTTTGGCTGCCCACGGCCTCCTTCGCCCTGACCATTTCCACCTGGGCGATTACCCAGCCCCGGCAAAGTCCTGACCGCCGCTACAATCTGGCAATCATTGGAGCAACACTAGGTATGATCTTAGCGATTGCTCTCACTCGCTATATTGACCCGATTTGTTGCCTGACAGCCACTCGCCCACCTCAGCTTCCCCTGGTTATCCTGGCAATCGGCTTCATTGCAAGTGTATCACTTGCTCTTTACCTGCTCAAACCGTCAAACCGCCTGCTAGCCTGGGGAAACATCATCGTGATTATTGGCGTTTTCATTATCCTCAAATACGAACCCCTTAGCACCACCGCCAGCGCCGGCTTACGAAATCTCAACCAGCAAGATCCCACACTTGCCAATGCGACGGATATCGCCTGGCTCGGATTCTCTTACCTGGCATTTCGCCTGATCCACACCTTACGAGATTTCCAGACAGGCAGGCTCCCGAACTATCGCCTGGATGAATACCTTACATACGTGCTGTTCTACCCTGCCCTGACGGCTGGACCCATCGACCGCTCTCAACGATTTATCCAGAAAGATCTGCCCGCTGCTACGGCGCCTTCCGATCGCATCCAGGGGGTCGAGCGCATCCTGATCGGTGTGTTTAAGAAATTTGCCATCGCAGATAGCCTGGCATTGATCTCTCTTAATCAAGCCCACCTGGGACAGGTGAACTCAACAGTCTGGCTCTGGGTATTGCTATACGCATTTTCCCTGAGGATTTATTTCGATTTCTCCGGCTATACCGATATCGCCATTGGTATCGGCATGTTTGCTGGGATTCACCTCCCAGAAAACTTTTCGAATCCTTACCTGAAAACGAATATCACTGCATTTTGGAATAGCTGGCATATCACGCTTGCCCAGTGGTTCCGTTCGTACGTATTCAACCCGCTGACTCGCAGCCTGCGCCTCAGTCCCAGACATCTCCCGGCATGGTCGATCATCTTGGTGGCACAAAGCCTCACCATGTTATTGATCGGGTTGTGGCACGGGATCACCTGGAGCTTTGCCATTTGGGGGTTATGGCATGCACTGGGTTTGTTTATCCATAATCGCTGGTCCGAATGGTCGCGCCCGCGCCTTTCAGGCGCAGGCAGCTGGAGCATTGGTGCCCGGGCTGCCCTGGCGCTGGGAGGCTGGGTGATAACCTTCAATTACGTCGTCCTCGGATGGGTATGGTTCGCTCTCCCGCAGCCTGCCCAGGCAATCGAGGCATTTCGAATGCTGTTCGGTGGGTAAGTTGACAAATTCGCCTGGTTCATCGCACAACAACAGCCATTCAAGTTATTTCTCTCTTACCGTGCGGATACTGGCTAAGGGATTAATTCTGTTCGTTATCGCGAATATACTGTTCGCATTTGTGTACCCTTTGCCCTTTTTTGAAAAGCTGTCTTTATACAATCACCTCTTCCCCGGACGTGCCAGGCTGCCGTACGGCGATGATCCGTCCCGATCCTTTAACCTGAGCCTATACGACCTGGAGGCGATGTTTGCCTCTCACCGGATCGATGGAGCGGAAAAGCCCGTGGATGAGTATCGCCTGGTATTGATCGGAGATTCACAGACCTGGGGGTATCTGCTCGAGCCAGATCAAACCCTCTCAGCCATCTTAAACCAAGCCAACCTCCAGCTACCAGATGGCAATAAAGTGAAGGCATATAATCTTGCTTACCCGGTGATGTCTTTGACCAAGGACCTGCTCCTCCTTTCCAAAGCCCTGGAATACGAGCCCGATATGATCGTCTGGTTGGTTACGCTGGAGTCTTTTCCTTACGATAAACAGCTTTTCCCGCCACTGCTTCAACACAATCCACAAACTGTGCGCCAGCTCATCCAAAATCTCAAGCTTAAGCTCGATCCGCAAGATCAACAATTGATTGATAAACCTTTCTTGGGTCGGACGATCTTTGGCTCCCGGCGTGATCTGGCAAACTGGGTTCGTTTGCAAATCCTGGGTGTCTTGTGGGCTGCCACTGGGATAGACCAGGATATCCCCGAAAATTTCATCGCCCGAATGGAGGATCTTCCTGCGGATGACAGCTTCCATGAGTTAACTTCACCCCTGGATGAAAACACCCTGGCTTTTGATATCCTGCAATCTGGCGTCGAATTGGCGGGTGATATCCCTGTCCTGATCCTCAACGAACCCATGTTTATCAGCCAGGGACTGAATAGCGATATCCGCTATAACTTTTATTATCCCCGTTGGGCATACGACGAATACCGCCGCCTGCTGGCAAGACGCGCTGAAGTGAGTGGCTGGCATTTCCTGGATTTGTGGGATGCGATCCCTCCAACAGAATTCACCAACACAGCCGTTCATCTAACCCCGCATGGAGTGAATGTGCTGGCAGATCGTCTCCGCACTGCAATCATGGAGCTCGCCGGCAGCCAACCATAATCAGATATAATTCGGATAATTATGCGAGGTAAACTAATCTTAATTGCCCTGTTCGCCGTTGGGCTGCTGACGGGTTGCAACGGAGCAGTCCTGGCAGAACAAGGGATGGCAGAGATAACTTCCACTGTGACAGCTGTTCCAACCCTGCTCACTGAGATCTCGCCTACTGCAAGTATCGCCATCTCTCCAACGTCTTTAACAACCGAAGCCGTGCCTGCCGAGAACAGCACACCACAAGGCGATTTACTCCCCACGCCCTCTCCATTGATCCCCACCCCAACCCTTGCACCGGATGATTGGAAAAGCTTCCCGGTGATCCCAATAGTCAGCGAGCGGGTGAAGGAGATTTATCGGCAGGGGATCCTGTTGGGGAATAACCCCCAAGCATTCTCCAAAGTCGGCGACTGTGGCAGCACCCCGGCCTGGTTCCTGGGCGATTTTGACCGTGGCCCAAAATATTACCGCCTGGGAGAGCATACCGAATTGGAGGGAGTTATCCAGGAATTTCAAGGCTCGTTCGACCGTACTAGCCTGGCGGCAAAATCCGGGTTTAATGCTTCTTCGATCTTTACACCTTTGTGGGCCGATCCTCAATCCTGCCAGGCCAATGAAACCCCGTTGGCATGCGAATACCGCACCAACCGCCCGGTGATCGCCCTGGTGATGCTCGGTTCTAATGACGTCTGGCACCTGGACACCTTCGAGCCGCGGATGCGGGAGCTGATCGAGTATTCGATTGAGAATGGGGTGATCCCGGTACTCTCCACCAAGGCTGACAATCTCGAAAAAGACGAGAGTATCAATCAAACGATCACCCAGCTGGCAGTCGAGTATCAGGTTCCGTTGATCAACTACTGGCAGGCAGTCCAGGGGCTACCCGACCAGGGTTTGCAAGAGGATGCCGTACACATCACCTGGGCTCCGAACCGCTTCGACGACCCCCAGGCGATGAAAGCCGGCTGGCCGGTTAGAAACCTGGTTTCCCTACAAGCCTTGGACGCTGTCTGGCGAGTTATCAGCGATCAAACGAGTCCCCAGCCCTGACTGTCTTGGGCTGATTGAATAGATTGGCAATATCATGCAACAGGAAATCATCCAGACTCTTATTACGTATATCACTACCCAGATCCTGAAACAGCCCGGGCGCCAGATTGCTCCTGCTGAAGCGCTGATCTCAAGCGGGCTGATCGATTCGTTCAGCCTGGTAGATCTGGCTTTGTTCATCGAAGATAACTTCGGTGCCCATATCGACGATACCGAGCTGAACGCCGATACATTCGACACCCTGGAGCAGCTGGCTGCGCTGATCCAGGGGCGGCAGTAATCACCGGATGCAGGTTTCAGCCCCAAACTCCCCGCCAGCTTTCTCCCCACAGGAGACGGTTTCCCGCGTCCTGCTGCGCGCTTACCAGGAAGCTCCTGACACAGTGAGCGTCTATCTTTTGGATAGCCGCCAGCACGACTCTCCCATTACCTACCGGAACCTATTTGAGAGGTCTCTCGCATTTGCTCTTCGATTAGAACAGGCAGGGATACAACCCGGTGCGGTAGTCATCCTCATCTTGCCGCATAGCGCCGACCTGATCTGCGCGTTTTTCGGAGCGATCCTGGCTGGCGCAATACCCTCTATTATGCCTTTCCTCACCGAAAAGCTATCGCCAGATCAATACCGGTCATCCTTATCTGCCCTTTTTGAGATTACCCGCCCGGCTGTCACCATCACGTACCCTGAATTCCTGGAGGAAGTCCTCCGGGCAAGAGGCGAGCAACGGCTGCCCAAGGAGATCATCGTTGCAGAGAATATACCCACACCTCTAGATAACGATTTTCAGCGCCTGCCCGGTTTGCTTGCCGATCCTGATCATATTGTGCTCCTGCAACATTCGTCCGGGACAACCGGGCTGCAGAAAGGGGTCGCCCTTTCCCACCGCTCGGTTTTCAACCAGTTGAACAGCTACAGCCGCGCAATCCGCATCACCTCAGAGGATGTCATTGTTAGCTGGCTGCCGCTTTACCATGATATGGGTCTGATCGCCGGTTTCTTGATGCCTATCTTGATGCGAATCCCCCTGGTATTAATGTCTCCATTCGATTGGGTACGGGCGCCTGCCAGGCTTTTGCGCGCAATATCGGACCATCGCGGTACGCTGTGCTGGCTACCGAACTTTGCCTACAACTTCTGCGCCCAGAAGATTCGTGACCGAGATCTGGAGGGCGTTGACCTATCTTCCTGGCGAGCCGTCATTAATTGCTCTGAACCCATGCATTGGAGCAGCCACCAGATGTTCCTGGAACGCTTCTCTCCGTACGGCCTGCGACCCCAGGCATTGGCGACCAGCTATGCAATGGCAGAAAATGTCTTTGCAGTGACTCAGGGAGGTATCACCTCACCGGTAGTGGTTGAAAATATCCACCAGCGTGCTTTGTTTGATAACCAGCGGGCCGAGCTTAGCAATGATGCCGATCTCTCGATAGAAATGGTATCCGCAGGCCAACCCATCGCCAATACCAGCCTGAGGGTTATTGATAGTAATGGGAAATTATTACCCGACCGCCAGATCGGCGAGATCGCAATCCGTTCCGATTGCCTGCTGACCGGTTACTATAATCGCCCAGACCTGACCGAAAAAGCGTTCATAGACGGTTGGTATCAAACCGGCGACCTGGGATACCTCGCCAACGGCGAGCTATTTGTCACCGGGCGGAAAAAGGATTTAATCATCGTTGGCGGAAAAAATATCTATCCGCAAGACCTGGAGCGTTTAGCCAGCGATGTGGAAGGTGTGCATCCCGGACGAGTGGTTGCGTTCGGTGTTTTCAACGAGGCGGCAGGCACCGAAGAGGTTGTGATTGTGGCAGAGGTTGATGACCTGCAACCAGGTATCCGCCAGTTAACTGCCGACAAGCTCCGCCAGCATATAACCCGCAACTCGGATATCGCCCTGCGCTATGCGCACATCGTTGAACATGGCTGGTTGTTGAAAACCAGCAGCGGAAAAATCGCCCGCGCCGCGAACCGGGATAAATTCATTGCGGAAATAAAACCTACGGCTTAAGACTGCTCTCTGCCCGGCAGTACTTCTCCGAACCCCCGTCGGATTCAGCTAATCAACGCCTGCTCGTACACATTAAATATTTTTTCGGCGATATTTTCCCAACGGTACTCTCGGGCAAGCCTGGCAGCATTCTCTCCCATGCGCAGTTTTAATTGCCTGTCATTGACCAATCTTGTTAGCCGGTCTGCCAGAGCCTGCGGTTCATCAACAGGCACCGTATAACCCGTGATGCCGTCCTGAACAAGAAATGCCAGCCCCCCCACCTGCGACGCAACCACCGGGGTACCGCATGCCATAGCCTCCAGAGCAACCATCCCAAAAGATTCGTAATGAGACGGGACAACGACCGCCTCTGCAGCGGAGTAGTAATAAGGCAAGGTCGCCTGCCCCCGCTGGCCAAGAAACGCCACCAGATCTTTCAAGCCATACTGCTCGCGCAAGGATTGCAGCCTTGTCATCTCCGAATTGATCGTTTCAGGGCTGGCACCAGGGTCTCCCCCAATCACCGTCAGGCAAACCCGAACCCCTGACTGGCGCATCAAGGCTATCGCCTCAATCAGAGTATCGATACCTTTCAGAGGCTCTATCCGTCCAACAAATAACAACATTTTCTCGCAAGGCGGAATGCCAATATACTCTTTTGCTTCGTCGTCCGGAATCGGATAGAAATGGCCAATGTCCACCCCAGGAGGGATTACAACAACCTTGCGGACATCTGCGCCATACAGCCATTGTAATTGTGCTAGCTCGGCTGGTGTGGCAGCGATAATCTGATCCGAGAAGCGGATCACCTCTCTCTCCCCATTAATTCGGTAATCTCCTTCAGCTTCGCTGGAAGATTGAGCCACCCGCTGTTTCATCAACCCCAGGGTATGGAACATGTGGACAACCGGTGCATTCCAGGTCGACTTGAGCTCCCGGGCTGCCAATCCAGACATCCAGTAATGGCTGTGGATCATATCGTAGGAAAATCCTTTTTGGTTGGCAAAATCCAGGATACCTTTGACAAATTCTGGTATGAAGGAAGCTAATTCCGGTTTTGGCAAGGGCACCTCGGGTCCTGCTGGAACATGAACCACGCGGTTCCCATACCCCAAATCGTGCAATACATGCGGTACGTGTTCATCTTGCGAACGCGTGAAGACATCCACCAGGATATCCATCTTGCCCAGCTGGTGGGTCAGGTCGCGAACATAGACATTCATCCCGCCGGTGTCCTTTCCGCCCAACGTTGCAAGCGGACAGGTATGGTAAGAAAGCATCGCAACTCGCAATGTTAGCCTCTATGATTCCTTGCAAAACATAGTCAACCCTTGTATAATCATCCACGCACTGCTCCCGCCACCGTAGCTCAGCAGGCAGAGCAAGCGTTTCGTAAACGTTAGGTCAAGGGTTCGAATCCCTTCGGTGGCTTAACCCGTGCAGCAGGTCAACTTAACCAGGCTGCACGGTTATTTGTTCCTTTTTCTGCCAGCGTCCAGTATAATTCCTACATGCACAATCACGCAACCCCTCTGGTGATCGGTATCGCGGGTGGATCAGGTTCTGGGAAGACCACCGTGGCAAATCTGATCGTTGAGCGTGTCGGCGCAGAGCATATCGCCTTTCTCCCCCACGACGCATATTACAAAGACCTGAGCGGACTGCCACCCAATCAGCGCGCAGCGGTCAATTTTGACCACCCTGACTCGCTGGACACAGATTTGCTCATTCAACACATCAACCAGCTAGTAAATTACCTCCCGGTCGACCTTCCGATTTATGATTTTAAAACCCACAGCCGCACCAGCCAGACGATCTGGATAGAACCACACCCTTTGATCCTGGTCGAAGGAATTCTCATCTTTGTGGAAGCCAGGATGCGCCAGCTCTTCGATGCGAAAATATTTGTCGATACCGATTCTGATATTCGATTTATCCGCCGTCTTCAGCGAGATATCCTGGAAAGAGGTCGTTCCACAGAATCAGTCGTCCAACAATACCTGGCGACGGTTCGGCCCATGCACTTGGAATTTGTTGAACCATCGAAACGCTACGCGGATGTCATCATCCCGGAGGGCGGCATGAATACCGTGGCGGTGGATATGGTGGTTGCCCGCCTAGAGTCATTATTACGCGCTACCACCCAATATTAACTTTTTGATTTTAGAGAGGATTACGGTATGACACAAGCAAAACAATGGTCAAAGCCACCCGCCTTGGAAATCGCCCCCAAGAAACAATATACTGCTACCTTAGATACGGAAAAAGGTAAGATTGTTATTCAGTTATTCGCCGATAAAGTCCCTGAGACGGTTAATAATTTCGTCTTCTTAGCTCGCCAGGGATTTTATGATGGGACGATATTCCACCGTGTCATCAAAGATTTCATGGCTCAGGGTGGCGACCCTACCGGTACAGGGCGTGGCGGGCCGGGCTACAAATTCAAAGATGAGTTTCACCCCACCTTGCGCCATGACAAGCCGGGGATTCTCTCGATGGCGAATGCTGGTCCAGGCACCAATGGCTCGCAATTCTTCATAACTCATGTCCCGACTCCCTGGCTAGATAATAAACATTCCATCTTCGGAAACGTGACCGAGGGTATGGATGTTCTCCTTTCTATTCCACCCCGCGACCCGCAACGTGTTGATTCCCCTGCTGTCCGCCTGAATTCGATTACCATCCAGGAGGACTGATTAACACCAGCAGGCGGAGCCTGCTGTCTGGCATGAATAATAAGCGCCGCCTGACCCTGCTGCGTATAGCAGCCTTGCTGGTTGTCATTGCCCTGAGCGTGTACATCTTCAGCATTCGAGACCAGGCTGCGAAATTAGCCCTTTATGGCTACCCCGGAGTCTTCCTGCTGGCTTTTCTGTCTTACGCCACAGTATTGCTCCCTGCCCCCGGGATTGCCATTGTTTTCACCTTAGGCGGCATCCTGAATCCGCTCGGCGTGGCGCTGGCAGCCGGTGCCGGAGCTGCCCTGGGTGAGTTGTCCGGTTACCTGGCAGGATTTAGTGGACAGGCGGTTATCGAAAAAGCAGATATCTACGCACAACTGACGCGTTGGATGAGTAAGAATGGAGCGCTTACCATCCTGGCTCTGGCAGCAATCCCGAATCCGTTTTTTGACCTGGCTGGTGTGGTTGCCGGTGCACTGAAGATGCGCGTGCCTGTTTTCCTGTTCTGGGTCTGGATTGGAGAGACAATCAAAATGATGTTCTTTGCCTATGCAGGCTCTCAGTTATTCAACCTGTTTTCATAAGCAGCGCTATTAATTCAGGGAGTATCCAATGATTGACTATAAAAAGACCGACGCATATCTCGAACAACACATCAATGAAAGCATATCTGAGCTATCGAAATTAGCAGCCCAACCCAGTGTAGCTGCTCAAAATTGGGGGTTACAGGAATGTGCCCAATTAGTTGCCAGTATGCTTGCCAGAAGGGGTTTCTCGGTTGAAATCATACCCACCGCAGGAAGCCCGGTTGTATTTGCTGAACGTACGGGGCGTAGCGATAAAACCTTGCTATTTTATAACCATTATGACGTCCAGCCTCCCGAGCCGCTGGAGTTGTGGGAAAGCCCTCCGTTCGAGCCGCAGGTGCGAGACGGCAAGCTGTATGCCAGGGGTGTCAGTGATGATAAAGCCCATATCACCAGCCGCTTGTTCGCCATCGACGCCTTGCTGGATGCCAAGGGCGAGCTGCCTTGCAATGTCAAGTTCATCATTGAAGGTGAAGAGGAGATCAGCAGCATACACCTACCGGAATTCATCCAGGAGAATCGTGAAAAGCTGGCCGGAGATGCCTGCATCTGGGAGTTCGGCGGGGTAGATCACCGCGAAGTGCCCATGCAGTATGTTGGAATGCGGGGTATCTGCTACGTCGAGCTATCTGTTGAAACCGCTGAGATTGATGTCCACTCCGGCACGGGCGGCTCTATCTTTCCAAACGCTGCCTGGCGGTTGGTTTGGGCGTTGAATTCAATTAAAAGCTCGGACGAACACATACAGCTACCCGGACATTATGATACCGTTGTCCCTCCCAACGCACGCGATCGCGAGTTAATGGAAGCGATGCCTGAGGTGGCGGAAGAATACCAAACCAGGTATGGGGTTAAGAGTTTCCTCAAAGGATTGACCGGGGGAGTAGAGTTGCGGATTGCAGAAGTCTTTGAACCTACCTGCACCATCTGCGGGCTGAATTCAGGCTACCAGGGTCCAGGGTCGAAAACGGTCTTGCCTGCCCGAGCCAGCGCCAAGATTGATTTCCGCCTGGTGCCAAACCAGACACCCGAGCAGGTACTGACAAGCCTGCGCGCCCATCTGGACGCGCAAGGCTTTTCTGATGTCCAGGTCACTTATATTGGTGGCGAAGCACCCGGTCGTACCGACCCTGATGATCCCTTCATCCAGCTTGTAGTTCGGACGGCTGAGCTGGTCTATGGAATCCCCATGCAGGTTGTACCAATGGTCGGCGGTTCAGGACCGAACCATGCCTTCATCGAATATCTTAATCTACCAATAGCTACGGCTGGTGTCGGTTATCCCGGAACACAAGCGCATGCCCCGAATGAAAATATACGCCTGGACTTGTACCTGAAAGGTGCAATGCATATCGCCCGTATCCTGGGCGAGTTTGGGAAATCAGGGTAAACTTGCTCCAGATTTTATGGAATATTACCTAATCACCTACTTCTGCCCATAGGAGGTCAATATGTTAGTTGGAGAACGGATGAGTCACCCGGTTATTACCATGCGCGCAGACATGCCCATTATTGATGCATTGAACATGATGAAGCGCGAGCATGTCCGGCGCACACCGGTCATCAAAGACGGCAAGCTGGTCGGCATCATCTCAGAAAAAGATTTACTCAACGCCACTCCTTCGGCTGCGACCACCCTCAGCGTATGGGAGATGAATTATTTGCTCAGTAAGATCCCTGTGAGCGATGTGATGACCAAAAACGTCTTGACCGTTACAGAGGACACCCCTATTGAAGAAGCTGCACGGATTATGGCAGATAATAAGGTCGGTGGGCTTCCTGTGCTTCGGGGTGATGAGATCGTCGGGATCATTTCAGAAACCGATCTGTTTAAAGTCATGCTAGAAATGATGGGTGCCCGAGAGCGAGGTGTTCGAGTCACAATTATGGTGCATGACAAGCCAGGAGGGTTGGCGGAGATCACGCAGGCAATCGCCAGGGCGGGTGGTAATTTTATATCTTTTGGCACTTTCCTTGGAGATACCCCTACCAAGGGGTTGATCACATTCAAGGTTGAAGGAATCGATGAGGCGAAGGCCGAAGAAATCCTGAACCCTCTGGTTGAGGAGCTTGTCGATATCCGCTATTGCTGATCCTCTAGAATAATTTAATCGAGGTAAGGCAGTTCAAGGGAGATTTGCTATTAACCCACCAACTGCGTAGGTCCAACAATTCTTACTCATTGAACACAGACCTGGTTAAAGCCTCACCGGTCTGTGTTTTTCATCCCCGGTTCATTGCCTGCGTTTTCCGCCGCCGGGATTTTAACTCCTCATTTCCAGTCGATGATACGAGCTTCCATGCGCTTTCAACCTTGTCCAGGTCTTCCGGTGATTCGGGAAGCTCACCATACCGCACCAATAAATACGCTTCGGTAATCGTCTGCAATTCTTCCGCAAGAGACGGGAAGATATCTTCCAGCTCAGGCAGGAACTCTAGGGGTGTCCTGGCTGCCGGGCGAGGCCGGTCAAGGCGAGCGCTCATATCCAATAGCATGGCATATATCCTGCGGATTCTGGCTGCAGCTAACAATCGCCTTGCCTGGCGTAACCTCAAGAAGTCCTGCAAGTCTTCTGCCAGCTTATCCAGCCTTCTGCGCAACGCCGTACGCAATAGCTTGATCAGGTCTTCATCAACCGGCTCGGACTGCATCTCACGATCATCGCTGCTCTTATCCTTCCAAATGTAACGGCGCACCCCGAGCAAAATGAATGTAGCCAAAACGATCAGGATTAACCAGAGGTAGATACCCTTATAACTAGCAATTACTTCAAAGAATCGCTCAATATTTTCTAGGTTCAATCGATCTGCCCAGGCAGACATCGCGCTCATCATTGAGGTGAAGATGGATTGGAGGTTATTGATTGCCCGGATAATAAAATCAAAGATGTCATTCAGGCGGACAGCGGAAAATAACCACATAAAAAATTTCAAGAAGCCGAAAAGCAGCGGGGAAAAGACCAACACCAAAAGATAGATCGCCCAGGCTAAAAATTCGGATAACAGGTTAAACAGCCTCTCCTGGGCAAATATCACTGTGATAGAGGCTATTCCAATCATCACCAGGATGATTCCGACTATCCCAATCATCCATTGGCGGTTGAACTGCACACTGTGACCTCCTCGCAGCTGGCTGATCCCAGAAATGCGCGCCGAGCTCATCGCGAGCAGGCTAAAAAACAGGAACAAAAAGAAAGCAGTCGCTGGCGATTCACGGGTTAGCGGGATAAACATACCATACAGGAAGAACATTAGCACCCCCAGACGAAAACCGGAGATCGCATTGTATGATCCAATTTGATAGTCGAGATAATATAATCCCCGCCAGCTTACCAGCAGAACAACCACCATGACAACAAACTCGGAAGGTATCAGGCGTGCCATATCCCCAAATGTGTCAAGAGGCCGGTTCAATACTTCAATGATGCTGATAGGCTCTCGCGAATAGAGTAACAGCTTCAACCCAACGAGCAAGTTCAAGCCAATTGCAAGCAACAGAATAATCCGGCGGGCAAGCAACCGAATTCCCAGATATCCGGTAATGCGGTTTACAAAATAAACCTGGAGTAACATCCCCACCAGAACCAGGTAGACCCGTAAATAGGCAACATCTTGACCTGGTTGAATCAAAACCCGGTACCATAACGCAACCCAGCTTAATTCCATCAACACCGTAGCGATTAAGGATAGCTCTCGCCAGGGGCGCAAGAAACCTTGAGCAGCAGAAATCTCGATATCCGGCGTCTGAGAGGCATTCATATTAGCCCACCTGGTACTCCAGCCTCCTGGATGGGGTCGAAGAAGGGCAGGTGAATCGTTCGCACCCCGGGAATCACCGGTGGGGCTATATCTGCCAGGGATACCAGCGTCATCTGGCGCTCGTGGCGTTTTAGCCGCAACAGTGTCTCAGCCAGGTCTGGGGTAACGATCGCTGTCAGGGCTACTAACGATGCTCCGTATGGCACCTTTGGGATTTCGCGAAGTAAAAATCGTTCAAATGGGGCTACAACAACCGGAGTAACCCCTGCCAGAGCTTGCAACAGGTGTGCCAGCTGCTGTGAGGACCGGCCAGGTGGAATACGAAAAGGCTGATCAGAGTTCGAAAGGCAGCCATTGGCAATCATCCCTACCCGGTAGCCATCTTCGATACCTTTGGTCAACAAAGTCGCTGCCACACTCAGCAAGCGCTCAAGCAGGGCAGGGTAGACCCCTTCCCAGTATCGGTGGTATGTGGATACATTTAAGCAAAGCACCAATACCTGGGCTGAGGTCGGTTGAAAAACTTTCACCTGCAATTGCCCGGTGCGGGCGGTTGCCGACCAGTGGACTCGGCGGAAGCTATCTTCCGGGTGGTAATCCCTGACGCCCATCGGACGGTTAGGATCCTCAAACAATCTTCTTCTCGAATGCTGGTCGCCATACGGATTCTCGGGGGGCAAGCCAAGTTTTTCCAGGGGTGCTAACGCGGGAAATACCGTTAATTGTTCAGCTTGACCGACACAAGCCTCATTGTTAAAGATGCCGAACAAATCTCCAGATTCTGATACCGCTGGTCCAACTGTGTAGACACCGCGTTTACGAAACAACAGCGGATAGGACCTCTGGGCGCGTTCAAACCACCGCAGGCTGAACACATGGATCAAATATCCCAGGTCGGTTACATGGCTGGGAGCAAGAACTTCTTCATCTTCCGGCCCTACCATTTTGGGCCACGGATCCTGAATCCGCAACCAGGAGAGGGGCATTAGCTTGTGATTCTCTATCTCTAGCTTAACAGGAAATATCTCGCCCGGAAAAGCTCGGGTGTACTGGAAGCGCCTGCGATAGTAAATCTGTCGCAGGGCATGCCGTCGATACCACTCGGCTAAGCCGAGGATGATCCATAAGATCAGACCAAAAGCCACCAAAAAAGGGATTCGCAAAATTAACCCCAAAAATAGCATCCCCATCAATCCCGGTAGCCAGCGCTGGAAAACCATTCTACCCCTCCACGGGCACCGGAACTGCTTCTACGATATCTGCGACCAACTCTTCCATCATCCTGCCTCGAAGCTGAGCCTGGGGTGATATGATCAGCCTGTGGGTGAGCACCAGAGGTGCGATCTTCTTGACGTCATCGGGAAGAGTAAAATCACGACCCTGAATGGCTGCCCAGGCTTGAGCTGCCTGGTACAGGGACAAGGTTGCTCGGGGACTGGCGCCAAGCTCGATCTCGCTGTGGTTGCGGGTTGCCCGGGCAACTCGCACGATATATTCCCGCACTGCTTCAGCGACCCTGACCTGTCGCCTCTCCATCTGCAATTCGATAATCTCCTCAGGGGTAGATACCGGCTGCACGTCAGACATGGGATCAGAATAGCGAAAGCGCTCAAGAATCTGGTTCTCTTCACCTTCGTCCGGGTAGCCAATGGCTATACGCATCAGAAAACGGTCAATTTGAGCCTCCGGCAGAGGAAAAGTCCCTTCCAGCTCAATCGGATTCTGAGTTGCCATCACCAGAAACGGTCTCGGTAACATATGGGTGAAACCGTCTATCGTCACTTGCTTTTCCTGCATGGCTTCCAGTAAGGCCGATTGCGTTCTGGGCGTTGCCCGGTTGATCTCATCTGCAAGCACAACCTGGCTCATGATTGGCCCGGGCTTGAAGGTAAATTCCTGCAATTTTTGGTTGAACCAATTCAGTCCGGTGACATCCGAGGGAAGCAGGTCGGGCGTGAACTGAATCCGCCGGAACGAACAACCCAATGAAGCTGCCAGCGCTCGAGCCAGCGTGGTCTTCCCAATTCCGGGTACATCCTCCAGCAGCATATGTCCTTCGCACAACACAACCGCCAAGGTGAGGTTGATCACATCATCCTTGCCCACAATAACCTGCTGGATATTCTCCCGCAAACGCTGTGCAACTTCTGCTATCATGGATCACCTCACGCTTTCGATATATGAGTCATTGAAGGGCATGCCATTCTGAGAAAGCTGTGAAACAAATAGTCTGATTACGACAAGTTTACCAAAACTCCCACTCCCTGGCATTATCTTTACCCTGTGTCTTTCAGTAAAGTTCACC
This sequence comes from Anaerolineae bacterium, assembly GCA_041301185.1. Classification (GTDB taxonomy): domain Bacteria; phylum Chloroflexota; class Anaerolineae; order Anaerolineales; family UBA4823; genus JAQBDA01. Next base: position 23,813 of record JBFYSV010000283.1, read on the forward strand.
CCACATGCCCGGATGGTATAATCCAGTCCATGACTGTGCTGGTTGCACTGGATATTGAAACTACCGGTCTTGATCCCCAGAAAGATGCCATCATCGAAATTGGTGCCGTTCGCTTTAACGGTCACCGGGTTGAAGATGAATGGGAGACGTTAATTCACCCGGGTCGTCCCATCCCGCCCTTCATCACCCAGCTCACTGGTATCAATGACCAGATGCTCTTGAAAGCTCCCGCAGTTCAGGATGTCATCCCTGATCTGGCTCGGTTTGTAAGTGACTCTCCGATCTTGGGTCATAGCATTGGCTTTGATCTCTCGTTCTTACGCAGGCAGAAGAAAGAATTATTTGCCGGCAATGAAATCATCGACACCTACGAGCTAGCCTCCATCATGCTTCCCCAAGCAGGACGTTATAACCTGGGTGCCCTGGCACAAGCCCTTGCGGTTCCCCTGCCTGCTAACCACCGGGCAGTGAATGATGCCCACGCGACGCGGGGCGTCTACTTGAAATTGCTCGAAGAAGCAAAAGTCTTGCCATTAAACCTGCTGGCAGAGATTGTCCGATTTAGCGACCCGGTTGATTGGGCAGGATACTGGTTCTTCCGCCAGGTGCTCCGCGCTCGCAGCAAAGAAATCGTCGCGGCCAAACAAGTTCGCCATGCGTACACCGGTCCGCTGTTCGATGGGCGCTACACCCCACCTGCCAGCCCTCTCCAGCCGCTGGAAAATCCAATTGGCCTAGATCCGGCAGAGGTTAATTCGATCCTGGAATACGGTGGTGCCTTCTCCCGACACTTCCCGGAATTTGAATACCGCCCACAGCAGGTGGCTATGCTAGATGCAGTCACCCGGGCTATATCAAACAGCCGCCATCTGATGGTTGAAGCCGGGACTGGTACTGGCAAAAGCCTGGCGTACCTGATTCCCGCAGCCTTATGGGCCGTCCAAAACAATACCCGGGTGGTTATCTCGACGAATACCATTAACCTTCAAGATCAATTAATCAATAAAGATATCCCAGATATGCGGGACGCTCTAGGGCTGGATATCCGTGCATCGGTGCTCAAAGGGCGCGCCAATTATCTTTGCCCGCGCCGCCTGGAAAACCTGCGCAAGCGCGGTCCAGAGACACCCGAAGAAGTGCGCGTGCTGGGAAAAATCCTGGTCTGGCTCCAAAACACTGTCTCTGGCGACCGGGCTGAGATAAATCTCAACGGACAGGTTGAGCGCGACGTTTGGAGCCGGGTTTCTGCAGAGGACGAGGGCTGTACAACTGAGAATTGTCTAAAGAGAACCGGTGGCATTTGTCCTTACTACCGCGCCCGCCAGGCTGCCCAAAGTGCCCACTTACTGATCGTGAACCACGCATTGCTTCTCTCCGATGTAGCCACCGGCAATCGTGTCTTGCCTGACTACGATATCCTGATCGTTGATGAAGCCCACCACATCGAAGATGCAACCACCAACGCTCTCAGCTATCGGCTCACCCAGGCTGATATAGAGCACGCGCTGCGCGAACTAGGTGGTTCTAAGAGCGGAGCTATGGGTTGGCTTCTTGCAGCCACCCAGGATCTTCTATCCCCCGGCGATTATGCCAGCATCCATCACCTCGTCGATCGTGCTACCGATCTGGCATTCCAGTACGAAAACCTATCCAGAGGATTTTTCACAGCAATTGATAAATTCCTATTCGAACAGCGCGACGGCAGACCTATCGGTAACTATTCGCACCAGGAACGAATCTTGAGCGCCACCCGCACGCAGCCTGCATGGGGTGAGGTCGAGCTTGCCTGGGATGACGCTCAGAGAACGCTTCAGCCCTTGATCGATGTTTTGGCGAAACTTCTCCAGGCGATCGCAGAACTCCTCACCGATCTCCACGAAGAAGACGAGGAGCTTTATAGCCGGCTGAGCAACCTGTACCGCCGTTTCATGGAGATGAACGAAAATCTAAACGCGCTGGTGTTCAAACCCGATACGGAAAAGATCTATTGGGTAGAGATCAATACTGGCGGTTGGCGGCTGGCTGTAAATGCAGCCCCGCTGCATATTGGTCATCTGATGCAACAATATCTTTGGAATGAGAAAAGCTCGGTGATCCTGACTTCCGCCACTCTAACCGCTGCTGGCGAGTTCGATTACATCCGCAGCCGGTTATATGCAGAAGATGCTGATGAGCTGGCTCTGGGCTCGCCGTTTGATTTTGAGAACGCCACTTTGCTCTTTCTGGCTAATGACATCCCCGAACCTGGCGACCGACAGGGGCACCAGCGTTCCGTTGAGTCTAGCCTGATCCAGCTCTGCCGGGCGACAGGGGGACGCACTTTGGTGCTATTCACCTCTTATGAACAGCTCCGCCGCACATCCCAGGCGATATCGCCCGTCCTGGCTCGCGACGATATCCTGGTTTTTGAGCAAGGCGAAGGAGCTTCGCCCCACAGCCTTTTAGAGACATTTCGTAGCACGGAGCGCGCCGTGCTGCTGGGAACCCGCGCCTTCTGGGAGGGCGTGGATATCCCCGGAGAGGCGCTATCTGTGCTGGTGATTGTCAAGCTACCGTTCGATGTGCCGTCCGACCCGATCGTCGCCGCCCGCGCAGAGACGTTCGAAGATCCCTTCCAGCAGTACTCATTGCCAGAGGCAATCTTGCGCTTCCGCCAGGGTTTCGGTCGCCTGATCCGCACCCAAAACGATCGCGGTGTGGTCGCTATCCTCGACCGGCGTGTCCTCACCAAACGATATGGGCGCTTATTTATCGAATCTTTGCCGCCCTGCAATACGCAAGTGGCACCCATAGCCAGCTTGCCGCGCCTGGCAGCCCGTTGGTTGAACTTATAACCTCAATTTGATCATGGTCCATTCCGGACCACAACACTCCCTATCGCCAGTTTAATTGTCAGATCCACCTGCTGGGTCGCTAATTCGTAATCCGGCGACTGGTACACGTTTTCCTGGCGCACAAAACCAGGAGGCATTTGTACAGAAACCAGGGCAGTCTCCGCCTGTACCCGAACCCCTACTCCCTCAGGAATGGTTACCAAAATTTGCCCAATCGCTCCATTGGTACCGACCACAAGGTCATCTTGAGCAGGCAGGGAAACTGATGTGCTCCCAACCGCGGTATTGATGAACAGACTATCCAGGTCCAGCTTGCTCAGGTCAGCATCCAAATTTCCTGCCCCCAAATTGAGGGTTAAGTCCAAAGGAATGGCATCAGTCAGGTTCAAATCCCAAGCCATTTGTCCTGGATTTGTTCCTGGGAAAAAAAACGTGGAACTGGAATCCCGGATAAGATAATTTCCCACGCCATTATTGACCGTATAGCTGCTCTCAATGCGCTGATTCGACCGAGCCGGCACACTACCTACTATCAATATTTCGCTGAGGTCCGTTGCGCCTATCTGAATATCACCCGCACCGGTGTCGATCTTTACCTCCGCCCGGGTCGCACCTTCCAAGCTCTGCTGGATCGCTTCTCCCTGCACGAGGTTGCCCTGAGAAGCGCTTACCCCAAACAACCACAAAGAACCAGCCAGGATTATCAGGATCAAGATGATTCCGGCAATTGCAGCCCAAATCGAACGGCGACCGACCAATATATCAAAACCAATTGCAATCAACAGGATCGGCCACAATGTGAGAACCATCCGCCAGACATTGACACTCAGGTAGCCCAGGTTTGCCAGGAGAAAGATCACCCCGATACCGATCATAAATGTCGGGGCAACCAACCCCTCGCGCTTGTAAATGCTATCCAATCCAATGACGATTAACAGCAGCGGCCAAAATTGCCAGATCAAGCTCCATGCATCCCCCTCGATCACACCTGTGTTGCTTAACAGAAAGATTACTCCCAAAATGACCAATAGCAACGCAAAGAAAATACTACCTCTGCCGCGTCGGCGAGGTTGATTCGTTTCGCTCATCTAAAACTCCTCCTTTATCATTTGTTTGTCAGCGTGCGGAAGATCAATATTCCTCCACCCACGATTAAGGCTATTGGCAACAAATACGCCATAAAAGCGCCGCTGAATGCTCCAAAAATCACTCCCATCAGCGCCAGAATAATCGCCGGGATCCAAGGCCATTGCATCCTGCCCTCGTGCGTAGGAACCAATGCCACGAGGGCAAATGTTGCTGCCAGCCCCAAGAAGAAGACCGAAACAAACCCCATTTCTGAGAGCAGGTTTTCCAGGCTAATGACAATTGCCAGGGTCAAGAGCACTCCACAAGGAATAATTGCCCACCAAAATTCTCGATTAAGCAAGTAAATCACCAGGAAGCTGGCTCCAATGCTCCCCAAGACGATTGGACCAGACAGAGTACTGCTCAAGCTCGGAGCAATCGTGTCCAAGCTGATGGACAACCCAACCCCTAGCAGGGTAAAACCAGGGATTATCGTCCACCAATTTGCCCGATTCGAGAAAAATATCGTCAGGAAGAACAGACCTGCCAACCCAATTACCAACGCCCAGAACAGGTTTCCATACTGGAAGCCGAAAAGGTTCTGGAGCAAGAACAATACGCCTCCCAGGATCAGCAATGCTCCCCAGAATATTCGTGAGTTCAACCATTTGGACATTCTATCCTCCTCACACTATCAACTTAATTCTTCATGGCGTTATGAATCAATTCTTGCTTGAGATCCCACAATTGCTGAGTAAGCGAAACGTGATAGATATGCGGGTACATGATACGCCTTACGCCGGCATCCAGCTTTTCCACATCTGCTACTCTTTGCCGCCGGATTTCCTCGATGCTGGGTAAATCGTAGACCAATTTTCCTTCAATCAGAACATCCACATGCAACGGCTCGACCTTTGAGATGTCTTGTTTCTGGATCACCCGGTACTTCGTATGATCAGTTGGGTGCCGCAAGGTAATTGTCTCCACGGATAAAGGATCTTCGTCTTGCAAGCCAATTAGATCCGCTGTTGCGCTGCCACGCTGGTCATAAACCCTCCACACGCGTTTATTCCCCGGATTGGGCGTTTTAGAGATGGACTCGGAGATCTTCATTGCTGGTTTCCATACCCCGTTATCGCAGACCGCCACCAGTTTATACACCCCTCCCAGTGCCGGCTCTCCCCAGGATGTAATCAAACGCGTGCCAACCCCATACACATACCGATTGATTAACTTTTCAGGATCTACGCCGTAGCGAGGGGCTTCCTCCACCACCTGGGTGATGATCTGCCAGATAACCAGCTCATCCAAATTATTGGACAGCACAATCGACACATCTGGAAATCCCGCTTCATTCAGCATCTTGGCCGCGCGGATACTTAGATATGCCAGGTCGCCAGAGTCTAGGCGGATTCCCTGGGGCTTATGTCCTTTGCGGCGTAACTCTTCAAATACCTTAATTGCGTTCGGAACACCGCTCTCCAGCGTATCGATCGTATCCACGAGCAGCAGGCAATCATCCGGATAGACATCTGCATAAGCCCGGAAAGCATCATATTCACTCATCCCCAGGGCGATAAATAGTTGCACCATGCTGTGGGCATGGGTACCCTTGGGTGGATAGCCAAGGATAGCTGAGACACCGACATTCGAGCTATAGTCAGCACCTCCAATCAAAGCTGCTCGCGTCCCCGCGTTGGCGCCCCGATCGTGACCCCTCCGCAATCCAAATTCCATCATGATTTGACCGCGACCCGTTTCGCGCATTCTCGCCGCTTTGGTTGCGATCAACGTTTGATAATTAAGGTGATTGAGCAGGGCAGTCTCCAGGATTTGTGCCATTAAAATGGGTCCCTGAACAACGGTTAGCGGCGTGTTCGGGTGAACCACACGACCCTCGGGTATTGCCCTCAGGCTTAATGAGCCGAACTCTCCATGTTTGCCCAACCAGCTCAGGAAATCGCTATCGAATAGTTGCGAGCCATTCTTGCTCTTGATGGTACGCAGGTAATCGATTTCCTCGGTGCGGAAACGGGCTTCTGCCATCCAGTCCAGCAGCCATTCCAGGCCGGCATTGATGCAGTAACCAGCCTTATGAGATCCGTAGTCCGGGTAATTTCGGAAATAATGGTCAAACTGCACCGGCTTATCATACATCCCCATCCGGTAATACAGTTGAGCCATCGTCAGCTGGTACATATCCGTCAGCAAGATCCCTTCAGCAATCTCTCTCTCCGATTTCTTCAACCCAGGCTCCTTGGTTAATGGATGGTTACCGATCCGACACCCATCTGGATATCGATATCTACTTTGTTAGAAGCCGTATCATAATCTGCTGATTGATAGATCTCACCGGTGCGAGGGAATCGCGATCGATCCAGGCTCAGGCTGGACAAACCTCCTCGCGAGCGTATGCGGGCTGCCACTCCCGACGGAATCCGGATATCTACCGAAGCAGCACCCGACTCCACCATTACCCGGGTAAAGCCGGCATTGGCAGGCAGGTTTACGTTCGTTGAGCTCGCTCCTGTCTTTAGACGTAGCTCGCTTATTCTTAAGTCGTCCAAATCCAGGCGCGTCTCACTGGCGCCGGTTTCCAACTCCAGGCTGAGGGGGATATCTCTGGACAATGCAATCTTCCAGTCCAGGCTATATCCCGGATACCAGGAGAAGGGGATGAATTGAACCGGGCTATTCATCTTGATGCGCAGGCTGTCACCCTCCCGGCGCTTATCTACCTCAACGCCACCGCCAAAATCCCCTGCAAGCAATTCGCCTGGAATCGCACCTGCGTACAGGGTCAACCTGCCAGCCCCATGTTGCAAGCGGAGATGTGCCTGGTTTGCATCTTCCAGTGGGATGCTGACAGACTCGCCGGCAGGCTGTTTGCGGAAATAATTGCCCCAGATGATCCATACACCCAGCGCAATGATCACCAGAGGCCAGATAATACCCCATATATTGATACCTCCCAACAATCCAAGGTTATCTAATAGCAATACCGCCCCGACAAGTATTAAGACACTACCCCAAAACATCGTACCCTTGCTCATATCAGCTCCTTTTCATGTGGTTCCATCACAATATACGCTAGACCAGGAGATTTGTTGCAAATTATCGGGATCAATTACGTTCCTTTAGGTATCGCCTGAGCAAATCAACTATTAAGGTCAAACCAAGTAAGCTCACCAGGATTGCCACAAAATTCTTGCTGATCCAAAGCACGCCTTGCAAGGTGTTCCTCCCAGCAGATACCCTGGCAGCAGATTCTTCTGGAAACAGAATGGGTTGATCCCAGGTAAATGATTTTAATTTCGCCAGATATCCTTGCCAAATGCAACCCTCCAGGCTGAAGACATAAAGATGGTTAGTCCAGTACCATGCCAGGCGCAAATCTCGTGAAAATTCCTCCCAGGATAAGCTCTT
>JBFYSV010000285.1:0-30452 GCA_041301185.1 Anaerolineae bacterium
CGATGGTCATCGACTTGCGACTGTTCGATGTCTACCGCGGCGAACAAATAGGGTCAGGCAAAAAGAGCCTGGCTTACAGCCTGACTTACCAGGCACCTGACCGCACGCTGACCGACAACGAGGTGACGCAAATCCGCCAGCGCATTGTTCGGCGGCTGGAGCAAGGGTTGGGAGCAAGACTGAGAACATAATATAATGCTCCAGCCTGTCCTAACAAGACTTCTAACCTGGAGAAAGGAGATCATTGATGGACCAACGCACTACTGGCATTGTTGCCACCGTCGTTACAGCTTTGCTCTGCGGCTGCTCAGGATTGGTGTGTCTCTTTACTGGAGGCATCACCTCGCTGGTTAGCTTCGTCCCAGATGCACAGATCGATATCTTTGGCAGAACCGACCCCCAAGCCGCTCTCGGTGCTGGGATCGGTTTGCTTTGCATGGGGATCGTCTTCGTGCTGATCCCCGTCCTGGTTGGCTTTTTCACCTTGAGGAAGAAACCGCAACCGGTCTCGCCGATTGTACCCCCGGAAGAGCCGCTCCCTCCGGCTCTTTAGAGCCATACCTCAACTGATTTGCATGATTTGCGGCGGTGAACCCGCCGCTAAATCTTTAAACCAGACCTTCGATGATCTCGGCTGCCAGATCGTAACGACCGAATTGAGGCATCAGGTAGACCCCCGCTGCCCAGGATTTCATTTGCTCGACCAGCTCCAGGGCTACCTGAACACCCTCTGCCGGGGCAGCCTCGCCCGCCTGGGTGATCCGCTCCTGGATGTGCCAGGGGATACTGACGCCAGGGACCTCATTGTGAAGGAAGGAGGCGTGGCGGGCACTATACAGAGGCAGCACCCCCACCAAGACTGGCACCCGCAGCTCGCCGTGTAGCTCCTGGTAGCGAGCCAGGAATGCCAGCGCCTGTTCAGGCTGGTAGACCGGCTGGGTGAGGAGGAAATCTGCCCCGGCGGCAATTTTGCGCTGCAGGTTTTTGATTTCACGGTCGGTATCCTGCGGAGCAAGGGTCAGGGCGCAACCGACAAAGTATGAGGTCGGTTGACCGATGTCTGCCCCAGCGTGATCTACTCCCAGGTTGAAATTCTGCTTGATCAACCTGATCAAACCGGAGGGCACCAGGTCGTAATTGTCCATGGCATCCGGGTAATCACCGATGGACGTCGGGTCTCCCATAACCACGAACACATTGCGGATGCCCAGAGCATGCGCAGCAAGCAGATCCCCCTGGACACGCAGCAGGTTGCGGCCGCGGGTGGGGAAATGTAGGGTGGTGTCCACCCCAACCGTGCGCTGCACCAGGTCACATACCGCCCAGGGGCTCATGCGCATGCGCGCCATCGGGCTATCGGCGACGTTGATCACATCTGCGCCAGCCTCCGCCAACAGGCTCGCCCCAGCGATGAGCTTGTGAGCAGATAGGCCGCGCGGCGGGTCCATCTCAACCGAAACGACAAACTTACCACCAGACAGCTTCTGGGCCAGGCGAGAGGGGTGCTCGGGAGGTAGATCTTGCTCCTGGCTCTCGGTGGGCATAGCCAGCTCAGCGGGAGAGGGCGCGCAGCCCGTCCCGGCGCCGTCCAGGGCGAGGCGCATGGCAGCGATATGCTGGGGGGTGGTCCCGCAGCACCCGCCTACCAGGCTGGCGCCCGCCTCGCAGAACGCCAGGGCATACTCGCCAAAGTAATCCGGGTTGGCGGGATACATGATGCGCCCGCCTACCTGTTCGGGCCAACCGGCGTTGGGCATAGCAGAAAAACGCGGCTGGCGAGGGGCAGTCTCGAACGGCAATGCCTGGCGCATCTGGCGCAAGATGCGCCAGATCTGAGCCGGACCACCCGAACAGTTGACGCCGATCACATCCGCGCCGCTTTTCCAAAGCTCCCTGGCAATCCGGGCTGGCGATTCTCCCAGCAGGGTCAGATCGTCACGCGTAAAGGTCATTGAAGCGACGAGGGGCAAGCTACACACCATCCGGGCGGCAGCGATCGCTTGCTGGAGCTCCGCCAGGTCGGTGAAGGTCTCGATGATCAGCAGGTCGGCTCCGGCTTCAGCCAGGGCAGCGATCTGCTCGGCAAACGCCTGGCTAGCTTGCTCCGGTTGGACGCGCCCGAAGGGCGCCAGGCGCACTCCCAGCGGGCCGATATCCCCGGCAATGAGCACCTCCTTGAAGGAGGCCAGCGCTACCCGGCGAGCCAGCTCCACTCCGGCGCGATTGACCTCGACAACCTGCCCTTCCAGACCGTGAGCAACCAGCTTGTAACGGTTGGCGCCAAAGGTATTGGTCTGGATGATCTGCGATCCGGCATCGATATAAGCGCGGTGGATCTCGGCGACCAGAGCCGGGCGAGACAGGTTGAGCGCGTCCAGGCACTCGTCGAAGTTGAGCCCGCGGGCATTCAGCAGGGTACCCATTGCGCCATCGCTGAGTAAAGGCACGCGGGATGACTCTAACAGGGAGAGAAAGCGATTGCCTGGCTGAGCATTCACGATATATTATCCTTGACTACCCAAAGATTTAGGGTGCACCACCCTGGTCTACGGGAGTGTATCACAACGCCAGGAGGGCTGTCAAATTTGCATGACAGCTTGCTTTACCGATTGAGGCTGGCGGCGCCTGGAACAAATGAGCCGGCTGGAGAGGCTGATCCTCCCAGCCTCTTGGCAGAGATACTTCTTAGCATCAGTTCGGGATAACAAGATGGGGAATTTTGTGCAAAGAGAGGGGCAGGATCGGATCCTGCCCCTCTCAGCATGTCAGTCTGCTATCGGTAGATCAACGGTAAGAACAATTTGGGCGGTTCGCTAGCGTAGATCACGATCAGCTCGGCGCTGGCACTGGCTTGGGTAAGCCCCGATTGGGCAGTTGCCTCGATCTGGTAATCACCCCCGCGCGGCACCTGTACATCAACCAACAAGACTGCCGTGCTCCTCGCCGGCAGCTCCAAGCTGCCGGCTTGGAAGCGCGCCTCGCCCTCGGGAGAGACCCCGCCAGAGATCTGAAATGTTGTATTCAAGTTGCCTGTATTGCTGACCACCAGCGAGAACGATGCCGTTAGAGAGCCATCCACCGTCTGCGATCCCGGCTGCCAGCTGATCTGGACTGCCTGTTTCGCCAAGATACCGATCATTGCGATATCCTGGTTGCGGATACCAGCCTCCGCCTGTGACTGCGCCAGGATGCCCAGGACATACTCTTGAGGCAAAGCGAACGCCAGCGGTCCGGCAGTAAGCTGCACAGTTTGCGATTGGCCTGCCGCCAGGCTGAGCAAGCTGGGGGTGACCTGCGCCTCAAGCGCCAGCCCACCAAACACGCTCAGATCGTAGCTATCGGCGGTTATCCCGGTGTTCGTCACGCGCACCTGCCAGATACCGCTGGCATCTGGCTCTAACTGAGATGGACCAGAGATGATCTCCACCTGCACACCGAGGTTACCCACCTGCAGGGTAGCCTCAGCGCTATCCGAGGCACTCCCCGAGCTGGATTGAGCCGCCACCGTGTAACTGTAGTCACCCGGCGCGGTACCGGCGGGTGGTGTGACCTGGAGCTGCAGGGTCACAGCATTCCCACTTCCAGGCCCAACCAGGACCGAGCTGACCGATGCGCTGAGCAACGCCAGGTTGGTCTCCCAACCAGGTAGAGCATCCACGCTCAGGTCAAATATATCCGGCTGGCTGCCAAGATTGATGATCTGAACGTCAAACAATGTAGGAACCGCCGGTCCGCCGTTTGCCGAAGCAGGGGCAATCGCCACCTGCACTTGCTCCTGGCCTGTCCCGGTCAGGATGGCATTAGCCTGGGCACTGCCGAATCCATTTGCCTCTGCAACTTCAACCATGAATGGATTCGGGCCTTCGTGGGTTGCCAGAGCGTTGAAAACCAGGCTGGTCGAGCTGTTGGCATTGACACTGGTCTGGGATGGCAGGCTGAGCGAGACCAGCCCGCTGCCGGATAGATCATACGTGCGCGCCACGCTTTCCAGGTTGGTGATGGTCAGGGTATAGGTCACCGTTTCGCTGGTCAAGACGCTGCGCTCTGCCGGGGAAATCTGGGCTTCCAGCAGTGGGCCGATGACCATCAGCTCAGCGCCAGCCTGATCGCTAACTCCCAGGTTGGTGCTTACAGCCACATTGAAAGGATAGCTCTCTTCAACCGTGTCCAGGGGTAGCGAGACATCCAATGGCACTGCCAGGCTGGAACCTGCTGGAACGCTCACCTGATCTGCCAGGCTGATCCATTCAGCAGGCAAACCAGCGGTGCTCAGCTGGTACTCCGCCGGCTGGCTGGACGTGTTGATCAGCGTCACCAAGAATTCCACGCTGCCGCCAGGCCCTGCCACCCATGTTGGCGGGTCAATCGTTACGATATGCGCCGCGCTGGCGTAGAGAGGCGGCAGCACCAGCTGGTTTTGACCGCTGGACAGGGTGTATTCAGCGCGGGTGCCCTGGGCAACCAGGCGGGTCTCGCCCGGTTGCATATCAGCCAGCTCGCTGTTGAACGTCTGCGTGACCTGCTGGCTCTCCCAACCCAGGCTCAAGTTCCAGCCATAGTCTGCTCCTGCCTGGCTGTCCGGCGGGATGTTGAACGTGCCTGTCAGCACGCTGACTCCCTCCAATCCGACAGTGTGGGTCAGCGCGATCGAGAACACCGGCAGCGGATTGACGAGCTCGGTCTGGGTGCGATAGGTATTATGCACCTCCCAGCTATTTGCTTCACTGAAGGGGACGCTCAAGTCGTCGTTGACATTGGTGATATGGTAGCTGTGTTGGTTCCACAACGGGCGAGCCGGACCCCACACTCCGTCAAAGCCAAAGACCCGTACCCCACCTTGTGACGCAACCACCACTTCACCATAACCATCCTGGTCCACATCTGCGAAGACAGGGAAATCCGAGCCGGTTTGGGAGATAATTTCGGGATGCGGCTCGTTGAACAGCACAGCGCCGTCCGTACCGTTGAAAAGCGTGAAACCCTGGGTGGCTCCATTCCAGGCAACCTCGTAAACGCCGTCGTTATCCAGATCCAACACAGAAGTATTCAAGGGGGAGTTATCCAGAGCCGGGGTCGACCAGAGCAGCGAGCCATCGGCATTGACCGCGTAGATACGACCACCATCAAATTCCATACTGGTTACCAGCTCGACCTCACCATCACCGTCCAGGTCTGCAGCAGACACACCGCCAGACCTGCCGCTATCTAATTGGGTGGACCAGAGCAGACTGCCATCCTCAGCATTAAGCACGTTCAGCCAACCCTCCGATGCAACTGCCACTTCTGGCAGCGCGTCGCCTCCCGGTTGTTGACCATCTACGTCCACCACAGCTGGTCCACCATAAATATGAAATTGCGTAGCGACAGATTGCGACCAGAGCAGAGTCGGGTTGCCAAAGTTATATTCATAGGCGTGGATATTTGTTGACCCGGATTCGTGTACCAGGATATCCAGCAGCCCATCTCCATTCAAATCTGCCAGCACAGGCATGCTGAGAGTGGCAAGGAAAGTCTGCTTCCAGGCCAATTGACCATCCGGTTCGAACACTACCAGGTCATGGTTCATATTGACAACAATCTCCGGTTCTGGATCAGTGTCCAGGTTGCCGATTGCCGGTGCAGCGAAGAAGACGTGCGACTGGACGGTGTCAGTGTACCAGTAGGTGCTCCCATCGCTGTGGTACACATATATACCTTCGATAGTAGGATGAACGATCTCTGCCCCAGGCTGCCCATCCAGCTCAGCGATTGCCGGAGTACCAACATCCTCAAAACCATTGAAAATATTGTATGGCACACTCCAGATGATTGGGTCACCATCGCCGGTATCACCGCCATCTCCGCGGAGCAAGAACAACTCACCATTGCTCTGGATGTTGCTGGAGGCAACCACAATTTCAGGGCTGCCATCGCCCGTTACATCACCCACTGCCACCGGCACGTGCAACCCACCCCAGATCGAGGCACCGCGGGTCTGGTCGCTTTCATACCATTCGACAAGCGGCCGGAGGGGCCCCAGGGTAGCCGGGTTAGAGGCAAAACCATCTACGCGCATCGTCAGAACATTATGGACGCGGACAACATGCGGTCCATCATCCAGGCCGGTGTAGTGGAACAACAGGGGCTGCTCCGAAAATGGATAGCTCAAGCTGACCGTGTCTACCAGCTCTCCATCCACGTACACTTCCTGAGTGGAGGTGTTGTTACGGCTCAATCCATAGAAAGTGAAGGAATCGCCAGTAAACAAATACCAAACATTCGAGTTTGTGTTGGACAGCCCGGAGGATAAGTAATCACCCTGGATGGCATTGGCACTTAAAGCGTCAGTTCCTGCAGTGCTGTAGTGGAGACGGCCTGAGTCCTGTGCCTTGTGGGCGTTAGCAAAATCATCCGGCATGAGCGAGCCATCCCATACATCGATATAGTCCAGATACATGTAATTGTTGAGAGGATTGGGTGTATCCAATACAACAATTTCCAGGGTGTGTGTTCCGGTTATCAGATCTCCGAATTGGAAACTATACAAGTTTTCAGTTGGGCTATTGGAGTCGATAATTCCATAGCTGACGCCATCGATGAACACTTCTCCGTAGCCACCATCGCTGCGAGTGCGCACGCCAATACTCACCCATCGCCCCTCAAAACTAAAACTGATCGTATCGTTAAGGGTTGTCGAGCGGAACACAGTACTGTCGCTGGCATTTGGTAGCACATTTTGACCCCAGCTTTGAGGCATCGTAAGCATAGGGTAGCCATTGTACAGCATGGCTGGATGATCGGCCTCGTAGCGCACAATGCCTGTGTAGCTGGGCGGTGTATAGCCCGGCTCGATTGCCGGAGTGACAAAGCCATCTACATGGGCGTTATTGTAATAGCGTTGCACCTGCAATATATGTGGGCCGGGACCCAGGTTATCGAACGAAATCGTGCGGGTGATATCGGTACTGTTGTATATTTTCGGATTAGCCTGCCACTCGCCATCGATGTAGACGCTTACGCGATTGCCTTGGGCATTGGCGAAGGCGATGAAAGTCACCGAATCGCCGGTGAATGGAAACCAGGCGTTCCCGCTCACGTTATTGGTCATATAGGAGCCGCCACTCGCGTCTGCGTCGGAGACATCGCTCCAGTCCAGGCTGCGCCACACACGCGGGCTGGTTTGTTCCACCAAACCGTCAGGATAGAGTGTGCCATCCCAGGTGTCGATATAATCCAGTTTGACCTCTTCACCAATGGCATTCGGGTGAGCGCTGCCCAGTACATTAATGGTCAGAGTATGAGCTGTATCCGCCAGCCCACCGTAGACATGACTGGCGACAGTGATCTGATTGGAGTATGTATCCACAGTCCCTTGACTCGTCCCATCAATCAAGATCTCTGCCTGGCCCCCGAAGCGATCAGTGGCAAAGCCAAGGTGGAGCCAGGTTCCGCTGAAAGCGAATGTGGCTGTATCGCCAGGGGTATCCGAGACGGTGTAGCTGCCCTGGCTGGCGTGGCGTGTCCAGGAAGGATTGGTAACCGCAGTCCAGCTGCCAGTGTATATGATGCTTGCTTCAAGGTCGTCCGTGCGGGTGATAGCATCCGTAGTCTGGGGAGCTTCCGGCGGCAAAGCGAGGGGCAAAGAAGCATCCGTGCTGGTCAGCAAAGATAGGCTCCCCTCTGCCTGGGGGCTGGTTTCTTCAGGCGGGATGATGACCGGGGTTAGAAGCTCGCTGGTGATGAGCGTAGTCACCGTGATCGTACCTGGGTTCACCACAACCGGCGAGACGGCATGGCTGATACCCAGCGCCTGACCCACCCCAAGGTAACCATAGCCAGAGCCATCCGGGATAGGGGCAGTGGCGCCGGCATTGAGCAAGTCCACCGTAACCGTGTACACACCTGCACTCCAACCGGATGTATCCACCGACCCGAGGCTATAGCTGCGCGAGCTGCCTGCCAGAATCGTTATGGGGGCGTCCGCGCTATACACAACCCCTCCACCTGCATCCAGGATAGCCGTGCGCGCGATGGAGGGCATTGCCAGGTTGGCAATATTGCTGATATCCACTGAGATGGTGGTGGAACTAGCCCCGGTTTCCACAAAAGGCGGGTCAGGATTGACCGCAGTGAGTTGTACAAAGCGATCCACCACGTTCAGGCGGGCTAATGCAGTAGCCCGGATCCACTCCTCTCCAAGCACACTCACCTCCGCATCCATATCGTAGAGACCGATTGCAGGAAGAGTGAGCTCGGCAGGGATGGCAGTCGTCGCGCCAGGTTGCAGGCTTGGGCTGAAGGTTTCTACCCCGCTTGGGAGGGTGACCGTCAAAGCGTAGGTGGTTGGCAGCGTGCCCTGATTGGTCAGCTCCAGCGTGTATTGAGCAGGCTGGTTGCTGAGGGTAGCGCTATAGGCTGGCGTCCAGCGTAAAACAGGCAAATGCCAGCTCACGGCGCAGACTTCGCCCACCAGACTGGTTGAACCTGGCGCGGCTATCGCCTCGCTGAGAGCAGCCAGATCTGCCAGGATATCGCTGCTCTCGATATGCGCTGCCAGTTGAGCCGCGAGCTGCTCGATAGCACCATCCTGGGTGAGGCTGGACGTGAGTGCCCCTGCGTAGAGCGCCACAGCCTGCGCCGAATCGACGACATCATCGCGCAGGTCCAGGCTGCAATTTCCTGCCTGGCAAGAAGCCTCCAAACGAACCATCGCCAGAGCAAGGGATTGCAAGGCTGCCGATAGCCTCGGCTCACCCAGGGTGCAAGCGCTTGCCAACTGGTCTGAAGCCAGGAAGACGGGCTCGATGAGAGGGCTGACAATCTGTACCATCGATTGAGCGTATTGGGTATAGCTATCCGGAGCCGGGCTGGAGAGTAGCAGCGGGAAACGCGTTCCTACACTGATGCCCGAGGTGTTCAGCGTGGCGGTGAACGTTTGGGCTTCTCCAACCGCCAGAGATACTGATCCGGGCAAGTTGTCGATGCTGGCGCCAACCGGCGGCAGGATGGCTGATACCGGGAAGCTGCCGGCTGTGTTCCCTACATTTTCCAGCGAGAAATTGAAGTCCGCGCTGCTGTCCGAGCCCAGGTAGATGTTAGCTGGGCTAAGCTGGAGATAGTTATGTGCCTGCCCGGGCATGCTCCACGGGATCGATACATTTTCCACCTGCCCTAGCCCGTCACTGACCTGGAGGTTGAGCGTGAAGGTGGTGCCCGGCGCGGGGTTGGAATCGGGCAGGATATACACGCCCACCTGAGCACGCTGGTTGGCGCCTAACTCAAATGCGGTGCTGGTCTGGCGAGCGCCATCCAGGATGACCCATCCGGCAGGCGCGCCGCTGGCGGTCAGTATCAGGCTTTTGCTTTGTCCCGCGTAGTTGGCAATCACCAGCCGGTATGCTGAGTCGGGATATTCGCTTTCCCCATCGTTGGTCTGGTTCGATACGGCTGCAAAGGCTGGGTCACCAGAGGGCAGGCTGATATTCGGCTCCAGGACCGAGGCAAGGAGCAAATCGTTAGCGTCTGGGATTACAACCTGGTGCTGTAGCGTGGCAAACACGTCTGGATCGTCCACGGCCTGGGCAACGATCTGAAAAGTGTAATTACCGGGGAGTGTACCCATTAATGGAGCCGCTTCCACCGACCCGGCATCGTTGAAGCGCACCTGCCAGCCTTGCGGGGCATAGACCCATGCCCGCAGCTCGCCAGTGAAATTGGCATCCGCAATCAGATCAAATGACAGCAACTCACCAGGCAACACGCTGCCGCCCGTGGGGGTGGTCTCCAGACTGAAAGCTGGCGCGCCAGGGCTCCCGTTATCCACAACGCTGAACTGCTTGCCTGTCTGATCTTCCCCACCGAAGCGGTCATTATATCCAAAGAGCATCTCAGGAAGCGGGACCGGCGATAAATTGCCATAAGGCAGGATAAACTGCTCGATACCACAGTTATCCATCGGGCAGTTGTACGCGGGCAGGTAGCGCCAGGAGGCTGCCAGATTTGGGCTGGCAGGTGCAGACAGGCTACCCGCTTTGCTTGTAATCCCGCTCTCAGGTCCTGTATAATCCAAAGGATCAGGTAACCAGGGTGGCCAGGCAGTGTTCGGGATCTCAAAACCCTCAAGGCACCAGGCAGGTGCGCCCGGGTTGCCTTGCAAAGCGGGTACTACCGCCTCGACAATGCATGTCCACATCTTCGCAGTAGCTTCCTGGAGGTCTTTGGCATCGTCCAATGAGTCCCACAGCTCGAGCAAGAAGATGATGGTTTCCAGCGCCGCGGTGTGCTGGCCATTTTCGAGGACACTGATCGTCTCACCGGTCTGCGGGTCGATCTCCCACCAGCCGGCAATTTCCTCTCCATCCAGCATAACCGGACCCGGCGGGACCAGAACGCTTTTTCCCTCCAACAAAGCCTGGCGAGCATACGCCACAGCCTGCCGGTCGGAGTAATACAAGTCCAGGCTATCCATTGAGTCAGGAGCAATTAAGAGGGGCTGGATACCCTGGGCATGCATCTCGTCAAAGAGGCGCGCCGTTGAGGCGGGAATCGCGCCTGCCAGCCGGGCAGCGGCCTCCGTTTCATAATAAGATTCGATCACGCCCTTGACCCACTGGGCGCTGACATCAGCCTGTGTAGCCTGCCCGGGATAGACGATGGCAGCTGCCCTGGTAGAGCGCAGATCGATGCTGGTCTCGATGCTGCCATCCGGCTGCCCAGCGCTGCTGGCAATGATGATGCGGGGCTGGTCATAGAATAGCTTGACCCGCAGGTTCGCCTGGATATCTTCGGTTGCCGGATCAGCCATCCTGGCAAATTCCAGACCAACCACAGCGAACTGTTGGTTGCGTGCCAGGAAATATTCCAGGGCAGCCTGGCGCCAGAGATTTTTATCCTCAGGCGTGACCAGCGGGTCGGGGACAGCGCCAGCCGCCTGGGCTGCAGCGATGATCGCGTAAGCGTTCTCTGCCTGCTGGCGAGTGGCATACTGAGGATTGCCGAGCTGGTTGGGCAAGAACCAGGTAGCAAAGGCATCATCGAAAGTGGTGAAGGCGCGGTTATCGGCGGGCAGAGCAATCACTGGATTGCCCCCGAACAGGCGCGCGTCCAGCCCAATCAGGTCTTTCAGCTCGCGCTTGAAGGTCTCCTGGGTTCCATCCGGGCTGGTCAGGGTAAATACCAGCCACTCTGCAGTGGTGAAATTGGACGCAAGGGGAAAATTGCTTAGAAGATCCTGGAATTCATCCCCAAAGGTCAGCAAATCTTCACCTGCCAGGGTGAAAAATGGCGAGTAGGTATGGGTCACAGTTGTAAAAGTCGCTCCCCCTTGTGTCTCCGTCACTGTCACATGCCCAAAGGTCAACGATTTGCCGGCAAGCTGCGCCAGGGTGTAGCTGGCGCTGAGGGGGGTAAAGGTGGTAAGGTTAGCCCCGCCGATTGGGAACTGGCTATACTGCTCTACCTGCAACTCCAGCTGGACATTGTAGCTCAGGCTGTCCGGCAAAGCCCCAATGCGGTCGATGCCGCTACCGGAGGGCGTAGCAAAAATATCGCCTGGCTGAGCGGTAGGGAAGGATGGATCCAGGTTTGTCCAACCCTGCCCCGGCAAGTAGGCTTCAACCCACCAGTGATCTGCCACTCGGTTGATCAGCGCCGGGTCATTCAGAGGGTCTGCAGTCTGAGTGCCGTCTGGCAGGTAGCCCGCCACCCCATTTCGCTCCGGGAACATGCTCGCCAGTAAGGCTTGCGCCTGGGCGCTGGACAGGTTCCCATTCCGGTAGCGAGCAGGGATACCAGCTGCGCGCAGCATGGCAATCAGCAGGGAGGATTTGTCAGCAGCATTGCCTGCCTCGCCCCAGAGCGTGCCGCGCGTGCCGCGCAGCGAGCCCTCGTACGGGTCACTACCAAAGCTCCGAACCAATTCAAATAATGCCAGCGGTTCCTGAGCGAGCTGAGCCGATTTCCAGAGCATATCCGTATCGAAAATATCCGCTTCAGGGGTAGATTGCGTGAGAGAAGCCGGTATGGTGTTTGGAACAATCGTCGCAGCAGGGGCGCTGGTGGACACCAGCTCACCCCACTGCTCGGCATCGATCTGCGCCCCGTTGTCTATCTCCACAAAATCGGCTGCCGCGGCTGGAGTCTGGACCGTCATCGTAAACATCGCCGAACCCAGCGGCGGCAAGTCTGGCAGGGTCCAGGTCAGGGTGTTGCCGCTAAGGACAGGCTCTCCCGAGGCTGCGATCAAGGTTGTGCCCGCCGCCAGGGTATCAACCAGGGTCACCTGGCGTAGGGTGTTGACATCCTCGCTGACGCTGAAAGCCGCCAGGCTGTCGATCGTCTCTGTAAAATTGGCTGTTTCAGCGATCTCCGGCAGGATCGTCGGCGGCAGGTTATTGGTAGCAAGAAAAGTGATGCTGGTAGTGCCTGCCACATACGAAGATTGCACCCGCGCCAGCGACAACGGAGCAGCAGTCATCGCCGCAACCGGTGTCGCCGGCGAAGCGCTGGCTGGCTGTAACTGATTAACCCTGGAGCTGGCTACGCCTGGGGTAGCCGCGCGGGCTGGAAAAGAGCCGAGCAATACCGATAAAATGACGAGAACAACAATAAGCTGATGGGTGACAGAGGAGGCATGCTTGGGGATCATTTCAACTCCTTATCTTGAGGGAAATACGCGTAGGGAGATAGGACACTCACTTCGGTGATACGGTCAATTGGTAGTCCATTGCGCTGAGCTGCCCGCCGGAGTGCTTCAGGCGAAGGGGCATCATAAATGCAAAACGATTTACATTTGCCAGGAACGACGTAGGAATGCACCCATGTCACGCCATCAACGGCATTATTCTCGATAAAAACCTGGCGATCTGGATTTTCAGGGTCTGGGCTGGGAAGGTCGATCCCGCCTGGGAAAGTCCGCTCAATAAGATAGCGTGGCATAGAATAATCTCCAAAGGTCAAAGGTATTCTTTATATACGACATATAAGATACACTAAGACCAAATTAGACGCAACTAGAAAGACACCCTATTTTTCTTGAGAGAATTCCCTATTTTATTCGGCGCGAGTTCGGGGCAGATAGGGGCCAGATCACCCTATCCTGTTTTTGAGATACTTCTACTTACTGGCGAAGTAGGGATGCCCTCGGGCGAGATCAGCGGCAGTCTCGCGGGAGTGTACCTCCAGCCGCGCCAGGATTGCAGACACATGGTGATCGACGGTTTTATGGGAGATGTGCAAACGGCTGGCAATCTGGGCATTGCTCAAGCCGTCAATGAGCAAACCCAGGATATCCACCTGGCGCTCGGTAAGACCGAATGGGTTATCCAGGGTAGCGCGTCTTGGCAGGCGGGGCAGCTTTGAAACACCGGCCGCGCGCAGCTGCTGCCGGGTATTCTCCACTGCAGGGCGAGCGCCCAGCCGTTCATACAGCTTGAGTGCTATGACTTGCGCTTCGCCATCGCCATCTGCCAGGGCGCGGGCTTGCTCGTAAGGACAGCCCATTTGCTCCCAGGTTGCCGCTGCCTGACGCCAGTCACCTGCCAGCTGGTCGGCAAACGGTTTCGCCATCCAGTCATAAACCACAGGCGGCACCCCGGCCTTCCAGCGCCAGAACGCCAGCTCGCCGGTGTACCATGCATGCTGCTTGCCGACCGCCAGATCATAAGCCGCCTGGGTGGCAGCCAAGGCGCCTTCAGGGTCCCCAGCCAGCATTGCCGCCTCTGCCCTCGCGGCACTTACCAGTCCAAGATACTGCAGGCTGCCCGTTTGAGCCGCCAGCTGCAAGGCTTCATCGAGTGCGGTTTGTACGCCTGGGTCACCCCTTCTGGCTCGCAAACGCCCCACCGCAACCAGAGCAGTGATCCGGCTGATTACTGGGTAGGTAGGATTATGGAGAAGATAGCTGCACGTCTGGCTGGCTTCTTCCCAGCGACCCCGGTGGATGAGAGCCAGCGCCTGCCAGGCTAACAAATAGCGATTAAAGATGTCCAGGCCGCGCTCAGCAGTATAGGCGATCCCTTCAGCCAGGTAACGTTCAGCCCGCATAAATTGATAAAGCTCTACCGAACAAGAGCCGGCGTAAGCGTAGAGATTTGCAATATGCCTGTCTTCACCTGAGCTCTGCGCAATCGCGATGCGCTTATCCAGGTAGTCACAGCCGCCCTCGTAATCCAAAAACAACATAGTTGTCCCAACAGCAACATGTGCCATTGCCAGGTTGTTCTCATCCGAGAAGATCTTTGAGAGCTCAATGGCCATTTCTCCCCAGCGAATTGCCTCAGCATAGTCCCGTCTCGACAGGCGCAGGGTGGCCTGCACCCGGTAAGCCAGCGCCAACTCTGGACCGGGCGGTAGCGCTTCCAGAATTTCAACAGCAGCTTGATTAACTCTTTCGGCTGCGGAATTTTCTCCGTGATTGCGCAGCATAATTGCCAGGACGGCCAACGTCTCGGCCTGCCTGGTTGGATTTTCCAGCTGCTCCCAGATCTGCGCCGCCTTAATTTGGGCCTCAATTGCTTCGGACTGCCGCTCTGTCACGTTGCACTCTCGGGCATAGTCTTGTAATAGCAGGGCATGCTCAACCGGCTGCAGCTCATCTGCATAGCGCAGCGCCAGCCCGAATAGAGAAGCTGCTTCTCGATGTGCTCCCGCAGAGGCGGCTTCGTTGGCTGCGCCGGGAGCAAATTCTAAAACTGCCAGATGGTCGCCGCCCGCTTCGGCATGATACGCCAGGCGGGACAGATCGTTGCGGGTCAGGGGCGATGATTTTAGCGCATCGAGAACCAGGCGGTGCAGCACCGGCTTGCGAGTTGGAGAGATGCTCGCTAACACGGTCTGGCGGGTCAGGTCGTGCCGGAACGCCAGCGCGTCTCCCTGAGGTAGCAAGATACCAGCCTCAATGCTTTCTTCCGCGGCGCTGGCTTCCGATCCGGTTGCCAAATCCAGTAACCATGGTTCGATGCGCATTCCAATGACGGCAGCCGTCTCGAGCACAGCTTTTGCGCTAAGGGAAAGCCGCGCGGTTCTTGCCAGGACAGCGTCACGGATCGAGGCGGGAATTCCCCCGTCCTGGCTGGCCAGCACCTCGCTAACGTAGAAAGGATTACCGCCGGTTTGGCGATGCAAGGCAACCGCGTTGATCCGGTATTCTCTAACCAGCTTATTGACTGCTGTTTCGGAGAGCGGTGCGAGCGGAATGCGTTGCGTGGCGCTTGAGTTGGTAAGATCACCCAGCAGGCCAAGCAATGGGTGGCGGGTGCCCAGCTCGTCATCCCGGTAAGTCAGAACCAGTAAAGTGGAGGTTTGGGTGATCCGGCGCCCCAGGTAGCGAAGCAGGTCAAGGGTAGCCTCGTCCGCCCAGTGGACATCCTCGAAGACCGCCAAACAAGGCCGGCGTTTAAATTCAACCAGGATGGTCGTGAAAAGCCGCGCCCGGTTCGCGTCAGTGTGCAGCAAGTCAATGATCTCCCCATCCATCTGGGTCGCCATATCGTGCAGCGGGCCCAGGGGACGCGGGGTGAAGAGCAAATCACATGCTCCCCATAAAACCCGCACCCTGGATCGATGGGCGTCTGCGAAGTCCTGGATCAGCGATGTCTTTCCGATCCCGGCCTCGCCGCTGACCAGGGCAATGCGCCCAGAGCCTGAATTTGCCTGTACCAGGGCAGTGTTGAGGGCGGCAAGTTGTGATTCGCGTTCTAGCAGTTCCATGTCTGACTCAGTATTTGCAATTTCTCAATTCCCACTCTTCGAGGAGCCGATCCTAGA
This sequence comes from Anaerolineae bacterium, assembly GCA_041301185.1. Lineage (GTDB taxonomy): Bacteria > Chloroflexota > Anaerolineae > Anaerolineales > UBA4823 > JAQBDA01. Next base: position 15,745 of record JBFYSV010000285.1, read on the forward strand.
TCAGGAAATATTTTAGACCAAAATGATCGAGAATACAATACTCAAGCGCCGATTCAAGGTGCATCCTCAGGCGCACAGGTTGACAGGCGTGACCACCCTGATTAAACTTATCTCAACGATAAAATTTTCCTTAAAAGCCATGTCCACCATTGAGTTCATCAAATCTCTCAATCAGATCAAGCTGCTCTCCGACCCGCGACGGATGGCAATCCTGCGCTTGCTGATGGCGCAACCTGCCACCCTGAGCCAGCTTGGTAAAACGCTGGGTGAGCACCCTGCCTGGGTGCGCCATCACCTCAAGCAGCTGGAGGAAGCCGGGCTGGTGGAGCTGGTCACTACCAAGGCCTCGGGCGGCTTCGTAGAGAAATATTACCAGGCAAAAGCGCGGGCGATGATCTTCCAGGAGGTAATCCTGCCGGAACCGTCTAGCAGCGAGATGCTTTTATTGATGGGCAGCCATGATATGGCGCTGAACCGGCTCGCCCAGCGCCTGCGAGATGAAGCCCAGGTGGATATCCTGGTGCTGCCGGTAGGCAGCATGGATGGCTTGGTAGCACTGCGCCAGGGAATTGCCCACCTGACCGCCTGCCACCTGTTGGACGCCGAGAGCGGAGAGTACAACCTGCCCTACTTGCGCCATTTCTTTCCCGACCGCCGGGTGAGCGCGATCACCCTGGCGCACCGAATCCAGGGCCTGATGACCGCGCCGGGTAACCCGCGCCGAATCCAGGGCCTGGACGATATTGCGCATGGCGATATCGTGTTTATCAACCGCAATCCCGGCTCAGGGACACGCCTGTGGCTGGATAAAAAGCTGGGGGAATTGGGGTTAAGGGTGGAGAAGATCCGCGGCTATAACCGTGAAGCAAGCACCCATACTGCGGTCGCCCAGGCAATCCGCTCGCGGCGGGCTGACGCCGGGTTGGGTCTGGAGGCTGCCGCCCGGGTAGCCGGACTGGATTTCATTCCCCTGTTCCAGGAACGCTACGATCTGGTGCTGCCCGCAGAGTTGATCCAGGAGCGCAGAGTGCAGATCATCCTGGATTATCTGAACAACACCGCTTTCCGCCAGCTCCTGGCTGAGCTGGCAGGCTATGAGGCAGTGCACAGCGGAGAACTACTCACCCCATGAATCAAAATCACCACCACAGAGCGCACAGAGAACATTGAGTGTTTTATTATCTCTCAGCGGACTCAGCCCATCAGAGGTGAGAGCTATTTAATTCAACAGGCAGGCTAAACGATTTCCCAGGGAGGAGTTCCGGAGCCGCCCGCGCCTGTCAGCGAGGCACGGATTGGCACGCCTATCTCAGGAATCAAGTCTGACACCGCAGCAAGCAAGCCGAAACAGCCGGCGATCATCATATCCCCGAAGGGGACGGCAAAGTAGGGGGTAAGCGATTTACCAGCGCTTGACCTGAAGAGGTTGCGCCGCGGTCCGGTGACGGCGACATCAAAATCACTCTGACCCAGTGGCAGCGGCTCAGGCGAGTAGATCAGCGCGCCGTGACCGTGGTCGCCGAACACATCAGCATGCTGCAGGCTGCCATCTGCCAGAGCGCGCAGCAGGGCTTCCAGCTTGGGCAGGTCGATCAGCCCGGTGTGATGTTCAAAGACACCCTCGATGCCTCTCGGTCCCAGGCGGAAGGCCAGGGTGTGAAAGTTGCCCACATTAGCAATCAGCTTGCGTTCCCTGGTAGCCAAACGCGGGTCGAAGGTAGCGCCCAGGATGGCTGCCGGAGCAGTGTCCATCACCACCAGTGGCACGTCTACACCGTCCGCCGAATCGACAACTGCCTGCAGGCGGGTCATGATCCGCGGCACGCGGTCGGAGAGATAGGCGAAGGCGCTCAGCCGGTTCTCGAGGCGGATACGCTCATCCAGGTAATCAAAGCGGAACTGGCGGTCGGAGTAATCGGGCGGTGAGTCGCCGTGATCAAAGACCGCCACCGCCACGGCTGTCAGCTCATCCAGGGTGACACCGAACTCGCCCAGGGCGCGGACGATGGCGCGAAAGTCGAAATCGCGCAGCTCCAGGCGGGTAATGCTATCCGGCAGGCCGAAGGCCTCGTCATCACTAACCACCTGGATGCCCATCTGGCGCACGGCGTCTAGGTCATCGTTAAAGGAGCGAGCTGCCTCCGGGGTGGCAAATATCGGCAGGCCGGCACGGGCGTGGTCTTCCGCCGCCCACTGGCTGGGGCCGCCGCCCATGATCACGCCGGTGAGCAAGAGCGGCTGGCGCCGTTTGGTGGCCTCTTTGATGCGACGACGTACCATCATCGTCGGGGAGGGCACCACCAGCTTGAAGCCGTTTTCGAGATCGAGGCGGGAGTCATACAGAAAAATATCTTGCGTGCCGGTACCTACATCTACAGTTAAGATTTGCATGCTTACAGCCTACCAATCAAGATCAACAATCACAACAGAGAATTTTTTGGTTACTGCGGGGGCGGGCAGTCATACGGCGAGTAGAACACCTTGATCTCCAGCTCGACCGGGCAGGGAAGCTCCTCGAACCGCTCAGACCAATGGTATGGAATATCATACTCCTGCAAGCGCATGCCCGCCGCCTCAAGAGGCCCATAGTATAGCATGACTCGTTCACCGCTCTGCTGCAATTCCGCCAGGGTAGCCCGCACTTGACGGGAGCTGAGCGTATTCCAGCCCAGGTACGCGCCGGATACAAGGAATATATTGGCGAACATCAGCAACGCCAGGAGGTTCCCCGCCAGCCGGAGGCGTTTTTCCCCGGCAACCCACAACGCGCCCAGCACGATCACCGGGACCAGCCAGAGTTGGGGAGTATAGCGCGCCCACCAGGCTTCGCTATTGAGCAGCGAAATCGCCAGGATGATGGCGATCAACCCCAGGGCAACCAGGGCAATTCTCCTGGATACAAAAAACAATCCGATCAAAGCTGCCGCCGCCAAGATAACGATCGCCCCGAACAGGGGGCCCCAACCTCCCACCCGTACATCTGGACGGGCGAAAGCAGCGATCTCTGAGCGAGCCAGAGCGAGCGGAAATTTCACTCCGGTAGAGGGCACCCCGATGGTATTCTGCGAGGGCGAGAAAATTGAGTGCGCCAATCGTCCGACCGGGTTCATAGTCTCGAAATTGGGCGGCATCTGGTTATTAAGAATGAACTCCAGGTTGAAATCCCGGCTCCCATAAAGAGGGTAGAAGGGATGGCGGTAATGCAGCGCGTTGGTGACATACGGCTCAAAACCAACCAGGAATACTCCCGCCAGGATACCTACCCCCATCGCCAGCCAGATGCGAGGCAAAGCAAGGAGTCTTTTCCTTGCTAACCAGGTGACCAGGAGAGATATCGCCAGGAGCAGCAAGGTATAGGCCGTTCCAGTGAACTTGACGTTCAGCGCGACAACGATTACCGCTGTCAGGGTGAGCAGGTGACCGGCGTCTGCGCTCTCAAGGCAAAGCAGCAGGAGCAAAGCCAGCAAGATGAGCAACGAGCTGACCTGACCGTCCACATAGTAGCTTAACAACTGGTACATACTCACCGGGTTGGCTGCCAGGAACAATGCCAGTAAACCAGCCTGCCAATATTTAAGCTGCTTTTTAGGAAGCAGGTAGGATAAAGCGATCAAAAACACCGCTGCAGTGAGCAGCAGATGGATGGCTTTGCCCGCTTCGATATCCCCGGTGAGGCTGGCAATCGAGGCCGCGGCAATCCAGGGCCCCTTGGGATAATGGTTGAGCCAGACGTTGTCGTACACATCCAGCGGCTGGAGTTCCGCGTAAATGGGGTTCCAGCCACCCACCAGCTGGCGGATGGCTTTTTGGTGATAATCCCTGCCATCCCAGGAGAAATCAATATAGTAGCCCGAGATCAAAACCGCTACCAACACGATCGCGATCATGCCAGCTAACCCGAGCCCCAACTGCTTGAGGGTTAGATGATAAACGCGTTTACCGACCACCGCGTAGTACACCAGAGTGAGTGTAACCGCCAGCCAGGTTGCGGTATCGTTCAGGCTAACCCTCAGGAACAACCCGGCCGTTTGAATAACCAACAGTGAGGCATACAGGACAATAAAACTAGAGCCTGCCAAGAATAACATCCGCCAGAGCTGAGCGCCATCAGCAGGCACCTCTTCAGAAGATATAGACCAAATCACAGGTTAATTAAATCACGATTGATGGATTACAAACCATATTCCTCGTCCCGGGTTTGATGGAGTATACTCAGAGACACACGAATAAAACCTACGAGGTAATCTATGGCATTCGATAATGAGCAAAAGCGCTGGGAAGAAGAAACCCTCAACCCCACCCTGAAGCGCTTCCCCGAGCGCAAACCAGAATTCAGCACCTCTTCTGGCATCCCTATGCCGCGGCTGCTAACACCCCCCGACCCCGACCTGGATGATGCCGAGCGGCTGGGCTTCCCGGGAGAGTTCCCGTTCACGCGCGGCGTGCAGCCGACGATGTACCGCGGCCGCTTTTGGACGATGCGCCAGTACGCTGGCTATGCCACGGCAGAGGAGTCCAACCACCGCTACCGCTACCTGCTAGAGCAGGGGCAGACCGGCCTCTCGGTGGCTTTCGACCTGCCCACCCAGATCGGCTACGATGCCGATGACCCGATCGCCATGGGAGAGGTGGGCAAAGTGGGCGTCTCGATCTCCAGCCTGGAGGATATGCAGACCCTGTTCCGCGAAATCCCCCTGGGCAAGGTGTCTACATCAATGACGATCAACGCCCCGGCCTCGATCTTGCTGGCGATGTACATTGCCGTGGCAAAACGCCAGGGGGTGGAGACACGCCAACTGCGCGGCACCATCCAGAACGATATCCTCAAGGAATATATCGCCCGCGGCACGTATATCTTCCCGCCGCAGCCCTCCATGCGCCTGATTACCGACGTGTTTCGCTACTGCCAGAGTGAAGTGCCGCACTGGAACACGATCAGCATCTCGGGATACCATATCCGCGAGGCCGGCTCGACCGCTGTGCAGGAAGTGGCTTTCACCCTGGCGAACGCCATTGCCTACGTCCAGGCAGCGGTGGATGCCGGGCTGGATGTTGACAGCTTTGCCAGCCAGCTTTCTTTCTTCTTCAACGCCCATAACAACTTCCTGGAGGAGATCGCCAAGTTCCGGGCTGCCCGGCGGATGTGGGCGGAGATCATGCGCCAGCGGTTTGGTGCCAGGGACCCGCGCTCGTGGATGCTGCGCTTCCACACCCAGACCGGCGGCTCCACGCTGACCGCCCAGCAGCCGGAGAATAACGTGGTGCGGGTGGCGCTGCAAGCCCTGGCGGCAGTGCTGGGTGGCACCCAGTCGCTGCACACCAACAGCATGGACGAGGCGCTGTGGCTGCCCACCGAAAAAGCGGTCCGAGTTGCCCTGCGCACCCAGCAGATCATCGCCTATGAATCGGGCGTCGCCGATAGCATCGACCCGCTGGCGGGCGCCTACTTGATCGAGCACCTGACCGATGAGATCGAAAACCGCGCCAATGATTACCTGCACAAAATCGATGCCATGGGCGGCGCGCTCCCGGCGATCGAGCGTGGCTATATCCAGGGCGAGATCCAGAACGCGGCGTATGAATCCCAGATGGCAGTAGAGCGCGGCGACGAGATCGTGGTAGGCATGAACGCCTTCCAGGTACAAGAAAGCGTCGACCTGGAGCGCCTCAAGGTCGATCCGGCAATCGAAGCCCAGCAAAAAGCGCGCCTGGTAGAGCTGCGCGCTCGCCGGGACGCCGAAAAAGCCAGCGCACTGCTGGCACAACTAGAAAGTGCAGCGAGTGGCAGTGAGAACATGCTGCCCCTGTTCGTCGAGTGCGTGGAGAATGACATCACCCTGGGCGAGATCTGCCACGTGCTGCGCCGCGCCTGGGGAGAATACCAGCCGCCGGCTTTTCTTTAATCAAAATGAAGACCGGCGAGCGCCAACCTGAACTGGAGCAACTATGGCGAAAGTAAAACGTATCGATCATATCGCGGTTGTAGTGGACGACATGCCAGGCACGTTGGAGTTCTGGCGGGACGCCCTGGGCATGGAAGTAACCCATATCCAGGATATCCCCGCCGAGATGGCGCAGATTGCCTTCCTGCCCGCAGGCGGGAGCGAGATCGAGCTGGTTAAGCCTACCACCAGCGATTCGGGGCTGGCAAAATACCTGGAAAAACGCGGCCCTGGCATGCACCACGTCTGCCTGGAGGTAGATGATATCGCCGGGATGCTGAGGCGTCTAAAAGATAAAGGCATCCAACTCATCAACGAGGAGCCGCGGGTCAGCGCAGATGGCAAGCAGTACGCCTTCATCCACCCCAAGAGCGCCAATGGGGTGCTGGTTGAGCTCTACCAGCTAGCCTAGACCGACCCCACCTCTCACGGAGGTATGCCGATGAACGACCCGGCAATCGCCCGCAACCGCCCAAAGGCTGCTTTCCCCGCCCACGGGTGGCTGGGTCTCGGGTTGGTGGCGCTGTTCTGGTGGCTCAACTGGAATTTGCCCGGGCTGCGCACCCATTGGGCTTTCTTTCCGCTATGGCTGGGATACTGCCTGACCATCGACGGGCTGGTCTATCTGCGGCGGGGCACTTCCCTGCTCAAGCGCAGCTGGCGCAAATATATCGGCCTGTTCCTGGTCTCAGCCCCGGTGTGGTGGCTGTTCGAGGCGCTCAACGCCCGCCTGCAAAACTGGCATTACGACGGCGCCGAGGGGTTCAGCCCTCTCACCTATTTCCTGTGGGCCACCCTCAGCTTTACCACGGTAATCCCGGCAGTATTTGGCAGCGCGGAGCTGATCTCCAGCTTTGGCTTCATGGGACGCCTGCCGCGCGGCCCGGTGGTGCGCCCCGACCGGCGCACCACGCTGATTTTCTTCGTGAGCGGGGTCGCCATGCTGACAGCGATGCTTGCCTGGCCACAGGTCTTCTTCCCATTCGTGTGGATTTCGATTTATTTCATCACCGAGCCGGTCAATATCTGGCTGGGCCACCGCAACCTGGCGCGCTCGACACAGCATGGCGACTGGCGCCCGGTGATTGCCCTGTGGCTGGGCGTATTGCTGACAGCCTTTTTCTGGGAGATGTGGAATTTCTACGCCTACCCCAAGTGGGTCTACCACGTGCCGTGGGCAGATTTCTGGCATGTCTTCGAGATGCCGCTACTGGGCTACGGCGGTTACCTGCCGTTTGCCCTGGAGCTGTTCGCCATCTACCACCTGGTTAGCGGGCTTTTAGGCGATAAAGACCAAAACTACGTGCAGATCTGATCAGTCTCCATCCGCCAGCTGGCGGACTTGGCGAGCGGCGCGGCGCGCCAGGGAAGGCAGGCTACGCACCCCGCCGTAGACCCAAAGCCATTCTCCAGCGGGGGTGGGCACTACCAGGCGCTTGCCGTCAAAAGCCTGCAACCACAGGCGCAGCGCCTCAGGCGGACGGGCAAGCAGCTCGGCGGGCAATATGACTGCCTTGGCGGCGGAGAAAGTCTCATCCGGCGCACCCTGGTCAATGGGATGCACCGCCACCGGCAAGCCGGGAGCCTCCCGCTCCAGAGCAGCCACCAGGCTTTCGGCAAAACCCTCCTGGGGAGGAGCCAGTACCAGCACCGGATACTGGGCGCGGCGGCGAGCCAGGACGCGCTCGGTCCGGCGGTTGTCCGAGCGCAGCACCCAGCCATGGTATGCCAGCAGGCTGGCAAAGACCAGCAAGGTCTTGAGCGTGGTCAAGGACTGGAAAAGCAGGTCATCCTGTGGATCGCCCAGGATCGCCCGGATGAGCTGGTAGAGCAGCGCCCCGGCGCCAAACATCACTCCCATCACCCCGGCAAACAGTACCAGGTACAGGTAGCCGCGGCGCACCAATGAGCGCCGCGCGTGCTCGCCGGCCTCGCCTTCAGCAGCAGCCGCGCGCACCAGGGGACGCCAGGTGACAATCCACAATGGCAAAGAGACCAGCAAAGTTGCCACCCCTCCCCAAATTTGCTCGCTCAACCGCTGCAATTCCCCGCCCAGCAGGTCTTTCACGCTCTGCCCCACCGCCAGGTCGAGCATGGCAGACAGGAGAAGCTCCAACCCCAACACGCTGCCGGTCAGGCCGAAAAGCGTCAGGGCATAGGCATACAGGCGGCGCTGCCCGGCATGCCGCTCGAACTCTGCTGGCGTGGCAGAGCTGAGCGGTGGAACCATCTCCGCCCGCAGGATGCGCTCGTAATATAACCAGATGATACCCAGAGAGATTGTCACCGATAGCGGTCCGCTCAGGTCAGCCCATAGCCCGCCCGCCGAAAAAGAGTCCCGGGCAAATAAAAATGTGAGCAAATTCTGAATCACCGCTATGGCAGCGATCAACACTCCGGCGGCGCTCGCCAGCACCACGGCGAACAACACCCCACGGCGGATCAACGATTCGCGTTCAGCTGCCTCGTCCAGCGAGCGCTGCACCAGCCACCACGCGTAAACCCACAGCGGCACGCCCAGGAGCAGCAAGGCCAGCCCGCTGCTCAGCATAGTCAGCTCGGCGCCTGAGAGCGGACTAAGCTGAAGGAAAACAAATTCCAGGACGCGCTGCAAGCCAATCAGCGCCATGAACAGCCCGTAGACCAGCCATGCGTAGCGGTACACGCGGCGAATCTCGGCATAGTCGTCACCCAAGGGCACGGCTTTCCAGTCGGAGCGCAGGACTGTGTAAAAATAGACCGCTGCCACGGCGTTCAGGAGGATGGCAATCAGGTTATCGCTGAGGTTCTGCATGCCACCCAGCGGCGCCAGGCTGGGATCAGTGCCAAACGCCATTGCCAGCAGACGGTCGAGCAGCGCCAGACCGTTGTTAGCGACGGGTAGCAAGGTGGCGAGCAGGATGCCATACAGGAAAATCGCCCGCAGCAGCGCCGAGCGCTCGCCCGGCTGGCTGAGGGAAGCCCGCTGGACAAGCCACCAGTGCACAAGAAAGACCGGGATGCCAACCAGGATCAGGGACAATGCCTGAGCAAGCTGATTGGTGCCGCCAACCGCCGTACCTCGCTCAAAAAAGGAGCGCACCAGACCGATCAACCCCCACAGCACGGTCTCCAGGCTGACGAAGGCGACCGCATACAGGTATAAACGTCTCATAGATTGCATATTGATCGGAATCCAGACAAGGAGTGAATCAGGGAATGGAACCGGAGCGAGGCTTGATGCGCGGCTGGCTCGCCCGCAGGGGCGTGCCCGGGCGCAGCACGATCACCAGGAAGGGACCCAGCAAGGGGACGAAGACAATCAACAGGCCCCAGGCCAGGCTCTCTGCCATGGTGAGATGCCTGCGGCGCAGGAAAAGGAACGCCAGCAAGGCCATCCCCACCAGGAAAACAGCCAGGAGAAACCGCAATATATCGGGGGAGGCAAGCATGCTAAGATGATTGTATAGAATTTTGGCTGGAAAAGCAAGCGGGAATTAGAATCCGCAGGGTGCGTTCGGCGAACGCACCCTGCGGATATTATTTTTCAGAAAAGTCTTAAATCCAGCCGCGCAACTCCATGGCCTTGACTACGCGGTCAATAGCGACCATGTAAGCCGCATCGCGCATGAACACCTTCTGCCCTTCGGACATCTCGAGCACGCTGTGGAACGCCTGGGTCATCTTAGTGTCCAGGCGCTGCAAGACCTCATCCTTGGTCCAGTAGTAGTTCATATCGTTCTGCACGCTCTCGAAGTAGGAGGTGGTCACACCGCCGGCATTGCACAGGAAGTCGGGGATGACGAACACACCGTTGCGCTTGAAGACCTCGTCGGCCTCGGGGGTGGTGGGGCCGTTGGCTCCCTCCGCCACCAGGCGCACCCGGTCGCTGACCTTTTTGACCGTATCGGCGTTGACCTGGCCTTCCAGCGCGCAAGGCAAAAGCACATCTACATCCTTGGTGATCCAGTTCTCGCCTGGCTCGATGGTGTAGCCCTCTTTGACCGCCTGGTCCTTATTGATCGCGCCGTAGATATCGGTGATCGACATCAGGAAGCGCGGGTTGATTCCATCTGGCTTGCTGACCGTGTAGGAAACCCGGTCAACGCGGTCCCAGTACGAGACGCAGACGACCTTACCACCCAGCAGCTCAGTGAAGCCCAGGGCCGCATACTGCGAGACATTACCGAAGCCCTGGATGGCTGCCACGGATTTTGCCGGGTCCATCTTGAGGTGCTTCATCGCCTCGCGCACGGTGTAGATCACGCCGAAGCCGGTCGCCTCGGTTCGCCCCAGCGAGCCGCCGCCGCCCACCGGCTTGCCGGTGATCACGCCCGGGGTATACTGCCCAACCAGCTTGGAGTACTCGTCCATCATCCAACCCATCATCTGCGGAGTGGTACCCACGTCGGGGGCAGGGACATCCTGGCGCGGGCCGATATTGCGCCACATCTGCCCGATCCAGCCGCGCACCAGCTTCTCCTTCTCGGAGACGGTCAGGGTAGCCGGGTCGACGGGCACGCCGCCCTTGCCGCCGCCCAGGGGGATATCGGCAACGGCGGTCTTCCAGGTCATCCACATCGCCAGGGCGCGCACGGTGTCCAGCGTCTCGGAGGGGTGGAAGCGGATGCCACCCTTCGCCGGACCACGCACATCGCTGTGCTGCACGCGGTAGCCGAAGAACACCCGGATCGTGCCATCGTCCATGTGGACGGGAATCATAAATTTAAACTCCCGGCTGGGCCAGCGCAGCATCTCACATACCTGTGGGTCCAGGTTGAGCAAGCTGGCGACATGGTCGAACTGGCTTTGTGCCATCTGGAATGCGTTGATTGATTCAGTCATAGATTTACTCTCCTGCTAAATGGGGAACAGTCCCTGTTCCGATAAAGTTGAAATCGGCGCGGGTGGCAGGTGGCTGGCGCACTGCAGGCAAAAATAAAACGGGCACACCGGACGGGTGCCCGCTCAAAAGACTGCCTAGCAGCGGCGATGTCAACCAACTGGCTCATCTGAGCGCCTCATAATCCTGCTTACAAGTTGATTTAACCATAGCAAATGTCTGACAATTCGTCAAGTGACAAATGCAATATCTTCATGGTTTCACATGGAAGGCTATGTCTCTGCGAGGAGGGCGTTTTTCGACCGACGAAACAGTCCCGCCCGGCAGAAGGATTGCTTCACCCGGCCAAATACGCCGGGTTCGCAATGACATCTCCTTGGTCAATTTGCTTTGTGAAGACCCGCAAGCTGCCGGTCCAGCTCCTGCTGGATGAGCTGCGGGTCTGCCCGTCCCTGGGCAGCCCGCATCACCTGCCCAAACAGCCAGCGAGCCAGGTTTTCCTTGCCGTTCAAGTAGCTCTCCACCTGCTGGGGGTTCTCCCTCAGCACCTGCTCCACCAAGCTGGCGATCAGGCTGGCATCCGAGATCTGCCCCAGGCCGCGCCCAGCGACGATCTGCTCTGCAGACGCCCCGCTCTGGTACATCTCTGCCAGCACGTTCTTAGCGGTGTTGTGGTTGATCTCGCCGCGCTCCACCATCTGGATCAACCCCGCCAGGGCTGAGGCGCTGACCTTGCTGGACTCGATGCCCTCTCCCGCCTGGTTGAGCAGGGCAAACAGTTCGCTGCCAATCCAGTTGGCAACCGTCTTGGGGGAGGCGCCCGCAGCCGCCAGGACGGCCTCGAAATAATCGGCGACAGCCCGCTCGGCAGTGAGCAGCTCGGCGTCGTAGGCGCTCAGCCCGTATTCCAGACAGAAGCGCCGGTAGCGTGCTGCGGGCAACTCCGGCAGGCTGAGGCGCACCTGCTCCACCCAGGCCTCGTCCACCACCAGCGGCGGCAGGTCGGGCTCGGGGAAATAGCGGTAATCGTGGGCCTCTTCCTTGCTACGCTGGGGCAGGGTGACCTCGCGGGCATCATCCCAGCCCAGGGTTTGCTGCTCCACCGCCAGCCCCTGGCGCAACAGCTCAGACTGGCGCTGGATCTCATAATCCACCGAGCGCTCCAGAGCGCGGAAGCTGTTCAGGTTCTTGATCTCGGTGCGGGTGCCGAACTCGGCACTGCCCGCTGGGCGCACAGAGACGTTCGGCTCAATGCGCATCACACCCTTCTGCATATCGCCGGAGTTGACGCCCAGGTAACGCAGCAGGCTGCGCAGGGCGGCGGCATAGGCGCGCACTTCTTCGGCGCTGTGCAGGTCCGGCTCGGTAACAATCTCCAGCAGGGGCACGCCAGCGCGGTTGAGATCGACCAGCGAATACGCCTCGCCCGGCCCCTCCACGTGGGTCAGCTTACCGGTATCTTCCTCCAGGTGAACCCGGCGGATGCGCACGATCCGCTCGCCCTGCGAGGCGAGAATCGCCAGGCGCCCGTTACGCGCCAGGGGCTGCTCGTATTGCGAGATCTGGTAGCCTTTGGGCAGGTCGGGATAGAAATAGTTCTTGCGGGCGAAGATACTGGTGGGGTTGACGGTGCATTCCAGAGCCAGGGCAACCCGCAGGGCGTACTCCACCGCCTGGCGGTTGACCACCGGCAGCATGCCGGGCATGCCGGCGCAAACCGGGCATACGGCGATATTGGGCTGCGCCTGAGTAGAATCGACCACCGGGCAGGCGCAGAACATCTTCGAGCGGGTGGCGAGCTCGGCGTGCACCTCCAGGCCAATGACGGCTTCGTAGGTCATGTTTATAAGTAACCCATCTGTGAGTGTCACTCTGAGCCGCCTTGGGCGGCGAAGAGTCCCTGGAATGCTAATTGAGTTTCAACCGTTTCAGGGATTCTTCGGTCGCTGCGTTCCAAAGAGCGGAACGCGTACTCCCTCAGAATGACAGGTGTGTATGCGCCCTTCGACTACGCAAAGGATGCTTCGCTCAGTCCACGTCTACCCATAGCGGCGCATAAAGCGCTCCATGCGCTGCAGGGCCTCTTCGATCTTCTCGTAGGCGGTGGCATATGAGCAACGCACGTAGCCCTCGCCACCCGGACCAAAGGCGGTTCCCGGGACGACGGCGACTTTTTCTTCCTGCAGCAGCTTCTGGGCAAAGGTATCCTCGTCCATACCGGTCGCACCAATGTGGGGGAAGGCATAGAATGCGCCATGCGGCTCGAAGGTGGGCAAGCCGAGCTGGTTCAGACCGGGCACGATCAGGCGCCGGCGGCGGTCGTACTCCCTGCGCATCTCCTCAACATGCGGTGCACCATTGCGCAGGGCTTCCAGGGCGGCCTCCTGAGCCGTGGTGGGCGCCGACATGATGGTGTACTGGTGGACGCGCAGCAGGCCGCGCAGGATCTCCGCCGGGGCGGCGGCAAAACCAACCCGCCAGCCGGTCATGGCGTAGTTCTTGGAGAACCCGCCCAGCAAAATGGTGCGCGACCACATCCCGGGCAGAGCCGGGAAGCAGACATGCTCCACCCCGTACACCAGCTGGTCGTACAGCTCGTCGGAGATCACCACCAGGTCGTGCTTTTCAGCAATGCGGGCCACTTCCAGCAGCACCTGGCGGGTAGCGACGCCCCCGGTGGGGTTGTTGGGTGAGCTGAGCAAAATGGCCTTGGTGCGGGGGGTGATGGCGGCTTCTAAATCCTGCGGGCGCACCTGAAAACCATCTTCCACGTAAGTGGGTAGCTCCACCGGCACGCCTCCTGCCAGGGTCACTTCCGCCTGGTAGGCGACGAAGCACGGTGTGGGTACAATCACCTCCTCGCCAGGGTTCAGCAGGGCGGTCATTGCCAGGTAGAGCGCTTCTGATACGCCGACCGTAACCATCAGCTCGGTATCCGGGTTGTACTCCACCCTGTACTGGCGCTTTAGCTGCTCAGCCAGCGCCCGGCGCAGCTCGATCTGCCCGGCGTTGGATGTGTAATGGGTGGCGCCACGCTCCAGCGAGCGGATGCCCGCCTGCAAGATCGGGGCAGGCGTGGTGAAATCTGGCTCGCCGATGCCCAAAGAGATCACGTCCTGCATGGTCGCCACAATATCAAAAAATTTACGGATTCCAGATGGTTTTAGCCCCGCCACGCGGGTTGCAAGGTATTCGCGGGTCACATTTTCTCCTTGTTCTTCGTTACAATCACCGCTGAGATCGCGGAGTATGCTGAGCTTACCTGGGCATGCCTTTAAAACTCACGAACAACCCATTCATCAAGCGCCTGGTTATAAAGCAGCTCGAAAACCCTCCCATCTTGTCTGCTCACCCGGTAACCCATCCCCTGCGGCGAGCGCCAGCTATTAAGGATTTCCGCCACCTCCCAGCGCATACCCTCGAAGCGGAAAGCAAGCGGCCTGCCGGGGTAGGCTGCTTCGGCGCGGCACTCGACCGGTTCGCCCGCCTCCCGCTGCATGGCGTCTACAGGGTCACCGCCGTCTGATCGCCGGCGTTGATCATCGCTGTCCGGCGGTGGATTTGCGCCCGCCGCCCGATCAGCGAGCTTTCCAGGATAGCGCCCTCGACCTCGGCCTCATCCTCCAGGATCGAGTTGCGGATGATGCTGCTGCGCACCACGCATCCTGCCCCCACCGAGACATGCGGTCCGATGATGGCGCGGCTCACGTCGGCGGTGGGATGGATGAAAACCGGCGGGACGATCACATTACCCGGCTGGCAGGTGATCTGGTTGCAGTTGCTATGACCGTTATCCAGCAGGTACTGGTTGGTCTCCAGCAGAGCCTCCGGCGTGCCGGCATCCAGCCAGACATCCACCTTCTCGGCGCGCATGCGCAGGCCGCGCTCCAGCAGGATATTGACCGCATCCACCAGGAAGAACTCGCCCTTGAGCTGCAGATCGC
>JBFYSV010000288.1:0-3301 GCA_041301185.1 Anaerolineae bacterium
CTGCTGCAGAGAGATTCTGGCTATCCATTTCATTGGTTGCCAGGATGAACTTGCCCAAACTGCGCTTGGCATCTTCCACACCAGGAGTGTACACTTTCACGCTACCTGTCAGGGCATATCCCACCACATCTGGCTCAGCCCCGGCAGAAGGACGACCAGGATGAGCATGCTTGGTGATCGGGATCACTTCTGCGCTTGCCTGGTGGTATTTCCAGCGTTGATTGAACTGCTTGCAAGTTGTTTCTGCATCTTCCTGGCAATTGAAAACAGGCTGGCATACTTTACGCCATTGTTTTTCGGCAGCTTCTTGCTCTCTAGCCTGAGATTTTGCCAAGGTTTTTAGCTCCCGATTATATGCAGCCTGGGAAAACACAATCAGCCAGCGGTGATTCACGCCACCATACTCACTTTTGATCTCTTTACCGAAGTATCCGGCTGTCAGTTCTGTCATTTGAGACTGCT
This sequence comes from Anaerolineae bacterium, assembly GCA_041301185.1. Taxonomy (GTDB): domain Bacteria; phylum Chloroflexota; class Anaerolineae; order Anaerolineales; family UBA4823; genus JAQBDA01. The sequence continues at coordinate 463 of JBFYSV010000288.1, forward strand.
CGGTTTCCCGAACCAACCGCTTTGCTTCAGCCAGCGTCTCAGGTACTCGCATCAGCCACAACATATCTTGGAGTGTTTTCAAGCTGTTTTCACTGTAGCCAGCACTGTCCATCACAAAACAGGGCTGCCTTTTATCCTTCAGATGTTGGCAGTAGGCTTTGACCGTTTGGGCAAAGCTTTCCTTGTCGCTGCTGTTGCCGCTCAAGACTTCCAGCCAAACTGGCAAATTCGATTTGTGACTGGTGATGATTTGTGCTACAACTTGTTTCAAATCCGGTCGATGATCGCGCGAATAGCCATGCGTGATGGTGATCATCTCTTCATCTGGCGTTTCAACATCGTGCTGACCATGCAAGTGAAATGAACTGCTGTCCAGATGTACAAAGCGATGTTTGATCCCATAAGTGCTCAGGGCTTTTGATGCCACACTGGCAAAGACTTCTGTTACCCCACTAGCGTATAAATCATCCAAACTGCGCCCTAACGTATCATCGTTGAAATCATCCGGCTTCAAATCAGATCTGATCAGCAGATCAACCGGCTTATTTCTCAAGTAATCTGGCATCAAGTAGAGCACTCGGCTGGTAAATCCCAGCGCATTCAACACCATTGCTAGCACAGCTTCACCACAGCTGACTTTTCGATCGGTATGGCCAGTTATTGCATCAATTGTTTCGACTAGCCCGATCTCGCGACTGATGCCTGCCACGATGCCCAGGTGGTCAATGCTTTGTGTTTCATATTCAGGTTCACCGCTCATGCCCCAAGCTTACTTGATATTCCCTATTTCCGCCAGAATCAGGTGCGGAATGTGGGTTCATAGCTTAAGGACCCAATAATTTCTAACTATTGGGATCGCTATAATTAGGCCATTTATTGTGCTCAATGCAAGATTCAAAAAATCGGGTACTAATAAATTGGCCTTTATCGACCAATAAGTAATGATTGTTGAACCTAATCCTAATAAAGCGCCGAAGAAAATATATAGGTGCTTTTCACCCTTTCCTACATCTTCTTTCTTCCAACGGATATTGGGATAGTGGCTGTAGGAATTAATTTTATTTAATCTAAGATAAAGTAGACAAAACCATCCACATAAAAAAATTCGCACAAAGATATTTTGTACATCTCCGGCTCGGGTTAGATGCGGAAAAACCAATAACATTAATATGGCACTTAACGGCATAATTACTATGTAAAATAACTTTGTCATAGTTTTCATTTCGTAAAAGCCTTAGTGGTTCTCTCGCTAAATATCAGAGATTTGATTGGATCGACTCATGCCAAAACCGCCGAGTAAAGTCACTTGTTCTTGCGGGATTTTCTTCCAGCGATACGGATGACGATGAGCATTCCAGTAATCCAATGCCTGGTTCAGGGCCAATGTCAGTTCATCGACGGTTTCGAAGCGCCTGCCTTTGAGTGCCAGCGACTTCAGCTGCTTCCACCACGGCTCGATCAGATTGAGCCAGCAGGCGTACTTGGGGATGAATTGAATTTGGATCTCTGGCCGGGAAGTCAAGGCCAGCTTGACTTCCCGGCTGGCGTGAATGATCAAATTGTCTTCAATGATCAGCCAGCGCTCGGCAGGAAACTCGCACATCACCTTTTCCAGCAACTGAATATGGCTGGCGCTGTCTCGTCCCGGGCTCATCAAGATCGTGGCCTGCCCCGTCGCCGGTTCAAATGCCCCATGTACCCACAGCTTGCCTCGCCGACCGTAATCCGGCTCAAAGGTAGCCCGGTTGGGTCCCAACTTCCACTCTTCGCCCGGATAGGTCTTGGCCGACAATGGCCCCAATTCATCGATGCAGATCACCCGAACTCCAGGCGGAGGCGTCAGGTAGGCCGCAAGAATGCTCCCCTTTTTTCCACGAACTCCGGGTCTTGTTTTTCGGCTTCGTGGAACCAACTCTGCTGGCGTTTCCATTCCAGGCCTTCCGCCGCCAACCATTCCCAGATGGTCGAGTCGGATAGGTGGGTCTGCTCACGTTCTTCGAAGGCTCGCTGCAATCGCTCCAGCGTCCACAGCTTAAAGGGATATCCCAGCGTTTCCGGTTTCTGGATGGCTAAGGCGATCAATGCGCTGCGCACCGCCTGGCTGTGGACCGGTTGTCGGCCTGGTCGCGGCTTATCCTGTAGGCCGGCGACGCCAGCCTCATTGAACCGCTTGACCCAGGTCGGGCCAATGATGGTGCTGGTAAACCCGGCTTTCAGTCCGGCGTCCGAAGCGAACATGGTCGGGTCGTCGTGCATGAAGGCAATAATTCGCGCTCGCTGCACCAGTCGGATGGGGGCTGTTCGTGAGTTGGCTAGACGTTTGACCTCAGTGACTTCTTCGGCTGTTAAGGTACGTAACTTGACAGGTTTTCGCATCTCTTTCTCCTGGTCATTCCAGGAGAATTATATCTGAAACTCTAATCGAGGGAACCACTAAGCCGCCATAGTAACTGCATATCCTAACTTGGCCAGTTCGTTCACCATCCAGTTGACGCGTTTTTTATTGGCTGCATCTTTGCGTTCATGGAACTTCTGCTCATTGAAAGGCTGATTTGTTTTAAGCATGGTATAGATGATTACGAGAAGTTTGCGAGCTAACGCCACAATTGCCCGTTTAACGCCTATTCGTTGCTTTAGCCGCCAATACCAACCAGACAAATACAGTTTCTTATCACTTACATCCGGTTGCAGAACGACTTCGTGTATCTGGCGATTATCCTTGACGTCTTCACCCGAGCCATCCGGGGATGGTGCTTGAGCCGCATGATCGATCAGCAGCTCACCCTGGATGCCAGCTTTATGGGTCCATTGCAGATTCCTCCGCCGCGCCCTGCCCATA
>JBFYSV010000292.1:0-5937 GCA_041301185.1 Anaerolineae bacterium
ACGCTCTTCCGATCTGGCTTCGCCCGAAAAACACCCCCACATCTGCCGGCTGTAACGGCAACTCCCAAGGACCATAATAGCTTGAAGGATTTATCAGAACTGTAAATCCCTCAAGCCCTGATTATGCATATAATTTAGAATAATCGCTGATAACACATTTTAGTATTGCATCATGATCTTTATTGGAACCCGCTATGCGCTTGATGAAAACATCGCTGCTGGTCACAACCCCAATCCGCTTGCGCCCGATAATCATCGCCCTGGGAGTATGGATTGTCATTCTAAGCACCCTCCCCAGGGCAGCTTTTTCGGCGGAGCTTGCTCAAACCGCATCGAATACCCGCGTTTTCTTGCCCTTGGCTGCGTCCAAATACCGCAACGGCCCGCCTCTGCTTTTAGGCACCTACCCGCCCGAGTACCTTGGTACGCAATCTGCCATCGACAATTCCCTGATCGCCCTAGACAATTGGGCTGGAAAAGGTTTGTCGATTGCCGGTACGTTCCTCGACTTTGCCGACCCAAACCCAACCTATAACGTTTACTATCCCATGGAGCGCCTCTGGAACAACGGATACACCGCGTTTGTCAACCTGATGACCCAACGCAGCGCCAACGATATTACCCAAGGGAGAGAAGACGCCAATATTCACGAGATCGCGGCTGCTTTTGCTAACTGGATGGCCCTCGCCCGCGACAAGCAACAGGAACGGTTTGTTTTCCTGGCCCCCTTACCCGAGGCGAATATCACCACCGGCAACACCTACGGGGGAGATCCGGCTGCATATCAAACCGCATACAGGCGAATCCAAGATATCTTCGCCGCCGAGTTCTCCGCCAAGGATTTGCCGACCCACAACATCAAATGGGTCTTTGCTCCCAATGGCTACGATGAGCCTGGGCGGCCCGCGTTTGAGGCGTATTATCCGGGTCACGACCGGGTGGATGTGGTTGGGTTCAGCTCATACAACTGGGGCTACTGCGTCCATTGGGAATACGACCGCTGGGAGATGGCTGAAGATCTTTACCTGCCATATGTCCAACGAATGTGGGCGTTAGCCCCCGGCAAGCCGATCTTCATCACCCAGACCGCCTCCACCGCCGAGTATCCCAGTCCCAATCACTTCGATGCTGCCAAAAAAGACGAGTGGTTTATCGAAAACTATGCCTATATTGCTAACCTTGAAGATGTCCGCGCCATTCTGTACTACAACATCGACAGTCCCTGTGACTGGTCGTTTTTCAGGGATGGCAGTCTGGCATACAACGGCTACCGGATCGCCGTCTCCGATCCTGCTTACACGTACCTGAGCCCGAACGAGATGATCAGCGCTTTTTCGACAAAATAATTTTCTGGGTGGTAGAACGGGCGACGCCCGTCCTACCACCCTAGTTTTCCCCTTGGGTTATCTGATTCCAAGTTAATAACAAACCCTTTACCGCGCCCTTGATCTTTGCAGGGGATGCCGGTAATCGGTGGAATTTAGCGCCAAGAGGACAATTTCCTTGTGAGGTATAATCCTCAGGTCTGGCAGCACGGGTTTGGGATGCTGCCGGCAACGTGGAGGCCAATGTGCAATCTTCAGAAGAGATATACGATTCAGCCCGGCGACCTCACCCGCTTATCGATGAATTTCTCGCGCTAATCAAATACCGCGAGCTGATCTACCAGTTCACAGCCCGCTCGATCACTGCCCGCTACAAGCGCTCCATCATCGGCGTGGCGTGGACCATGCTTAACCCCTTGATGACCATGATCGTGCTCACCCTGGTCTTCTCCCAAATATTCAAATGGAACGTCCCCTTTTATCCGGTCTATGTGTTAAGCGGGCTGATCGTGTGGGGTTTTTTCTCGCATACCACCAGCTCTGCCATGGGCGAGATGATCTGGAGCGGCGGGTTGCTGAACCGCATCTATGTGCCCAAATCGGTATTTGCGGTCTCAGCCATCGGCACTGGTCTGGTCAACCTGGTGCTTTCGCTGATCCCGCTGTTGCTGATCGCCCTCATCCTGGGCACCAAGATCAGCTTCGCGTTGCTCGTATTGCCCCTGGCGGTATTTCTCCTGACTCTCTTTGCGCTCGGCATTGGATTGATCCTGGCAACTGCGGCGGTCTACTTTGCGGATATGATCCCGGTGTACGAGGTCGTTCTCACAATCTGGTTCTATGCCACACCGATCATCTACCCGATCGAAATCGTGCCCCCCAACCTGCTCTGGCTCTTCCGGCTTAACCCCATGCTTTACCTGCTGCAGATCTTTCGCGACCCGCTTTATAACGGAGTCGTCTCAAGTTGGGAGGTATGGGCAATCGCAGCCGGGTTTGCCGTGACTGCCTTCCTGGCAGGCGGGCTGATTTTCACTTCCAAGTCAAATGAATACGCTTACCGCATCTAAATCCATCCCAGCCCAGGAGACCGGCACGGGTCAGGAGCCCGTGATCTGCTTCGAAAATGTGGCTGTCCTGTACCGCGTGCCGCGCGAGCGAGTCTCTGGAATCAAAGAATACGCTGTCCGCATACTGCAACGCCGCATGAGCTACGATGAATTCTGGGCGCTGCAAGATATCAGCTTCCAGGTCGGGCGGGGTGAGGTTTTCGGTGTGATCGGGCGCAACGGCGCCGGTAAAAGCACCATGTTGAAGGTTATGGCCCGAGTCCTGCATCCCACGCGCGGCCGGGTGGTTATGCGGGGCAAGGTTGCCCCCTTACTGGAGCTGGGGGCGGGTTTTCACCCGGAGCTTACCGGACGCGAGAATGTGTATTTGAATAGCGCTTTGTTGGGCTTTCCCCGCAAGCAGGTCAACGAGATGTTCCCTGCCATCCTGGACTTCGCCGAAATCGGAGACTTCATCAACGCCCCCCTGCGCACCTACTCCACCGGGATGGTTGCTCGCCTCGGGTTTTCGGTTGCGACCTGCACTCGCCCGGATATCCTCCTGGTAGATGAAGTGCTTTCGGTGGGCGACAGCCGCTTCCAGGAGAAGTGCCTGGAACGGATCAACTCCTTCCAGGCGTTGGGCACCACCACGGTGATCGTCTCCCATAGCATGCAAACCATCCAAAATTTCTGCAGCCGGGCATTGTGGCTCAACCAGGGCAGGACGGGAGCCATCGGAGATGTCAGCGGAGTGGTCAGGAGCTATACCAGTTAGCCGGGTTATGCGCCTATGGCCTCAGATTTGCAATCTTCCCCCTCAAATAAAAGAAGTTGGTTCAAACACTTACGCCTGTGGCTAATCCCGCCCAATAGCAAGCAGGAATCAGAATTATGGATCATGGTCAAGAGCGCCCGCGCCCGGCGATACGGCGCGGCTATGACCGGTGCATTGCGCCTGGTGCTGGCGATCCTCTTTGTTCCGCTCATCCGCTGGTTACGACCGCGCGGGGTTTTTGCCGGCGAACCTTATATCCAGGACAACAGCCGGGTGGTGCTGTACACGGCCAGAGATGACCTGCTGCCCGAATATGCCCGGCGCCGCTCAGCGCACCCTATACAGAATCCCAGTAGACCGGTTACCCTGATCACCACGCTGCTCAACGAGAAGGACAGCCTGCTGACCTGGTTGGATAGCCTGTCCCAGCAAACGCGAATCCCGGATGAAGTCGTCATCGTAGACGGAGGCTCCACGGATGGCAGCCTGGAACTGCTCCAAAATTACGCCTCAGCCAGCCCTTTCGCGATTAAAATCATCACCTCCCCGGGGGTGAACATTGCCCGTGGTCGCAATATCGCCATTGACAACGCTCAGCACAACCTGATCGCCTGCGCCGACCTGGGCTGCCAGCTGCACCCTGCCTGGCTCGAGAAAATCACGCTCCCCTTCGAAGATGATCCCCATATCGAGGTGATTGCCGGCTGGTACGAGACGATCAAAGCCTCTTCGGCGAAAATGGAACTGCTGGGAGCGAATCTGGCGGATATCAACCCCCAGGCATTTCTACCCTCCTCCCGCTCAATCGCCTTTACCCGGTCGGCCTGGGAGAAAGTGGGCGGCTACCCGGAATGGCAGACCCTGACCGGCGAAGACTCGTTTTTTGACATCGAGCTGAAACGCGCCTGCCGCCATTGGGCGTTCGCTCCCGAAGCAATCGTCTACTGGCGGGCTCCAGAACGGCTAACCGGTTACTGGCGTAAAGTCCGCCACTGGGCTGTGGGCGATGGGGAGTCTATGTTCGGTGCTCGCCTGTACTGGCACAGCGTGTTGCGCCTCGCCTTTTTGGGTCTCTCGTCTGTGCTGCTTTTCGGCACGACAATTTGGCTGGCAGCTACCGGGCGCATCTCACCGCTGCTAGCAGCAGGCATCCCATTGCTTTGGGTGTACCTGGCTGCCGTACTGATTTTCAGCGCCCGCCACTTCTCTCCGCTCGACCTGTTCAGCGAGATTGGCGCGGAGATCGCGCGCGTGCGCGGCTTCCTGCACGGCGCCCACCACCGCCAGGCTGCCCTGAGGCGGCGCTACCAGCAGGTCAAAGGTTTCTTCATCATCCTGGCGGGGGTGCCCATCGATGATACTGGCGGCGGGGCGCGTTGCACTCAGATTGCCCTGGAGCTGCTGCGCCAGGGCTACGCTGTTTTTTATATCAACAAGTTCCCCAAGTACGAGAGTGTCGAGCTTGATCTGACCGTCTACCACCCCCAGTTGTTCACAGCCCCCCTCTCGCACTTCCGCTGGGGCGCCTTCCAGAGCAACTACCGCCACCTGTTCGGCGACCGGCCTCTGGCAGCCTTGATCGAGTTCCCACTCAAAGACTTCTTGCCCATCGTTCACGGCCTGCGCGCAGAGGCGGGTGCAGTAATTTACGATCTGTTAGACGACTGGAATACTGCCCTGGGTGGGGATTGGTATTCACTGGAAACCGAGAAGGCGATCATCCACGCCAGCCAGGTGCTGATTGCCACTGAAGCCTCCCTGCTCAAACGGCTGGAGGCGCTCAGCCAGCGCCCGGTCAGCATGCTGCCCAATGCAGTCAACAGCCAGCTATTCGACCCGCAGCGCACCTATCCTCGCCCAGTGGACTTTCCAGCAGGTGAGTGGTCGGTTATTTACATTGGGGCTTTGTGGGGTCAATGGTTCGATTGGGAGTTGCTCACCGAAATCGCGCGGACCTATCCTCAGGCTGCCGTGGTGATGATTGGGGATTATCGCGGCCAATGTCCGGACCCGCCACCTAACCTGCATTTCCTCGGGCTGAAACCCCAACATTCGTTACCGGCTTATCTTTCTTACGCCCAGGTTGCCATCATCCCCTGGATGGTCAACTCCATCACCCAGGCTACCAGCCCGCTAAAAGTGTACGAATATCTGACCATGCTTAAGCCGGTGGTCGCTCCCGACCTGCGCCCGCTGCACGGCTTGCCCGGCGTGCTTCTTGCTCAAGACCGGGATGATTTCATTGCTAAGGTCGAAATCGCCCACCAGACCACGCTCTCATCAGATGAGATCATAGCCTTCACCGCCCAAAACAACTGGCAAGCCCGCGTCCACAACCTGCTCGAGCTGGTCGAAGCCGCCCGCCAGGTACGCCCCTGATGAAGCCGCGCCTGGTCATCTGCCGCTCTAACCCAATTTCACCCGATCCCAGAGTGGAGAAAGAAGCCCGCACGCTTGCTCAGGCAGGCTACCAGGTCAGCTTGTTGGGCTGGGACCGGACCGCCGCCCTTCCCCGCCAGGAGCTGCTGGATGGCATCTCCTGCCAACGCCTGCCCATCCGCGCCGAATACGCCTCGGGCATGCACAATCTACCCGACTTGCTGCGCTGGCAATGGGGCTTGCTGAAATGGCTGATCAGCCACCGCCGGGAGTACGAGCTGATCCATGCCTGCGACTTCGATACAGTGCTGCCGGCTTTGGTTTGCCAGCGCCTTTATGGCAAGAAAATCATTTATGATATTTTTGACTTCTATGCCGACCACCTGCGGGCAACACCAAACTGGAT
>JBFYSV010000295.1:0-14282 GCA_041301185.1 Anaerolineae bacterium
ACAAGCTGATGTGCAACCTGTTGCACATCTCCGCTACCTTCGATAAAGTCTTTAATCTCGGTCAAAAGATCGCGCGCCTTTTGCTCAACCTCAATCAAGACCGGCTGGGTGTCTTCAACCGGAAATTTTGGTGAACCAGCCCGGTGATCGATTAGCCACTGGAGCTGCCCGGCATTCATCAACTCGCGAAAGGGGGTGTGCACCGACTGCAAAAAGATCTCTTTCAAAGCATCATCTATGCTGGGTACACCCCTGCCATTCAGATAGTTTGCCAGGTGGGCATACTGGTGCCATTCGTTGTCAAGCACTTCCCGGAAATCCACAAAGACCATGCATTTATAGGCATCCAGCTCGACGAAAAGCCCTTGTTCGTGAAGCTCCAGGCTATTGCGAATATATTCCTGCCCCCGGATTTGATCCCGGAAGATAGTGAAATGTTGGTTATCCTGGTGGAGTCCCAGCCCTTCACCCAGAGTGCGTTGGATCAGCACCCGGTCATCCCCGCTACCGCTCTTAATCGGATATGCCGCCGACATACGAATCCAGCCATGAGTGGATGCATACTTGTTATGGTAGATAACCAGGGCACGTTCATCTCCACGCCGATTTGAATAAGCAAAAACATCCTCGTTGACAAAACCTTCGGGAGTGTAAAAATCGTACATCAGGAAATCTTGTACCTCTGCAAACAGGTAACGGCGGCGCAGGAGCGGGAAAATCTCTCGCTCGTGGCGTTCAACCAGGTATTGATCTGGAACCTCGTCCCAGTAGGCGCGGCGGTATTCCATACCGTATTTTTCGGTAAATCCCTCAATTTGCCCGTGACCGAACATGGGCAGGCCGGGCAGGGTTGCCAGCATTGTGCTGACTCCAAAATATTTATCCCCTTTACCAAACTGGTCGACTGCCGTACGTTCATCGGGATTATTCATGAAGTTGACATAGCGCTTGAGAATCTCGGGATCAAATTCCAGGGTGTTCTTAATCACCAGGCGATACTCTTGATTCTTCTCATCGCGCAGCATATTCATGAATGCGCTGTTATAGACTCGGTGCATGCCCAGGGTACGAACGAAGTAACCCTCCATCAGCCAGAACGCCTCTGCCAGAAGCAGCGTATCTGGTAGTTCCTGTCCCACCCGGTCCACCAACTCCCGCCAGAATTCGACCGGCATGGCTTCATCAAATTGGCGTTTAGTCATTCCGTGCTCAGCACGGGATGGAATATCGCCTCCGCTGCCCGGCTCTGGGTACCATAAGCGCTGGTAATGGCGCTTTGCCAGTGTCATGGCTGCATCAAAGCGGATGACAGAGAATTTGCGGGCAACGTGCAGGATGGTCTGGATCACCGCTTCTCGTACTTCAGGATTGAGATAATTTAATTGGGCCGTGTCATTCCACGGCATGGAGGTGCCATCGTTGCCGTGATAAACAAACTTTTCGGAAGCCGTCCACGAATCCACCCGCTTGAAGACAACCGCTGCATCACTATTATCGTAATAATGGTCTTCCAGATAAATGCCCACCCGGCTATCACCAGATAGATTCGGACCGTTGAAGGTATAGGAAGGGAACGGGGAGTAATCCATCGAGACAAACCAATCTGGGTGCTCAATGACCCAGGGGGAGTCGATCCCCATGTGGTTGGGAACCATATCTGAAGCGAGGCGTATCCCACGCTGCCAGGCGCGATCGCGCAGTACCAGGAAAGCCTGGTCGCCACCCAGGTCGTTGGCAATATCGTATGAGTAAAGCGAATAGGCTGAAGCGACCGCGTCAGGATTGCCGCGCAATTGCTTGATGCGTTTTGATGCAGGGCTGCGCTCCCAGAGACCGATCAGCCATAATCCAGAGAAACCCCAGCGTGCCAGACTATCCAGCTCTTCATCTGGGATCAGATCCAGGCGGTTGATCTCGCGCTGGTATTTCTTTGTAAGCTGATCCAACCAGACATACGCGTTTTTTGCCAGCAACACCAGGCTTGGCATCCAATCCCGGTCTGGAGTGAAGCGCTCCGGCTCCAGCTCAAGACCGGTGAACTCGTAAACCAGTGACGGACCGGGTCCTAAGAATATTGCCTTTTCTTCTTCTTTAATCAGATCAAGGCTGGAAAGGAGCCGGTACAGGTACCCGCCTAGCACCGTACCCCAACGAGTTCGAATGTACTCCAGTTGACCGGAGAGGGAGTGGGGGACCGCTATGGCTGGGCTGCGCAGCATGTCTACCAGGTTCTGATTTTCGGAGCCGAAGCGAGGTTGGGTCTCAAAGAAATCGTACAGGCTAGAGATAATTTGCCGGTATGAAGTTTCTTTTGCCAGCCCATCGTCATCGAATAGCTCCTGGTAAGGGGACAGGGCAGGATTGCTGTTAGCCAACCATAGCATAAGCATTTCTTCTAAGATGGCCTCCCGATGTTGAACACCCGCCGTTTCCCCGCTCAGGTATGCTTCTGGGGCTATTTCCTGGCGATATACTGCAACGGGAGGGAAATCGAAGGTGAATTTTCTTAATGCACCATCCAACTGCTGTTCACCGATCGATTTTTTTAGCCAGCTAATTGCCTGGGTCATTACCTCGGGATTACGCTGCTGGCGGTACGTGGCGACCACGAAATGTAAAATTTCGTCGATCAAACCCATTGCATTGATCTGCCCTGCTTGCACAGCTTTTTCTGGAAAATTGACCAGATCTCGCTTCTGATTAATCTTTTGGGCGAACTGCCGGGCGGCATGGAAATTCGCAAATATTACATTGCCATGCAAGGAAAACAATCCATCCTCGAATTGATAATAATCTCTCGCTGTTCTTGAAACATGGAATTCCATTTGGATGGATTTTGTTTTCCTGGGTGCAAGGTAGGTCATGAGCAGACTCTTTCTCTAAGGTTTGTGGAGTTTCCGGGTTAGAGGCGGTTTGAGGCAGCATTGTTATTCTATCATCTCATCGCATAGAATCGGTGGGATATCTCCAAAGAGCCAGTGAAGATTAGTGAATCCTTTCATGGACTTGATACGATTGACCCGAAGCGGCTGGAATGCTACACTTATCACCGTCGAATAAATGCGAGAGGAAACCTGTAATGGAGTATAAAACACTGATCAGCGTCCCGGAGCTGTCCGCCCATTTCGATGATCCGAACTGGGCAATCATCGACTGTCGCTTTACCCTGGGTAATGGGGAGCGCGGCTACCAGGACTACCTGCGTGGACATATACCGGGGGCGATCTATGCTCACCTGGATAATGATCTATGTTGTCCCATAATTCCGGGCGTAACCGGGCGCCACCCTTTACCGTCTGTTGAGCAAATGGTTGATAAATTTTCAGCATGGGGAATAGACGCCCGTGTGCAGGTTGTGGCATATGACGATTGGCCTGGGGTAGGCCTGCCGGTTGCAGCACGGCTGTGGTGGATGCTGCGTTATTCAGGTCATATGAAGGTAGCCGTACTGGATGGCGGGTGGGTGAATTGGCTCTCTGAGAGTTTCCCTGTGCAAACTATGGTGGGAAAACGTCCTGGGCGATTGTTCGACCCACATATCCAGCCGGGATTACTTGCCGGCAGTGATGAGGTGGAAAAAATCCGCCTGGCCCAGGGATTCTGTGTGGCAGATGCGCGAAGCGCTGACCGGTATCGTGGTGAGAATGAAACCATTGACCCCGTCGCTGGGCATATCCCTGGGGCTGTATCACTGCCATTTGCGAATAATCTTAGCTCACAGGGAACTTTCCATAGCCAGGCTGATTTGCGAGAGATTTATGAAACCGCGTTGGGCACGCTCCCCGCAGAGCGGGTTGTGTTCTACTGCGGCTCTGGGGTTACTGCTGCAGTGAATGTGCTGGGGATAGCGCATGCCGGACTGGGAACTGCCCGGTTATATGCCGGCTCATGGAGCGAGTGGATCACCGATCCATCTCGACCGGTCGAATAGACAGAAGTCTACAAATCCTGATAGCGAGAGTCTTCGAGGTCGCGCTCCAGCCTTTCGGCTTCGCGAGGAGCTAAAGTTTCACCTTCGTCGATATTTTCCAGCTCTGCCAGCTCTGCCTGACGCAAGGCGGCTGGAGGAAAGCGCTGAACCAGGCTCCACTTCCCGCAATGTGGGCAGCGGTCTAATTTCCCAACCACCATGTTCAAGCCCCATACATGAACCCCAAAAGGCCTACCGCATTTTGGACAGATTGTTCCCCCCAGTAAGCCGTAACTTCGGGTAGCACCAAGCGGCACCTGGCTCTTCTTGCCGGTTAAGATCGGAATGACGAAGGAAATCAGCATGGATAGTACCACGACGCCAAGAATAGGCAGGATAATTTTACCGGCGGTCTGCCAGCCCTCCTGGGCAGAGACAAACTCCCGCTTTTGCTCATTCGAGCGGAGCTCGCGACCGTCCGTGGTATATCCGATGGCGCTGAGGGTATTAACCCCGTTTGGGTAGCTATCCGTTTGGAACCGTAATTCAAAAGGCGCCTGGCTTACTTCGCCCATCACCTCATTGTTAATAAGAAATATCACCCGGGCAAGGTTTTCCGGGCCGGATACCTTTAGGGTGAAGGTGCCCTGGATTTCTCCGGTACCCGATGAATAACCAAAGGTGCGAGCGAGTCCAAGCCTAAACGTTTCTTCGTCCTGGGCGTGAACAGGAAGGGCGACAACGAAAGCCAGCAGGAGAGCAAAGACAATGAAAGGAACCTGCTTGAATATGGTATGCATAGCGAGTCTCCTCCAGGAGGTTTATTTCCAACGGGTTAGGATCATCTCTCGCTGGAATAATCGCACGGCAATGTATAACATGCCGATGTCGACAATAAACACGATCAGCGAGAATAGTAGGATGAGGCTGCGGTTTATAAAGAATAGGCCGGCAATCTGTCCAAAGAACACTGCCAGAACCGGGAGAATAACGACCGCCGAGACCTGTTCTGCTACGCGGGGATCATTGACTCGAGAAGACACGATAATGCTGAAATTAACTGACAGGATTGCCAGCAGAGGGCCGAGCACCAGGACGGCAATCCACCACATCGGATCGAGTAACGCAGACAGCACGTCCGGTGATTCAATGATCAACCAGGAGCCAATAATATAGATTACGAACCCAAGCCAGGTGGCGATTACAGCAGGGATAACCGCGGCCAGGTTTTTCCCGGTAAGCAGCTCGATAGTGGTAATTGGTGTTGCCAGCAAGGGCTCCAGGCTGCGGTTAGTTTTTTCACCAACGATCGAGTAAGCAGCAATATTGACCGGGATCATCAGCGGGATGATCATAAACAACAGCATAAATTGGCTGGTGATATAGACCTGAAAACACTCACCCCCGCTTAGCCCTTCCGGGCATATCTGGAAGAATTGTTGCGGCAGGTCACTGGTTAGTTCTTCGCTGCTTGCCCCACGGGTGAAATAGAGCATAACCAGCGGTATGGCTGTGAACAATAACGGCATAAATATCACTGTGGATATCACCAACCGATTCTTGAAAACCTCAGCCCATTCTTTTTGGATAATAGTTGATATTTTCTTCATGCGGTTTTTCCGGGCGAATATTATATGAGCCTGATAAATCTACGCGTTCAGGAAAGCAGCCTCAGGCATTTTTAACCAGCTGTAAATAAACATCCTCCAGCGAGTGGCGTAACTCGCCTATGTATTGTATCTCCGCACCGGATGCCACAAGCTGGCGGACGATCTCGGGGTTATGGATTTCGGGGTCGTCGAGTGTCACGAGCAGCTTATTGTCGATCACCCGGGCTTCCTTGATAAATGGCATAGCCTGGATGTCAGATGCCATCTGTGGGTCAGCTCGAACCAGGTGGATAACCACCTTGCGCCCAAACACGCTGGAGCGCAGGTTGGTTGGTGTATCCACGACCAACAAGCGGGTTTTGAATACCCCAACCCGATCGCAAAGCCGGTCCGCTTCATCGAGATTGTGGGTGCACAAGAAAATCGTCCGCCCTTCTTCTCGCAGCTCGGCGATAAAGTCTCGCACCAGGCGAGATGCCTCAGGATCTAAGGCTGAGGTGGGTTCATCCAGAAAAAGCAACGGGGGTTCGTGCAGTAATGCCCGGGCGATGGCCAATTTCTGTTTCATTCCTTTGGAAAAGGTGCCTGCCTCATCGTGGCGGCGATCCCACAGACCCAACAACCTCAGGTATTTCTCGACCTGCCCGGCGACATCCTTGACTTCGTATAGATTTGCATAGATCCGGAGGTTGAACTCGGCGCTCAGGTTATCGTACAAACCGGGTATCTCGGTCAATATTCCGGTTGTCCGCCGGATTTGTTGATCTTCCTTGCCCAGGGTAAATCCATTGACAATGGCGGTTCCGGATGTCGGAGCGATCAGGCTGCACAACATGCGCACAGTCGTTGTTTTCCCGGCCCCGTTTGGGCCTAGAAAGCCGAACACCTCACCTTCACGAACATCAAAACTCAGATCATCCACTGCCAGCGCGCCGTCATCAGTCCCGGAAGAAAATATTTTAGTTAGCCGCGATGTTATTATCATTTTGTTAGATCTTTCTCTCGTTTGATCTTGATCGGGTTACTGGTAGCGGGTCTCGTCAAGCCGGTAGGAGTCAACGGTCTCGGAATTTCCATTGGCTGGATCGGGTAGGGCTGGCTGAACCGGAGGGGTCTCCTCAACCGCCGGCACGGGATCAGGCGAGCGGAGAATGAAGATGATCCCCAAACTGATTAGTGCCAGCACCCCAATAACTGCTTCAACCGTATAAATGCTTTGTGTGCTGACCAGGTAGACGGACAATGCATCCACCAGGGCATGCCAGCCAATCGCAATGATTAGCCACACCAAGTTCCGCCTAAGAAAGACCTGCAAGACAATCACAGACAACGATATCTGTATCGTCAGGGCAAACACCCTCTCCAAAGCCCCTAATAAGGAGTCATACCAGGGGATAGACCAATAGATTGCCACCTGTTCCTCAAAAATGGGTAACTGGCCAGCTGGAATATAGGCAGATAAATCCATTCCCTGGGCTACCCACATAATTATGTAGTTGATGAGTACCAGAACGCCCAGGAGTATTGCTTCTATGCCGCCGTGACCATTACCCATCATCAAGGCTTTCGACCAGGAGCGAGCATCCTTCGCCCACCAACGGAAAGCGCCGTAACGGAATGATTCTTCCCAGAGTCCTGCGCTCAAGCCGAGCAAAACCGAGTTGAATAGCAACTGATACTCAGGAGGCGGAGCTGGTAGAAATCCACGATTGAATAACAATGTCAATACAGCATTAAAGGGAATATGACCGATCTGAGACAGGACAAACGTGCCTGCACCGATCCACCATAATCGCCAGCCCAGCCGGTACCTGCGTGATAGGTAGATACCCAACACAATGGGTAAGGCGATCATCAGTACACCATTCAGCAAAAGGGTGAGGTAGAGGATCATTTTTAGGCTTTCCTAGCAATGAGATTAGAGATTATTCATTTCACCGATCTACTGTCGAAAAAGACAGTAGAATTTCGTATAGAGTATACCAAATATCCTTATTGTAGGGTTTCCGTAGGTGTTTCGTCATGCACGCCGGGGAAAATTCTGGCACAATAAATAGACGTATTTGGACGATTGGATCTAATTCAGGTGAATTTGCCCCCAGGGTTGGTAATCGCCTGGCGGACGGGCCAATAGAGAAATTGTTGGCATAACCGGACCTGTACACTTTCTCCCCTATTTAGTGGTTGCATTTAGAAAGATGGTGGTTTATGAGATGGAATTTCAAGGATTTTGATCAATCCCCCGAGCTTTCTTCAGATATCGAATGGATGATCCAAAGCGGGCAGGTAACCAATGAGTTGATTGTAGAAACGTTAGTTAATCAGTACTACTCGTCTGTTTATTTACTGGCAATCTCGTTGTTGGATGACCGATCCGCAGCATTGGCTGTGACGCGAGATACATTTATCCGATTGGTGTTGAACCTTCACCAGTATCGAAGCACGATTGGCGTTCACAATTGGGTTCACCGGACCGCCTACCTGATCTGTTTGAAAAAGCTCCGCGGCGAGGGAATATGGAGATATCTGGATCACTTGCTTTCGAATCCGGGCCAATTTACAGACCCGATTATCGCCCATCCGCCGACCGAATCCGACCGTCTCTTGTGGCAGCGCATGGATGCTTTGGATCAAACCGGCAGAATATTAATCATCTTGCGATATGGAAACGATTGGGAACTTGCCGATATTGCCAGTGCAACCGGCTTGGATGAAGGAACGGTCAAGGAGCGATTGCATGTTAACCTGGGAATTCTATTCAGCACCCAGGAAGTAGACGAAGGTGAACAACATCAAATCCTGATGCGATCGCTTGGTTCGCGCTGGAAAGAACTAGCAGGAGCACCACCAGACACTGGGCAGTTTGTGAAACTCATCAGCCAGCGGACAGGCAAGAAACACCAATGGCGGAGAGATATGTCCACAACAAGGGAAATGGTGCTGTTGGGCCTGGCTCTGTTGTTCGTAATATTGATCATCTGGGGTGGAAATCGTTACCTGACACAATCAGGCGCTGACCTTGACTCATCTGGGAATATTCACTCTCAATATGCCTCGGAAATCAATATTCAGCAGATCGGGAGTGATGTTCAGGAGGTTTTTTTACCCGAATAATGTGAGTATGGGCCAGGACATAGAATCTGGTCTAAAATTGTATTGCCTCCTTGGTGCCTGAACGAGTAGTAACCGGGAGATGTTTCCCCGGGCCTTTGGATGTAGAATCCTCAAACAACCATCTGGTATAATCTGATACTTGAACCTGAATGATGCATTTTTTGTAACGCCGGGTTATGCCCGGTGTTATTTTGCGTGAATAAATCTATTGAAAGGCAATCAAATGGAAAAGAGTGAACAAATCGACCTATATTCACAGATGGTGCTGATCCGTCTGGTCGAAGAACAATCTGCCCAGCTATACCAGCAAGGTAAGATCGGTGGCTTTTTACACCTGTATATCGGACAGGAGGCGGTCAGCACAGGTCTGATTTCTGCACGGCAACCAAAAGATCGGGTAATCACCGCATACCGAGACCATGGAGTGGCTATCAATTGTGGGATCGGCGCGAATGAGGTTTTAGCCGAGCTTTTGGGTAAAGCAACCGGTACATCAAAAGGCAAAGGCGGCTCCATGCACCTTGCCGATGTGAATAAAAATTTCTGGGGAGGGCATGCCATTGTGGGGGCACACTTGCCCATCGCGGCAGGGCTGGCTTTGGGAGATCATTACCGGAAAAGCGACGCGGTCACGATCTGTATGTTTGGTGATGGGGCAACCAATATTGGATATTTCCATGAGGCGTTGAATTTATCTAAGGTTTGGGATTTACCCGTATTATGGGTCTGCGAAAACAACCTGTACGGGATGGGCACTTCTGTTGATAGGGCATCTGCTGTGTCCGAGATCCGCCAAAAGGCGGATGGTTATGGTATTCCCAACAGCCGGGCGGACGGTATGGACATCCTGGCGGTCCGCAAGTCGGCAGAAGAGGCTATAGCTTATGTTCGCAGTGGTAAAGGGCCGTACTTCTTGGAAATTATTACCTATCGGTTCCGGGGCCATTCCATGGGAGACCCAGAGCGCTATCGGCGCACGGAAGAAGTGAAAAAATACCAGGAAAATGATCCCATCGGGATATACCGGCGGTATCTGGTTGAGCATAACGTTATCACTGAAGCCGAATTGGATCAGATCGATGACCAGATCGAACAGGAAGTTATGGAAGCAGTCCAGTTTGCAGAAAACAGCCCTGAGCCAGGACCAGAAGCGCTGTTTGAAAACGTGTATGTCGAAAACTAGTCGCTAAATCAGGAACAAGCGGAATTTAACCCAATAAAACGGAAATTTCTGAAGGAAAAAGTTATGGCTCGAATTACAGTACGCGAAGCCATCTCCCAGGCGCTCTGGGAAGAGATGGAAAGAGATCCTGATGTATTCATCATCGGGGAGGAGGTTGGGGTTTGGGGCGGAACCTACGCAGTCACAAAGGGTTTTTATGACCATTTTGGCCCCGAACGAGTTCGAGACACTCCGATTGCAGAAGCTGCCATCATCGGTGCAGCGATCGGGTCTGCGCTAACGGGTTTGCGCCCGATAGCAGAGTTGATGACGATCAACTTTGCTTTCTCGGCGATGGATCACATTGTCAATGAGGCTGCAAAATTACACTATATGTTTGGAGGGCAGTTTGTCTTGCCCATGGTGATCCGGGCAGTGAGCGGTGGAGGGCGCCAGCTGGGTGCTACCCACTCCCAAACTCCGGATGCTGTATTCGCTCATTTCCCCGGTTTAAAAGTTGTTGCCCCTGGCACTCCCGAAGATGCCAAAGGCTTGCTCAAAGCAGCCATCCGCTCGCAAGATCCAATTCTGTTTATCGAGCATGCGACGTTGTACCAGGTGCGGGGTGAGGTCCCCGATGGAGATTACACGATTCCAATCGGGAAATCAAAGCTGCAAAGACCGGGCAAAGATGTGACAATTGTTACATATAGCAAGATGCTCGAGATTTCTACCAAGGCAGCAGAGCAGCTGGCGAAAGAAGGAATTGAGGCAGAAATCATTGATTTACGCAGCCTGCGACCACTGGATATGGAACCGGTACTTGAATCATTCAAGAAAACTAACCGGGCGGTTATTGTCGAAGAAGGCTGGAAGTCCTTTGGCGTTGGCTCAGAGGTCGCATCCCGGATTTATGAGCAAGCATTTGATTATGTAGATGCGCCTATCCGGCGCGTTGCTCAGCAAGAGGTACCGCTACCATATAACCGGACCCTGGAACAAATGGCGCTGCCCCAGGTTGAAGATGTAGTTAATGCCGTCAAGGAGGTGCTGTAATGGCGGATGTGGTGACTATGCCCAAGCTCGGCTTTGATATGGCTGAGGGTACCCTGGTGCGGTGGATGGTACAGGAAGGGGAGCCGATCGCAAAAGGAGCCATCTTAGCAGAGATTGAGACGGATAAAGCTACCGTTGAAGTTGAGTCAGGCTTTGAAGGGATCGTTGCGCGGCATCTGGTGCCAGAAGGTGAGATTGTACCCGTCAACACGCCGATTGCCGTGATCGCCGCTCCTGGCGAAAAGCTGGATGACAAGGCTGGCCTCGGTGAGGAGGTCAAACCACCGGTTACTCCACCGGCTCAGACAGCCGAAGTGTCACCAACCGAAATCACAACGAACGAGCAGGTTCCTAAAGACCAAGCAAACGAGTTACAGGGAGGCGTCAAAGCCTCTCCACTTGCCCGTCGGATGGCTGAGGAACGCGGCATCAACCTTTCACAAGTACAGGGCACTGGTCCAGGGGGGAGGATTGTTAAGCGTGATATCGAGACCTACCTGCCTGCTCCGGTTTCTAAGGAAGCTCCGCCCCAGGTAAGAACGGTACCAGCCATGGTCGAAATGCCCGGCACTCCAGTCTTCGAGTCGCAGACCGTGTCGCTCAACCGGCTACGCTTGGCAATCGGACGGCGGATGACAGAAGCCAAGCAGCAGGTGCCCCACTTTTATATCACCCATGAATATGATATGGCGGCTTTATTATCCCTTCGCCAGCAGGTCAATGCGTTTCTGCCTGATGATGAAAAGACATCAGTCAATGACTATATCCTGAAAGCCGTCTCGCTGGCTTTGCGCGAGTATCCCAATCTCAATGCTTCGCTAAATGGAGATCAGGTCGTCCGCCACGGGCAGGTCAATGTCGGAGTTGCGGTGGCTGTTGAGGGAGGTCTATTGACAGTGGTTTGCCGGGATACAGATCGGAAATCAGTGCGGATGATCTCTGCAGATGTCCGTTCAATGGTAGCTCGCGCCCGGGAAGGAAAAGTCAAAGCAGATGATATCGAAGGCTCGACTTTTTCCGTCAGCAATTTGGGCATGTTTGAAGTGGAGCATTTTATCGCAATCATTAACCCGCCAGAAGCGGCGATCCTGGCGGTTGGATCGGTTCGGGATGTGCCGATAGTGGAAAACGGGCAGGTCATCCCCGGAAAAAGAATGAAGGCGACGATCTCAGTTGATCACCGGGTGAGCGATGGGGCGGAGGCAGCCCAATTTTTGCAGTCTCTGAAGAAATACCTGGAGGAGCCCTTACGCCTGATGGTATGAACGCAACTTGTAACACGCTTTCGTATGACGATGCTCAACCCCGCTGGTCTGATTACAGCGGGGTTTGTAGCCGGAAAGGGCAGAATTACTATGACACGACAAGTACCTTCTGTTGAACACGATTTCGGATACTTTAGAGCTGCAATCCCTATCCTGGAAAATTATTTGTTATCAAAGGATCTGTACTGGGCTCTGGCCGATAGTGCACCCCGGGGTGAACCGGCATATCCCCAATTTACGATTGGTAACCTGCTTCTGGCGCATGCCCGCCTGAATGCCCGACTACTATCCTTCGAACAACAATTTGATTTGGAACGGCTTGACAATAAATTATGGGCAATCGCGGCGAAATGGAGGCAAGCCTGGGAAATGAAAGTCGGGCGGGATTTCAGTGCCCGGTTGCGGTTGTGGCGTGATTTCTTGGAAGAGTATCGCGCCCAGCCAGATAACCATGTAGATCGATACCCATACGAGGTGGGGCGCAGAGTTCAATTAGAGCTATTGGCTAATCAAATGGAGGAGATTCCAGCAGCAGAGAAAGATCTGTTAGCCGGGCTGGACAAAATTTTGGGAGCGGTATTTGTGCCCGGAGGGTTTGTTTGGGATGCCGATCTAATCAACGGATTTCCCAATCCTCCTTTCTGGTATTTATACGGGCGGGTAGCCAACGCTAAGGATTGACTATCTGGTGAGCAGGTTTCGCTGGTCGGTAGCCCCTTCAGGTGTTACCCAGGAACAAAAACAGAATTTTATAAACGTCCAGATTGATGCTGCTGGCGTCGGTCTGGCAGGCGCTGCGGCAACTTTCTTGCCCATCTTCCTCACTCGGCTGGGTGCTACCAACCTCCAGGTTGGATTGTTATCTTCCATGCCGGCAGTCACCGGTTTATTCCTGGCGATACTGGTTGGGCGGTTTTTGCAGGCACAACGCAATATCGTCCCCTGGTTTAGTATCGCCCGCCTATTGGTGATCTCTGCATATGCACTGACCGGTATACTCCCCTGGATCATTCCCGATAAGTACCTTGTTAATGGCGTCCTGCTGATTTGGGCAATTGTGACTTTGCCGCAAACCATCTTGATTGTTTCGTTTTCGGTAGTTATGAACGCGATTGCTGGGCCAAAGCACCGTTACGATCTGCTTAGTCGCAGGTGGTCGATCCTGGGTGTGGTGATTGCACTGAGCGTCGCACTCGCAGGTCAGGCATTAGTCCGGATAATATTTCCACTCAACTACCAGCTCGTGTTTATTGTGTTTTCGCTGGGAGGATTGATCTCTTTTTATTTTTCCCGCAGGATCAAGCTGCCCGATACAGACGCCCCGCCATTAGAAGTGGGTAAATCTTTGCGCCAGCAAACCAGGGGATATATAAAACTGATTCGGGGTCAGCCCGACTTCATTCGTTTTTCTATGCAGCGGTTTGTGTACTTGTTCGGTATAACACTGGCGATTCCCCTTTTTCCACTCTATTATGTGCGTGTAGTTGAGGCAAATGATGCTTGGATCGGCACTATCAACACAGCCTCGTCGGCAGTATTGCTGGTCGGATATTTCTTGTGGACGCGTGGGTCGAAGCTGCGAGGTTCGCGCTTTGTATTGTTGTGGACGACCTTTGGGCTGGCGGTGTATCCTGCCCTGACGGCAGTGACCACACAGGTCCAGCTGATTGTGGTATTTGCCGGGCTGGCAGGTATTTTCCAGGCTGGACTGGATCTGGTGTTTTTCGATGAACTGATGAAAACAGTGCCGGCTCAATATAGCGCGACGTTTGTTTCACTGTCGCAAAGCTTGCAACACCTGTCCACAATTTTTGCCCCTCTGCTCGGAACATTGCTGGCTGGATACATGGGTTTGAGCGTGGCGTTGCTGTTTGCAGCAGGTATTCGGTTCATTGGCTTCGGGTTATTTGCATTTTGGCAGGCTCGTCCAGCTCCGCAAGCTAGTCTGGAAACTGCCAGCGTGCCTGTTTCTCGAGAGGAGAGTTGAGAGCAAAGTTGCTGCTTGTGGCTTGTCTTTATAAGAGATATCTTTGATAACTATACGATATATAAACAATACATTGACAACCATAGATGAATATGATATTATCATGCATATACAGGTAAATGAATCTGTTCGCAGTGTCTTGAGTAAGACAATTAGATTATGATTAGGACTTACGCAG
>JBFYSV010000297.1:0-12034 GCA_041301185.1 Anaerolineae bacterium
TGAGCGTAAAATTTCAATCGTCTCCAGGGCGGGCAAGCCGGGGGGGATCTCCTCGGTCATGAAGGCTGCCAGCAGCTCTCCCTGGCGGGTCATGATCTCCTCGCCGATGATCACCCGTCCCGGGTCGATCTCCTGGGCGCGCCGCGCCCCGGCGGTGGTGTTATGGTCGGTGACCACCACCCGCTGGATGTCCTTGCGGCGGCAGGTCTCGACCAGCGCCTCCGGCCTCAGCAGGCTGTCTTTGGAATAGATGGTGTGGCAGTGAAACTCGACTCGCAACATGGTGGGTTAATCAAAGCCCGGTGATCCTTACGAGCGCCTGCGCAGCAGATAGGCTGCGCCCGCCAATACGGCGGCTGCCAGTGCCAGCCCGGCGGCAGCCTGGGCGACGGTCTTCGGCTCCATGCCCGGCATGACCACTTGCCCATCGCCGTATGCTTTGAACAGCCGCCCCCAGCGGGTCTGCAGGGCAGCTTCGACGCGCTGGCGGCCCACGAAGGGGTACCAGTACACGTTGTGGTAGAAATTGCTGGCGAAGTAAGACCAGGGCACCAGCGGGCTTTGCAGGAGGGGTTTCTCCAACGGCTTGAGCGGTCCGTGATAGATCAGCTTCTGGCCTTTGCTGGCGAAGGTATCCTCCTGGACGAAGTTCCACGGGCTTTCCTGCTCGATATCGTAGCCGGCGATCTCGATCTGCCGGGGATCGCCCACGCCCAAACCCATCTCGTGGGCTATCCGGATAAAACGGATGCTCAGCGGGTCGAAGCCTTGCAGTTTTGCTGAGACCGCATCGATCGCCACCTGGTCCGAGGATGCCAGCAGGATGTCTTTCTCGTGCCAGCGCATCGCCCGCGGCCCTGGCCCGTCTCCGGCAAAGGTGCCGTCCATCACGGCGAAGATGCCCGGGTGAATATCCTGCTGGATCATCAGCAGGTCTACCAGCGTGTCGTGGATCACGGCGTGCGTCCAGTGCCGGTTGCGGTGCAGCAGCCCGCCAAAGGCGTTCTTCATCGCTCCGGTGATGGTGGTGAATACGTGGGTCTTGACGGTGGGCAGGTGGATGATGTTCATCCCCTCCAGCGCCTTGGGGATGAAAACGCCTTGCGGATAGACCTTATCCAGCACCAGGAAGGGCTGCTTGGGGTGGTATTCCATCCACTCGAAGTCCTGGTTGTACAGGTACAGGCATGGCACCTCGTATTTCTCGGTGACATACAGGTGCTTATTATTGCGTTCCGCATCCGCGGTGTTCACGACCACGGTATCATTGTGGACCCCTACCAGGTCGTTGTAACCGGCATTCTTCAGGGCGCGGAGTACACCCTCAATCTGCCAGGGTGTGGAAGAGCAAGCCGGGTACCAGGTCTGCCAGGAGATGTTGATCTTCAAGCCCGTGCGGGTATTCTTGGGCAGGGCGGTCTCGAATTCAGCCAGCTTCATCAGCCGTTCGATATCATCCAGGACTGTATCCGGAGAAGTCTTCAGTACGGCAACCTTACCTTTGCCGGGAAATTCACTCATTGATAACCTCCAGAGGAAATAGCTGTTCGCTTACTATGACTCAATACACGTGGTATTCTAACAAGGATTTGCCCTTCTCGGAAGCTGTTTTTCCAGGACTATCGAAGGTGTAAACAAAGATATTTGAACCTCTTCACCATAGGTGTAATTACTCCCATTCAATTGCCGTAACCCGTTGCCTGTTTCGCCGGTTTTGATATACAATCTACGTTAAGAAGCCCAGGGTAGTCCCAAAATGATCGGAGGTCCGCAATGATTGAAAACCCGATATCGCCATCACCAGATGGGCCGGTACTGGTGATTGGCGCAGCCGGGGTAGATATCGTAGGCAGGCTGCGCGGCGAGCTGCAATCCGAATCATCCACGCCCGCCCAGATCCGCGAATCTTTCGGCGGGGTGGCGCGCAACGTCTCTGAGAACCTGGCTCGCCTGGGGCAGCCGGTGACCCTGATCTCCGCCGTGGGGGATGATGAAGCCGGCGAGCGCTTGCTGGGTGATATTGCCTCGGCAGGGGTAAATATCGACCTGGTATTAAGGACCGCTCAGTATTCCACCGGCGCTTACCTGGCGGTAGTCAACCAGGCGGGAATGCTCCAGTTTGCCCTGGACGATATGCGCGCCCTTTCCGCCCTCACGCCGGCGTACATCAGCCAGCACGAAACATTGTTCCGAGAGGCCTCGCTGCTGTTTATCGATGCCAATCTTCCCGAAAAAACGCTGAAAAAGATCATGTCGCTGGCGCGCAAAGCGCGCCTGCCGGTTTGCGCCGATCCGACCTCCTCGGTGCTGGCGCCGCGCCTGAAGCCCTACCTGGACCGCCTGTACCTGATCACCCCGAACGGCTCTGAAGCATCCATCTACTGTGAGCCGGAGCGGAAAATTACCAACCGCCGCCAGGCAATGGAGGCTGCCAAGCACCTGGTTGGTCAGGGGGTTGAGATTGCTTATATCAGCCTGGCTGAACAAGGCCTGTGCTATGCAACCTCTGAAACCAAAGGCTATATCCCGGCGATCCGCACGGAGATCATCGACCCGACCGGTGCAGGCGATGCACTGTCTGCAACGGTAATATTCGCCTTGCTCAACGATATCCCCCTGGATGACGCTGTCCGGCTGGGGGTGACGGCAGCATCGCTGACCCTGCGCTATCGCGGCTCAGTGGTGCCTGATCTATCTCTGGAAAAACTCTACGATCAACTGGTGATCTAACTTGGCTCGCAAACTACCTCCTTCATTCCAGCTTTCCCCTGAAGTCGAGCGCGCCCAGGCGCAGAAACAACCCGTGGTAGCGCTTGAATCGACCGTGATCACCCACGGGCTGCCGTACCCCTCCAACCTGACCCTGGCGGAAGACATGGAGAACGAGGTGCGGGGCCAGGGAGCTGTGCCGGCAACCATCGCCCTCCTGGATGGCGCGGTATGTGTCGGTTTGAACCCCGCTCAGCTTCTGCAGCTATCCCAACCCGGCCGGGGTATGCGTAAAATCAGCACCCGCGATTACGGCGCTGCCATTGCCAGCGGAGCCAGCGGCGGCACCACCGTGGCAGGCACCATGCTGGCAGCTTACCTGGCTGGCATACGCGTCTTTGCTACCGGCGGGATTGGCGGAGTGCACCACAATATCAGCCGGCGCCGCCAGGCCAGCTACGATATCTCCGCTGACTTGCCAGCCCTGGCGCATATCCCGATGATCGTGGTGTGCGCCGGAGCGAAAGCCATCCTGAACCTGCCCGCCACCCTGGAGTACCTCGAGACCTGGGGCGTGCCTGTGGTGGGTTACCAAAGTGATGATTTTCCGGCGTTTTTTAGCCGCAGCAGCGGCTTGAAGACCAACGCCCGCGCCGATTCCCCTGAGGAAGTAGCCCGCCTGGCGAAAGCGCACTGGTCGCTCGGCTTGCAAAGCGCGATCCTGGTTGCAGCTCCTCCCCCGGAGGAGGTGGCTCTACCCACAGAGCTGGTCAACGCTGCGGTGCGCCAGGCGCTGCGCGAAGCCCGAGAGCGCCGCATCCGCGGCCCGGAGGTCACCCCCTACCTGCTGGAGAGAGTGCGCCGGCTGACCCGGGATCAAAGTTTGCGAGCCAACCTGGGCCTGTTGTTGAATAACGCCCGATTGGCTGCCCAGATTGCACAGTATATTTGATCTAATTTGAGTTGGTAATACCAGCCCTGGCTCAAGGGGCTGGGGTAAAGGTGGGAGCGCGGGTGCGGGTCGGGATCGGTGTGACGGTTGGCCACGGGGTGATGCTGGGGGTGACCGGGGACTTGGTCATGGTGGGCCACGGCGTGATGCTGGGAATCAGGGTGGGGCTCAGGTAAGGAGTCCGGGTGAGGGTTATGGTGGGCACCAGGGTAAATGTGCTGGTAGGGCGGGGCGTGGGCGACGGGATGGGCGTCTGGGTGGGGCGTAAAGTGCGGGTGGGGGTGACCGTGGGGGTCGTTGTTGGGGTGCGGGTAGGCGTCTCGGTCGGCGCGGCGGTTGGCGCCTCGCCCTCGACGGTAAAGCGCCCGGATTGATTCCAGATCAGGCCAGTGAAAATTTGAACTTCATACTCTCCGGGGATCCACTCCTCCGGGCGGGGCTCCCAATCGGTGTAGCCCAGCCCACCGGTGCCGCCGTTCCACGGCAGGGTCTCGAAATGAACCAGCTCGCCCTCGCGATACCACAGGGCGGTCCACTGTGAACCGTCAATCATCCCGTCATAGCTGAACAGCCCGTACATATGCCCAACCGGGTTTTGGAAGAGTGTGTTCGGATTCAGGGCGGTGTAGTTCTCGTCGATCCCATTGGAGAAGGTGATCTCGCTGAAGATTGCATTGGGATTCGGGGTAACCGTGCTGGTGAACACCGATTCAATCGCCAGCGGCATGAACGGGGTGGGTGTGATGGTGGGGGTATCGGTTACCGCTGGGGTGGGCGTGACGGTGGGGGTCAGGCTGATGGTGGGGGTCAGGGTGATGGTGGGGGTGACCGTGATGGTGGGAGTCAGTGTGACGGTGGCGGTGGGCGGGAAGTAACGGTAGATCAGCGGCTCTACCTGGCTGTTGAACAAAACTGCCAGGGCTGCCAGGAACACCGCACCAAACAATAGACGCCAGCCGCGCAGCATCCGCTCGCGGCGCATGCGAAAGAAAGGCAGCTTGCGCGCCGAACGAATCGAGCGAAAACCCTGCCAGGTAAACAGGATCACCAGCAGCCCGAGAATAATTACTGCTGCCAGAACACCGGTACGGATATCTAAGGCCATGAGCGTGGTTTCGGAGAGCTGGATCACGCCGGCTGGGGATGGTTACCCCGGGAGATTGCCCGTAGAATGATCAGGGCAACTTTTCTGCTTTAACCGGATTGCTCAGCTTGCCGATACCTTCTATTGTAACCTCAACTACGTCTCCGGGGAGAAGTGGTCCTACGCCGGCGGGGGTGCCGGTGAGCAGCACATCGCCCGGCTCTAAGGTCATGATCGATGAGCAGAAAGCAATGAGCTGGCGAACGTTGAAAACCATATCCCGGGTAGATGCCATTTGGCGCATCTCTCCATTGACGTGGCAGGTGACCATGGCGTCTGCCGGGTCGAACTCGGTCTCAATCCAGGGACCCAGCGGGCAAAAAGTGTCGAAACCTTTACCACGCGTCCACTGCCCGTCCCGGCGTTGCAGATCGCGGGCAGTCACATCGTTGGCTATGGTATAGCCCAAGACGTATTCTATCGCATCTGCTGGTTGGATCCAACGCCCGCGTTTACCAATCACCACGCCCAGCTCGGCTTCATGCTCGACCCGCTGCGACTGGGGCGGCAGGATGATTGACTCGCCGGTGCCAATCACTGAGGATGGCGGCTTGAGGAATATCAGGGGAAGATCAGGCACCTCTGCGTCGTGTTCTTTGGCGTGAGCGACGTAATTCCGCCCGATGCAAATGATCTTGCTGGGCTCAACCGGTGGTAGTAAGCGGATCTGTTCGAGAGGCAGGCTTGCTTCCAGGCGGCGAAATTCATCGAACAAGGAGCCCTCGATCGGGCCAACTTTATCTTCCAGGATCCAGCCAAAGCGCGGTGAATCCCCACCGGCCCGGTAACGAATGAGTCTCATAGGTCACTCCGAAGGTTTCGTTTATTCGAATGGTTGTTGGATGCGTGCAGATAGCTGGGCAATGGATTGCTCTGTCCCGGCGAACCGATCGGCAAAACGCCAGCGCAGTACCTGTGCCAGGGCATAGACGATCGCTTCGATCGAAACAATGCCGACGCCGGTTGATGGGTGGGCGTGGGCAGCCAGGACGATGTTTGCCTCACGGGCAGATGCCAGCGAAGCCGAGCCGACAATGGCTGCCGTCTGGATTCCCTTTAAGCGGGCTTCGCCCAGGGCGCGAGCAATGTAGGGTGACTGCCCGGTCACCTCCATCGCCAGGAGCAGGTCCTGGGTGGTAGCGGTATTGACCGTGCGAGCCAGGTCTGCGATTCCACCTCGGGCGATGTACACCGGAAAACCGCCTTGTTCCAGGTATTGGACCAGGCTGTAGGCGGTGGGCTGGGCGGGGTTCTCTGCCAGGATGACGATTCGCCGCCCGACCTCCATCAGGTCAACCAGGCTCTGCATGGCGTCGGTGTCCAGCGAGATGCGCGTCTGGTCCAGGGCGACTGCCAGCTCGCGCATGGCTGTGGCAACAATTCCCGCAGTAGATTCGGTCACCTCGGCTTGCTTGGGGCGGATGAGCAAGTCGTCCTTCACCCGGGTGCGGATCTCCCGTTGCAGCTCGGGAAATCCCGTGTAACCCAGGAATTGTGAAAACCGCACCACGGTCGCGGCATCCAGGTTCAAAGCATGCGCCAGCTCGCTGGCGGTCATGAAAGCTGCTTCTACATAAGAGTCCAACAAGAAATCAGCCAGTTTTGCAAAGCTTTTCGACATCTCGGGTCTTTCACGACGGATACGCTCTTCGTAAAGCATGTGGTCCTCCGGTACGGGCGGCTGATAGGACTCCTGGTGGAGAGTTGCCTTAGATCAGTGCTGATCGGGCTATGGATTTACCCCAGGAAAATGATCGCCCAGGCAAATAATATCTATAGAAGGTACGCAATTGAAGGAGGAACTGGTTGTGTGTGGGTGTGCGGAGCACCCCACACACAACCACCCCCACGCCAAGTGCGTAAATCCTAATCTAAAAAGAACTGTCTTTCATGCAATTCAATATGAGTATTTTAGCGCATTTAGCAAGATTTTTCCATAGAAAAAACTTGCAATAAATTAAGAATTATGCATAAAATCGGCGTAAAACGATGAAAACTATGCCCGGACTGGTCATTCCCAACTATAATTCTGACTGTATTTGGCGTTTCTCCTGCCCGGGGCGCGCAGGATTCCTGTGACAATGGTGGTTTCGCAATTCAGGTTGAGTTGGATATATTTCTGTTCATGATTTGTGTGGAGAGATGAGTATGGTCGGGCACCTGGCACAGGTTGATTTTGGTCGGGGAATCTGCGGTGATCCCATAGCGGCTGCGCGGCGGGAGTGGCTGGTGACGAATGGCATCGGCGGATACGCCTGCGGGACGATCTCTGGTGAGCTGACGCGCCGCTATCATGGCTTGCTTTTGGCCGCGCTGCAACCGCCGCTGGGCAGGACGCTGTTGGTGGCGAAGTTTGATGAGTGCTTGGAGTACCTTGGCGATGGTTTTGCTCTCTCAACCAACCGCTATGCGACCGGCGAGCTTGATCCGCAAGGCTACCGCTACATCCAACGCTTCCGGTTGGATGGGAGCACGCCGGTTTGGGAGTTTGCCTTGGCAGATGCCTTGCTGGAGAAGCGAGTCTGGATGGAGCAAGGCGCCAATATCACCTACGTGCAGTACTCGCTGTTGCACGCTGCAGAACCGGTCCGGCTGAAGCTCAGGGTGTTGGCAAACTACCGGGATTATCACGGTGCAACCACCCAGGGCTGGAAGATGCAGGTCAAACCGGTCCAAAATGGGGTCGAGATTGCCTCACCCGGTGAGGACGTACCCTTCTATGTGCTATGTAAGGACGGTCAGTTCACCCCCCGACACGAGTGGGTGAGCGGGTTTGCCTTGAGCGTCGAGCAATATCGTGGCTTTGATGGGCTGGAGTCTCACCTGCATTGCGCTGATTTCCAGGCTGATCTGGGACCGGGCGAGTCGCTGGTATTGGCGGCGTGCCTCGATCCGGCAACCAGCCTGGAAGGAGCAGCCGCCTGGAGGCGGCAAAGCGCGCACACTGCCAGCCTGCTTTCCGCTCTCGGGGAATCAACGGTGGATGATCGGCCCGTGGTGGAGCGTCTGGCGCTGGCGGCGGACCAGTTCATTGTTGCGCGCTCCCTGGGCAAGGGGACCAGCGGGCACTCAGTGATCGCCGGCTATCCCTGGTTCGGGGATTGGGGGCGGGATACGATGATCAGCCTGCCGGGATTGGCCCTGGCAACCGGTCGCCCCCAGGTCGCTCGCAGCATCCTACGCACTTTCGCCAAATTTATCAATCAGGGTATGTTGCCCAACCGGTTCCCAGATCAGGGAGAGCAACCCGAGTACAACACGGTGGATGCCACCCTGTGGTATTTCGAAGCCATCCGAGCGTATATCGAACACGAGGACGGTTCCGGGAATCCTGAGCACGGGTCCAGCCTGCTCCAGGAGATTTACCCGGTCTTGCAGGAGATCATCGATTGGCACCTGGGCGGGACGCGCTACCGGATTGGTGTGGACATTCGAGACGGGCTGATTTACGCTGGCGAGCCTGGCGTGCAACTGACCTGGATGGATGCCAAGGTGGATGGCTGGGTGGTGACACCGCGCATCGGCAAGCCGGTGGATATCAATGCCCTGTGGTACAACGCCTTGGGCAGCATGCAAGGCTTTGCCCGGCGATTGGGAGAATCGCCGGATCGCTATAATGACCTAGCGGAACGGGTGCGGTCTGGCTTTGGGCGTTTCTGGAACGGGCAGAAAGGCTATTGCTATGATGTGATTGATGGGCCGGATGGGGACGACGCCAGTCTGCGCCCCAACCAGATCTTTGCTGTGGCGCTACCATACAGCCCGCTATCTGCAGAGCAATCCCAGGCAGTGGTGGAGGCCTGTGCCCGCCACCTGCATACATCGCACGGTCTGCGCAGCCTGGCTTCTTTTGAGGCCGGGTATCAGGGACAGTATGGCGGCAGCCTCCTCAAGCGGGATGCCGCCTACCATCAGGGCACGGTTTGGAGTTGGCTGATTGGTCCGTTTGTGCGTGCGCACCTGCGGGTCTATGGCGACCGGCGGCAGGCGCGGGTTTACCTGATTCCATTGGTGCAGCATCTATCCGATCATGGTTTGGGTAGCGTGAGCGAGATCTTCGATGGCGACCCGCCGTTCACCCCGCGCGGCTGCTTTGCCCAGGCGTGGGGCGTGGCAGAGCTGCTGCGGGCATGGATAGATACCCGGTAGTAGCCCATGGTTTCCTTGCTGATTTTCCCTGATCCAGTCGAACTATATGCAGCCGCCTGTCAGCATATCCTCCGGGGAGGAGAGCGGGCGATCGCACAGCAGGGATATTTTTCGTTTGTCCTGGCGGGCGGATCGACGCCGCAGGCGGTGTATCGCTTGCTGGGCCAGGAGCATGCAGCCCTGGATTGGGGCAGGGTGCATTTCTTCTGGGGGGATGAGCGCTGCGTGCCGCCAGACCACCCGGATAGCAACTACCGTATGGCAAGGGAGGCAATGCTGGCATATCTGCCCGTTCCACAGGAAAATATCCATCGCATTGAGTCGGAATTAACCCCGGGGCAGGCAGCGCGGGCATACGAGGAGCAGATCAGGGAGTTCTACCGCAAGGTATTGAGCAATCGTGGATTGCGGGCCGGATCGTCGGCTATACCATCCTTCGATTTAATCCTGCTGGGCATGGGGGAGGATGGGCATACCGCATCGCTATTCCCCGGGACGCCAGCCCTGGCAGAATCGCAGCGCTGGGTGTTGGCAGTGGAGCACAACCAGCCGCCGCCCCCGCTCGTCGACCGGGTGACATTCACCCTGCCGCTGATCAACGCGGCGCGGCAGGTTGTTTTTATCGTGGCAGGGGAAAACAAGGCGGCTCGCCTGGAGCAGGTATTGGCCGGGCGATCCGACCCGCCCTTGCCTGTCCAGCTTGTTCAGCCTGTTTCAGGGAACCTGACCTGGATGTTGGACCAGGCTGCCGGCGTCAGGCTATCTTCTTGGGGGCTTGAGTCTCAACAGTATTGATTCTGCCGTCCGGCAGTACCAGCGGGGTGCCGTAATCTGGGTGGGGGACGACGTTGACCGGCACGTGATAGACCGCGCTCAAGTTTTTAGCAGTCAGTACATCTGCCGGAGCGCCGATGGAGTGGTTGCGACCGTCTACCAGCAGGGCGACCTGATCAGCATACAATCCAGCCAGGTTTAAATCATGTAGAACGAGCAGAACAGCCAGCTTTTTCTGGCTGGCCAGCGAGTGGACCAGGTTTAAAAAGCTCGATTGGTGTTCCATATCCAGGTGGGTGGTTGGCTCATCCAGAAGCAGAATCGGGGTACCTTGGGCCAGGGCGCGCGCCAGCAGGATACGCTGCTGCTCTCCACCGGATAGCTCGCCCACCCGGCGTTCTGCCAACCCCGTCAAGTGGGTTTGCGCCAGGGAACGCTCGACTATGGAATGGTCCGTTTTCCCAGCCCTCCCTAACCAGCCCAGGTAGGGTGTGCGACCCAGGAGGACGCTCTGGTAGACGGTGAAAGCCGCCGGAAGCTGGCGCGCCTGGGGCACCACAGCCAGGTATCGGGCGCGCTGGATGGCGGATAGCCCTGCCAGGTCGATGCCGTCCACCCAAATCTGACCAGAGCGAGGCGGGAGCACTCCGCTGATGGCTCGAATGAGGGTGGTCTTTCCAGCGCCGTTGGGACCGATGACTGCCAGGATTTCTCCCGCCGCGACGTGAAGCGAGACATCGTGCAGGATGTCTTTACCGTTGTAGGAGACGTTCAAGGAACGGATATCGAGCATAATGAGCTTCCTCAATCAAAAATAAGCCTGGTCTTTTGCGCGGCGCAGGATCCACAAGAAGAAAGGCGCGCCTGCCAGGGCGGTGACGATGCCTACCGGCAGGGTTTGCGGGGCAAGCACCACCCGGGCCAGGATATCTGCCAGGAGCAAGGCGATGCTGCCGCCGATGATCGAAAGCGGCACCAGGTGGCGGTAATCAGGTCCCCAGGTAAAGCGCACCAGGTGGGGTACGATCAGCCCGATGAAACCGATAATTCCCGCAAAGGCTACCGCAGCGGCGGTGGTCAGCGAAGCCGCCAGGATCAGGGCAAGCTTGGCGCGTTCCACCGGTAAGCCCAGCTGCTGGGCTTGCTCCTCGCCGAACTGCATCACGTTCAGGGTATGCCCGGAGAGGACGATCAAGATTAATCCAACCGCAATATAGGGCAGCATCGCCCACACTGGCGTCCAGCCGCCCATGATCGCCCCTCCCAACTGCCAGGAGAATGCCCGGCGCAGCTCTTCATTAGAACGCAGCATGAGGAACGAGGATAGCGAGGTGGCAAAGGCGCTGACCGCCACGCCCGCCAGGATTAATGTGGTGGTGGGAACGCTGCGCCCGACCCGCGCCAGGTTGTAGACGATGCTGATCGTTAGCAGGGCGCCGATGAATGCTGCAATCGGAACTGTGAATAACCCGCCCCACTCCGCCGGAGCGCGCAATGCCAGGCCGATCACCGCCCCCAGCCCGGCGCCTGAGGCGACCCCAATCAGGTAGGGGTCGGCGAGCGGGTTGCGGAATACGCCCTGGTAGACTGCCCCGCTGCCTGCCAGGGCTGCCCCGGCCAGGGCGATCAGGGCGGTGTGTGGTAGGCGGATCTGGTAGACGATGGCCGAGTAACTTTGCGGCAAATCTGCCGGCAAGTTGGCACCGGACAGTAATGAGGTAAGCATGCGCGCCACCACGCCCGGCGGGATGAAGACCGCCCCCACTGCAACGCTGAGCAGCAGAGCCAGCGCGAGCATCAGGAGCAAGTAGATGTAGGGGCGGGCGGATTTAACCATTTTGATATCTGGGGGGTACAGGCAGGCGGGGAGGCTGCCTGTACCCCCCAAAGTGATTACTCGAACGCTTCTGGGTGCAGGAGGCGGGCCAATTCCTCCAGGCCATCCACCAGGCGCGGGCCGGGACGGCTCACCAGGTTATCATCGAAGGGATAGACCTGACCGTTCTCTACTGCGGCAATTCCCTCCCAGCCGGGGCGGGCAGCAACCGCATCGGGTGTAACGCCACCCCACACGGAATCGCCCAGCAGGATGAACGCCGGGTCTTTAGCGATCAGCTCCTCGACGCTGACCTGCACCCATTCGCCTTCCAGATCGCTGCCCAGGTTGAAGCCGCCTGCCATGTTAATCAGCAGATCGATGAATGTGCCCGGTCCGGAGGTCCAGGGAGCGTTGGGGTCGGTGCTATCCAGCTCGTAAAAGACCAGCGGGCGATAGCTGAGCGGGGCGATTACCTCCTCAACCGCGG
>JBFYSV010000299.1:0-3644 GCA_041301185.1 Anaerolineae bacterium
CATCCACCAGCTGGCGAAAGTCTGAGACGATAATCGCGCTCGGGTAGATCTCTTTAACAAATTCCGACCCAATACCTACCCCAATCAGTTTGCAGCCAGTGCTTTCAATCCGCTTCACAACATCGATCAGATAATTCGCGTCTCCGTTCGGCTGACCATCGCAAAGGATAATGATGACCTTTCGCCGCTCAGGCCGCGCCTGGATGCGCTGAAAGGCGAACATCAGGTGTTCCTCATCCCAATTATTATGGCGAGGTTCAATCCCAGTGAGCCGGAAGCGGGCGATGGAATACAGCTCATCGAAGCGTTTATATATACGGTGCTCCAATGGGCTGCATCGCATCGTCCGGTAGTCCGAGGCAGGGAGCAAACCCAGCTTCATCGCCGCCCGGGCTTCATAATCTTCAGTAGTAAAACCGATAATCTCAAACGGGGTATGCAGGAAGTTGAGCGTTTCACCAAACAACAGGGCAGCTTTCATCGCCATCCGGTACTTCTCCTGCCCTTTCATGCTGGCGCTTTCATCTACCAACAAAGTAAATGCTACCATCTGGCCGATTCCGGTCACCAGCCGCTGGAATAAGCGGTAATTACCAATCCGCTGTTTCCACAATTTAGCTTTGTTCAACCTGCCAGTGCGGTAGTAGCCAGCATAGCGCAGGTAAATCTCTTCCCGGATAATATTGGTCAGGCGGTGAGAAAGATATCCCGCTTCGCCTTGGATTTCTCTGCGCACAGCCCAGTACACATCCGCATCGCCTTTGGGAGGTTCAACGATAGTTTGCCGGTTAGTGCGGACCGCCGAGGGGTGGATTTCTTTCTTCCCGAGATCGCGCTCGAACCAGGGAGCTGAACCCGGGCGGTACCACTCAGGAAATTGGCGCGGCTGGCCTCCAGTTCCAACCACCACCAGGCCTTCCTCTTCAGAAAACTCTGGGACTGCACCATCGAGAGCCGTTGATTGTTGATCCTCTATTCCTTGCGCCTCGTTGCTCAATTCCTGGTCACCATCCCTATGCAGCCCAGAATTCAATGCCGAGCCTAACTGAATTAAGTTGCTGATGATGGGGTACATGAGGAGCATTGCCTGGTAAGAATTCTGAGTGCTCTCTCCGTGCGATCCAATGAAAATTTCGTTGTCTATCTGGCGAATAACATCTTCCACCGCACGGGTAAAGCGCGCCCCGCTGAAACCGCGACCCTCAAAGTACAAGCCAAGCTCAAGCTGCTCTAGCACCGGCATCCGGCTTAGCAATTTTCCACCCAGATTGGGCAACAGATTAGCCTGGAAGTATTTTGCCGACCCCGGCCAGCGGGCAATTAATTGGTTCTCTACCCTGGCATCTTCCAGGGCATGCCATAATGAAGCAAAGCCAGGTTTCCCCAGCGATTCCTGGCGTAGCGCTGCCTCATACCATTCCCAGCCCCCTGAAAGACTATGTCCAAGCAGGTTGAAAGCCCGCCCTTTTAGCCGAGGCAGGCTGGCAGAAATCACTTCTGACGCCCCTGCCTTCATCACAATCTGGCTTTCACCAACCAGATCCCGGTTACCGAACTCGAAATGGAGGGCAGTATCGTGCGTAGCTATCTGCAGCAGCCGTTCCAGGCGCTGCCTTCGGTTTTCTACCAGCGGGACTTCAGGTAAAATCTCAGAAGTAGAGGTCAATAATATCCTCCACAGCCTCCACGTCAAATTTACTCAGCTTGCTGAGCACGGTATAATGCGCACTTTCATGCACATCGAAAACCAGCGACATCCGCGCCCAATCCACCACCCGCCGCGTGCTGAAAGAACCGAACACTTTTTCGTCTTGAATTGCCTGGCGGACATCTCTAGCCACCCGCACCATCGATGCCACAACTGCCCGGTCGGCATTCCCGCTCTGAGAGATCACCGCTTCGATCTCTTCATCCTCCGGGAGATATGCCATGCGCACAACCAACGGAAAGCGGTCCAGCAAGGCCTCGTTGAGCGTCTTGGTTCCCCCATAGCGCCCCTCTTCACTCGGGTTCATGCTGGCAAACAGGCGAAAATTTGGATGGGGTCGCACAATCCGACCATCATACTCCATCAGAACAACCATCCGGTCGTCATCCAGCAGGGAATGCAGGCTAAAAGCGATCTCGGGTAAGCAGGCATTGATCTCATCCAGCAGGATCCAATCGCCCGCCAGCATCGCATCCACCAAAACGCCGTTTACCCAATAAGTGCCCTGCTCATTAATCAATAGCTTTCCCAAAAACTCGTCCACGGTGGTAGCGCCGTTCAGGTTCACCCTGCGCAAGCCATTGTTCGTCTGGCTTGCCAGATAGCGGACACTCATCGTTTTTCCGACGCCTGTTTCACCAATTAAGAGCGCTGGCAAGTTGTGGGCTACCGCATAGGCAAGTTTCTCCAGATAGCCTTGGGGTGGAGGAATATAGAATTGCTCCCGCGGGATATACTGGTTGGTGTTTCCGGTGTTTACCGGTACCTTTACAGAACCGACTTGAAATTCAACAATATCTTTCATTGGGTCAGACATCAGATTTGATTATAAGGCTTTCTAAAAACCAGGTAGGATAGTGCGGGCGGCAATGCCGCCCGCCAGTGTGTCCCATCCAAGCTACACGGAAGAATATTGCTCGTCTACCGCATCTTTTTCCGCGAGCGCTCCCCTTGGTATTACTACTTGATTAATGAAGGAAAGGCTTGAGAACGTCACGGGAGATGAGAAAACCACGCTTAACCAGCTCTTCGGTTTTCTCAAACGCCCGGTCTTCATGCTCAATACTCACTACGTAATCATAGCCAATTCCGTAGAGCGCGCTGATGAATTGTCCCCAATTCACATCGCCCAGACCCGGCAAGCGTGGAACCTGCCATCCCATGCCGAGTGACATGACACCCCGTTGATAGAGTTGCTCCCGGTCGATCCTCAGATCCTTGGCATGGACATGGAAGATACGGTCCTTGAACTCATAGACAGCCCGCACGTAATCGATAAACTGCCAGATCAGGTGCGAAGGGTCGAGGTTCAAGCCGAAGTTTTTATCGGGGATGATCTCGAACATCTTATGCCAAATCGACGGCGAGATCGCCATATTATCTCCACCCGGCCATTCATCATAAGAGAAAATCATCGGACAGTTCTCAATCGCGATTTTTACACCATGCTCACCCGCGAACTTCACAATAGCCGGCCAGACTTTTTCAAACTCTACCCAGTTCTCTTCCAGGTTCTTGAATTTATCCCGACCGACAAAGGTGCCCACAACCGGAACGCTTAGTAACTCTGCCGCCTTTATGACTTTCTTCAAATGATTGACCACCAGCTCGCGGTGACCAGGATCCGGGTGCAGCGGATTTGGATAGTAGCCAAGCGAGGAGATCTCTAAATTATATTTCTTGACTGTTTCAAGCACTTTCTTTGCCGCAGCGGCATCAAAATCGGTTACATCAATATGAGTAACACCCGCGTAGCGGCGGTCTGCCTTTCCCGGCGGCCAGCAGGCAATCTCGAGCATCTCAAATCCATTTTCAGACGCCCACTTTGCCAGCCCATCCACGGACAGGTTGGGTAGCGCTGCGCTCATCATTCCAAGTTTCATTGAGTTTTCCTTCCTTTGATCAATGATCGTGCGCGCGGCTCTGCCGCGCGCAC
>JBFYSV010000300.1:0-3996 GCA_041301185.1 Anaerolineae bacterium
GTGCGCGCCCGGCGCAGCGACCTGATCTTAGCCGGTGATGCAGGCGCAGCATCGCAGGAGACCCCAGCCAGCGCGCCGCGCCCGGCTACACCCGCGAATTTCCCCGCCTCGCCGGGATTAGAGCTGGACTTGCGCGGCCAGCGCGCCGACGAAGCACAAGATGCGCTGGAGCGTTACCTGGATTCCGCCTACCTGGCCGGGCTGCCCTGGGTGCGCATCATCCACGGCAGGGGCACCGGCAAGCTGCGGGATATGGTGCGCCAGGCTCTCCAGGGCCATCCCCAGGTGCGCTCCTTCGAAGCTGGGGGGGATAAAGAAGGCGGCGAGGGCGTGACCGTGGTCAAGCTCAGGAACAGCTAAGCGGCAGGGGGTATGCGTTTGTTTCGGAAAATTCACCCCCGGATCTGGTCTGCTATTTTGCTGGCAGCCTTACTTGGCGGATGCCGCCAGGCGCTGCCTGCTCCCTCCCCCAGCCCGACAGCCGTGGTTCCGACCGCCACCCAAACTGCGCCGTTACCTTCGCCAACATCTACGCCGACGCCCCTCCCCACACCGACTGAAACACCGACACCCTTGCCTACCTTCACCCCTACCCCGCCTGTTTTGGTAGAGGCTGGCACGCCGCTCCCGCCAGAATTGGAGCCGATCACTTATGAAAACGCTCTCACGGTCTCCGGGCTGGCGCAATTCAAACAGAACAGCGTGACAGACCTGGGATGGGCGCCGGACGGCTCCACCCTGGCGGTTGCCAGCTATGCCGGCATCTCCCTCTACGACCCCTATGCCCGCACCCAAACCGGCGAGCTCGAGACGCGCCCCGGGGTGATCAGCATTGATTTCAACCCGCGCGGCAGCCTGCTGGCTGTCGGGCAGCGCCGTGGTTCGGAAGATACCAGCTTTGCCGGCGCGGTGGACCTGTGGCGGGTGCCGTCCTGGCAAGAGGCCGGCCTGATCTGGGGCGGCAACCAGGCAGTCAGCCAGGTGGATTTCTCGCCGGGTGGGAATATTTTGGCGGTCGCTCTGACCAGCGCCGATTACTCCGCGGGTCAGGTGATATTTTGGAATGTGTCCGATTGGCAGATCACCCGCACCCTGGATGTGCCGGGTCTGCACAATATCGCATATTCCCCCACTGGTAGCCTGTTGGCAACATCGCCGGATCGTTACGCGGTGATGATCTACAGCATTCCAATATTCCAACGCCTGCATACCCTGCGCACCTCCTTTACCGGGGCAGTAAATTGCATGGTGTTTTCTCCGGATGGGACCACATTGGCAACCGGTCATTATGACGGCGAGATCCGCCTGTGGAATGTCTTGACCGGCGAGCTGGTGCGCGTGCTGAAGTCGGATGGCGTGGTTGAAAGCCTGGCATTCAATCAAGATGGCAGCTTGCTGGCTTCCGGGCAGGGGTTTGACAGCAACCGGGTACACCTGTGGGAGTTGGATATCGAGCAGCCCATCCGCAGCCTGGATGGCCACAGCTCGGCGGTGGTCAGCCTGGAGTTTTCTCCCGACGGGCGGATGCTGGCCTCCGGCTCGTATGATGGCAATATCTGGTTGTGGGGCATCCGGCCTTAGGCTACCGTGCGCACGCTTGCGATTTCCCTGGGTTTGCTGATCTTGTTGGCCTGCGGCGCGTGCCGGGGGGCTAAACCAGGCGCGGTTATGGGCACGCCGCTACCGGGTACACCTCCGGTCAAGGAAACCATTCCAGCATCCCCGGACCCGAGTGGGTTAGCCAGCCCAACTTCAGAGCCGCAGGTGATGGCAACTCTCACCCCTGCTCTTACTGAGATTGTTGAATCCACCCCTGAGCCAGCAGCCGGCCTATCGGCGGCTGTCATCACCGCCGAGAATTCAATCAGCCTGGGCATTCGCAACGAGCATACATTTGGGATTTGGGAGCATGTTCTGGCGGTCGCCTGGTCACCGGATGGGGAGAACCTGGCGGTTGCTGCCGGGGATAAGATCTACATTTTGGATGAGGCTTCTCTCACCGTCAGGCAGGTTTTAGAGCCCGGGGTTGCCACGCCGGACCTGGATTTCAGCCTGGATGGCTTACAGCTTGCCGCCGGTGACCGGTATGGCGTCCTGCGCAGCTGGGATGTGAGCGATGGGCAGCTTCTGCTGGAGCTGCAGGCTCACCAAAAAAGCATCAGCAGCCTGGCATATAGCCCAGATGGTCGCGTGCTGGCGACAGCCGGTTATGACGCCATGACCCGCCTGTGGGATGCCAACACTGCAACCAGCCTGGGCGAGATGATCGGCGGCACGTTTGCCATCCCGGCGATTGCCTTTACACCGGATGGGAGCAGCCTGGCAATCGTCAATGGGAATGTGATCCGCCTGCGGAACGTGGAGACCACCCGCTTCGAGCGCACCTTGGTGGGTGTAACTTCTTTCTACACGATTGCCATTGCTCCCGACGGGACGCACCTGGCTTCCGGCGATGTGGACAATACTGTTCAGATATGGGACTTAAACGCTGAGGCGGGGCCGGGAGGCGAGATCCGCACCAGCCTGCACACGCTTTCCGGGCACACCGGGCGCACCAACCGCCCGGAAGCCCTGGTCTGGCAGGTAGCTTACAGCCCGGATGGCAGCCTGTTAGCCAGCGCAGGCGGGGATGGGATGGTGCTTATCTGGGAGAGCGCCACAGGGAACCTGCTCCACGCGCTTGCCGGGCATACACAGGCGGTTACCAGCGCGGCGTTCAGCCCGGATGGGCGCTGGTTGGCGAGCGGGGGTCTGGATGGCAGGTTGGTTATCTGGGGA
Source organism: Anaerolineae bacterium (assembly GCA_041301185.1). Taxonomy (GTDB): domain Bacteria; phylum Chloroflexota; class Anaerolineae; order Anaerolineales; family UBA4823; genus JAQBDA01. The sequence continues at coordinate 2,779 of JBFYSV010000300.1, forward strand.
GTGTTGCCGCCCGGCGCGGCCTTACCGCACGAACAGGACCAGGATGTTCCCTAAGATCACCAATCCCAGCAGGGCATAGATCCATCCCAGGGCACCCTGTCGAGCGGCGAAGTAGAGCAGAACGGGGGGAACCGCCATCAGCAGGAGAGCCAGCAGGTTGGCCTCAAAGCTATTCTCTTGCAACCACTTCACCAGCTTTCTCATATTCTCTCCACAGATGTCAGCCAGACTCCGACCAGGGTCAGTATGCTGATCAACACGAGCAGCAGCCCGGTATAGATCAGCAGCTTGCGCATGACGTCGCCTTCCTTGCCAGCCATACCGGCAGTGCTGGCCCCAACCACCACCTTGGTCGGCGCCAGCACTGAGGCCAGGCCAGCGCCGGCGGTCTGCCCGGCGAGGATGATCGCCACGCTATATCCCAGGAGCTGGGCTGTGCGCATCTGCAAGGCGCCGAACACGACGTTTGAGTTGGTGTTGCTTCCGGTCATAAAAGCGCCTAGTGCTCCTATCCAGGGTGCAGCGAAGGGGAAGAGTGCCCCCATGCCGTCTGCCAGCCCCCGGGCAAGAACATCTGTCATGCCGGCGTGCTCCATGATCACAGCCATCGTTACCATTGAAAAGATGCTGACGGATGAAGACAACACCCGGCGCAAGGTGCCATTGAGAATCCGGGCGACTGCGCCGGGCTTGTAATACCCAGCGGCGCGGTATATGAGGTAGGCCAGGATGGAGGCGTAAGCCAGAACCACCCCGGTGTGGCGGAAGAAGTAGATTTTCCGCCCGGTACCAGCCGGGGTGATATACCCCAGGCTGGTGCTGACCTGCGGGAAATCGACCTGGATGACCACCTGGCTCAAAAAGCTATTCACCGCTGGAACAAGCTGGACGGTCAGGATCACCAGCATCATCACCAGGTAACCCGAAAGGGCAACCACCAGCTTTCTGATATCCAGTTCGCCGTTGTCAGCCTGGTCGCCGCGGTAGCGCCGGGCGAGCGGAATGCTGACCAGTAAACCAGCGATGCCAGCCACAAAAGCGCCGATATTCCACAGCCCAGACACTGCTACCAGGTATTGGGTGGTGCTCATCACCAGCCCGATAACCAGCACAACCCAAAACAGGCGGGTAACTGCCTGCCATCCCTGGGCTGCATGCACCACCATCCAGCCCACTACCAGTCCGGCAATGCCCAAGAACAAGGCTGAAGCGGAAACC
>JBFYSV010000301.1:0-3646 GCA_041301185.1 Anaerolineae bacterium
TTAAAGGTATTACAAGCCAGATTTCGGGCCGAATTGATGGCAGAACTGCCTAAAATGGGCCAAATGGCGAAGCTGAACCCTATAATGGCCCAGAAACGTCTCCTTATCTCAATTTGTCTGCGACCGGCCAGAGTTGATGATAAAATTCTCTCAGAACATGTCTGGGGTCCATCGAGCAATTAATTTCCTGCCTTACCGAATACTCTCCTGATGAAGTCGGCCCCGGTCCCTCCAACTATCGTTCTTATAATGGGTATCCTGGCGGTCTCGACCGGCTCTATTTTTGTCCGTTTTGCCCAGCAAGATATGCCTTCCCTGGTGATTGCTGCCTGGAGACTAACCCTGGCGACGCTGGTAATAACCCCATTTGCCTACCGTCATAAGCGCCAGGAATTGGCTGGCTTACAACGGGGAGATTTGGGGCTGGCTGCGCTCTCAGGCCTCTTTCTGGCGCTGCACTTTGCCACCTGGATCAACTCCCTGGAATACACCAGCGTCGCCAGCTCGGTTGTGTTGGTCTCCACCACCCCGCTATGGGTTGCACTGCTTTCCCCCGTTTTCTTGAAAGAGCCGATCACGCGCCTGGTAATGATGGGGATGATCCTGGCAATCCTGGGAGGTGTAGTGGTCGGAATCAGCGATACGTGTAGGCTTACTCAGGGAAACCTGATATGCCCGTCTTTCAATGATATTCTCCGCGGAGAAGCGTTCTTCGGGAATATCCTGGCAGTCATCGGGGCGGTCATGGCAGCTGGATATGTCATGATTGGCAGGCGCCTTAGAGGTAAGGTGTCGTTACTTAGTTATATCACCCTGGTGTATGGCATGGCTGCTATCGTTTTGATTGCCATCATGCTGGCAGCCGGGCAGCCTGCATTTGGTTACCCGGCGCAGGCGTATGTCTGGCTGTTATTGCTGGCTTTGATCCCCCAGCTGTTGGGTCATACTTCATTTAACTGGGCACTAAAATATCTATCCGCGGCGTACGTATCCATCACCTTGCTGGGAGAACCCATTGGGTCTATCCTGTTAGCTTATTTCTTGCTAAACGAGACCCCTTCAGCCTTGAAGATATTTGGTGCTATACTTATTTTGTTTGGTATTTTTATCGCCTCGCAGAGTGAGATCAGAAACAGGCGATGAGGATTGACTAAAAACCTGAGCCAGGGGTCGAATTTTAGAGTTTAATGGCAACAAAAACCACTCCCCGACCAAACAATACCGATCCGCCAGCGCCAGCTCGCGGCACTCCCACTCAAGGTCCCGGCAAGCAGGCCAGCTTGCAGCATTTTCTATTGGATATTGCCGGTGTAGTACTGCTCGCCTTTGCCCTGATGAGCTTGCTGGCGCTCGTATTCCCGGAGATGACCCGGGGCGTCCTGCTCTCCTGGTGGGCTGATCTTTTGTGGACCTGGTTTGGGTGGGGATGTATCTGGGTGGTGGTGGGAATCGCCAGCCTGGGCAGCTTGATGTTCCGCTATTCAAGAAGATACCCCAGAAAATCAGAACGGGGAAGTAATGAGGTGGAAGTTCACTGGTGGCGAGTCCTGGCGTTGGAGATTGCCGCTTTGACCTCCCTGGCGTTCCTGGCAGCCCTGGGGGGAACTTCGTTGGCGCGGGCTGATGCCGGGCTGGATGGCGGGCGTATCGGCTGGGCGCTCTCCTACCTGGTTGGGACTTTCCTGGCTCCCCTGGGGCTATCTGGCGCGGTGTGGCGGGTAATCCTGTTTGGGCTGATCTTTTCAGTTTTCCTATTTCTGGGGCTGGGTTTGGCGACACCTTTCCTGGCTTGGGCGCAAAGGCAGGCGCGCAGCGGGTCATTGGTTGGAGAAGAGGATGAGCTATCCGATAGCGGGATCAGCGTTTCACCCATCCAGGGGCAAGACACGGCTGGCCCGGCAGCGGCGGATATCAAGAAAAAACGGCGCGCCTTACCGCCCGAATTCCGCAAGAAGTTCCGCCTGGAAGACGAGGAAGACACCCTGCCGGCCTCGGCACCATTGCCGCGAGACGAACGCCTGCCAGGTCTTGACCTGCTGGTGAATGAGCAAACTGTCCGCCCTGATGAGCGGGATATCAACATGACTGCCGGCTTGATTGAGAAAACATTAGCCGAGTTTGGGATCCCTGCCCGGGTGGTTGGATTCCGAGTCGGACCTACGGTGACGCAGTTTGCCGTCGAGCCGGGATTTGTGGAAAAGACCAGCCCCAGCAATGAAGGCGAGAGCGGGCGGCAGAAAGTGCGCGTCTCGCAGATCTCGGCCCTGGCGCGAGACCTGGCGCTGGCGCTGTCTGCGGAACGCTTGCGGATTGAGGCCCCTGTTCCGGGTCGCCCGTATGTTGGGATTGAGGTGCCTAATGTCCGCACCAGCGTGGTGCGCTTGCGCCCGATCCTGGAGGCCGAGCTCTTTTACCGCCTGAACTCCCCGCTGGCGGTTGCCCTGGGCAGAGACGTCTCCGGGCAGCCGGTCGTCGCCGATCTGGCGCGCATGCCGCATGTCTTGATCGCCGGGACAACCGGATCGGGTAAATCGGTGTGCATTGCTGCCCTGACAGCCTGCCTGGTGATGAACAACACCCCTGAAGACCTGCGCCTGGTGATGATCGACCCCAAGATGGTCGAGCTGGTGCGGTTTAACGGGTTGCCCCATTTATACGGCAAGGTAGAAACAGACCTGGAGCGGATCCTGGGAGTGCTGCGCTGGACAGTGGCAGAGATGGACCGGCGCTATCGCCTGCTGGAAGCCTCTCACTCACGCAATCTGGATAGCTATAACCGCAAGGCACGCCGGCGCAGGGGGGAGGAGCCCTTGCCGCGCATCGTGGTGCTGATCGACGAGCTGGCAGATTTGATGATGTCGGCTCCAGATCAAACCGAACCAGCCCTGGTACGGTTGGCGCAGATGGCCCGGGCAACGGGTATTCACCTGGTCGTCGCCACGCAGCGGCCCAGCACCGACGTGGTCACAGGGCTGATCAAGGCAAATTTCCCGGCCCGAATCTCGTTTGCAGTGGCTTCGTCAGTAGACTCGCGGGTAATCCTGGACAGCACCGGTGCTGAATCGCTGCTCGGGCGCGGCGATATGCTCTTCATCCCGCCTGAGGCTTCTGCTCCGCTGCGGTGCCAGGGGGTGATGGTCAGCGATCCCGAAGTTGAGCGGGTGATCACGTTCTGGCAGAAAGCCGTCCAGCGTGATGAGCCCGAAGTGCCGCCCTGGGAGGAGCTATTAGCCCAGGAGACCATGCTGGCAGACCGGGATGACCTGATTCAAAAAGCGATCGAAGTCGTGCGCGAGACCCAGCGCGCCAGCGCCTCCTTGCTTCAGCGGCGTTTACGGATTGGCTACCCGCGGGCAGCTCGTCTGGTGGATGAGCTGGAAGAGTTGGGCGTCATCGGCCCGTCACAGGGTGGAGGCCGGGAGCGGGAAGTGTTGATTGAAAAAAATGAAGATGAGTAGTATCCACCACTCAGATACTTTCTGATTATAGTCTCGAGATTCTGCCCCACAAATTGCTTGACAGGTGATTAGGCATGCGATAGCATACCTGACAATTAATATATTTAGTATCTACGCAGTACAGAGAAAAATTGGGGGTGTTTGGGGGCTCCCGCCCAAACACCCCCATCATCCCCCCAACTGCGCAA
>JBFYSV010000302.1:0-4930 GCA_041301185.1 Anaerolineae bacterium
CCGCGCTTAAAGTGAGCCACGGGGCGGGCGTCGGGGGGGGTTTGGGGGTGGAGGTGGCGTTGGGCACCACTTCGATGCCGGTCCATATCTTCTGCCCGAAGGGGTAGCTGATCGAGCTGAGCATTTGCCAGAAACCCTGGTAGACACCGGGCACGATGGGAGCAACCATGTTGACGTACATATCGTAAATACCGCCGGGCGGCACGCTGCCCTGGATGAATGTGCGCTGCCCGCCCATGCGGGATGCCGAGTTGTTGCCTCCAGCGTAATCCAGCGAGTAGGTGTTGGTCCAGGTGCAAGTGCCGGAGTTGCGGATGCGCCAGCCCTTGGTGAAGGGCTGACCGGGCGCCATCTTTGGCGGGTTCTTCATATTATTGTCCGGCAGGTTCAGATCAGCCACAAAGGCCATGCCATCGATGCAGGGCGGCGGTGGGGCAGGTGTGACGGTCGGCAAGGGCGTGATGGGGGTCTGTGTGGGGACAGGAGTGATGACCTGGGCCTGGTTCAGATATTGGGCAGCCAACTCGTTGAGCTTGCCCTGGGCGCTGAGATCACCCAGCGCCTGGTTGATACCCCGGATCAGGTCAACCCCACCCTGGCAAACGGCGATGGCAAAGCTCTGCGGGTTCAGCCCCTGCCCAACCAGCTTCAAGCCGCCCGCGGCCGCGAACTCATCGGCAGGCTGCTTATCGAGCATGATCAGCTGGACCAGCCCATTTCTTAAATCGTTGACTGCCTGGTCTGCGCGGCTATACGAAACCAGGTTGGTAGCCGGCATGCGCCCGGTGTCCACCAGGCTGCTGCGCAGGTAGCTCTCGTAGACTGTTCCGGTCTGCACGCCCACCCGGTAGGCAGCCATCTGATCCACCTGGGTGATGGTACCGACCGGCGAATCCTGGCGGGCCAGGATGGCATCCAGGCCGTAGTAGTACACGTTCGAGAAGTCGAGCTGCGCCTCACGCTCGGGCGTGACCGAGATGGCAGAAATGGCGGCATCGATCTGCCCCAGCTCCAGGGCTGCGCCCAGGCCTTCGAAGGCGAAATCGACGAGCTCGACCTGCACCTGCATCTGCTGCCCGATCAGGCGCATCAAAGCCGGGTCGAAGCCGTCGATCTGGTATTGGGCGTTATAGAACTCGAAGGGGGGATAATCCGCCGAGGTGCCGACCCGCAGCTTGCCGGATGCCTGGGCTTGCGACCAGCGGTCGGCACAGGCAACCTGGGCAGAATCAGTCGCCAGGGTCGGGGTGGCTGTCGCCCGAGGGGAGCCGCCCGGCCAGACTTCTGGCAGGACGAACAAGATCGTGACCAGGCAGGCGGCTGCCAGGAGCACGATCCCGACGATGAGCAAGATCTTCTCGTTTCGTGTCAGCGATTGCATAGCTTCTCCATCCTGTGTCAATCATCTCAAACAGCGCGCCGGGCGTGGGTTGCCCTGCGGCATCCTTATTTGGGCTGATTTTACCACTGGCAGGTAGAAAATCTACGCGAAAAATTGCGATTGGGCTTACCAGATAATCTCCACCCCGTAACGGGCAATAGCGGCATTGGCAGTGATGATCGGCAGCTTTTCCATCTGGCTTTGGGCAACCAGCAGGCGGTCAAATGGGTCCTGGTGGACAGCGGGTAGTTGAAAGACGCGCAGCGCGTGGCTGACCTGGATGGAGAGTGACTGGATGCCCTGGGATTGCATCCGGGCCGGGACATATTCCTGTGGGGGTTCCGGCAGGCTCAAGCGCCCACTGGCGCATTTAATGGCAATCTCCCAGGCGCTGGCCGCGCTCAGGAACAGGGTATTCCTGCCATCGGCGATATACTCCCGGGCGGCTGCGGAGAGCTGCGGGTCATCCATATTCCACCACAAGAAGGTGTGGGTGTCCAGGATGGCCTTCATAGCTCAAGCTCCGGGAGAGGCGCATCGAAATTTGCCGAGATGACAATCTTACCCATATCTTCACCCGGAATGCGATCTGCAGGCAGATCTGAGATGGGAGAGAGCACCGCCACCGGCTTGCCAGCCCTGGCGATGATGATCTTCTCACCGCTCATCACCCGTTTGAGCAGCTGAGAAAAATGGGTTTTTGCATCGTGGATATTGACGGTTCGGTCCATAATTTACCTCCAGGGTTAATTATAGACTAAGTCGTGGACTAAGTCAAACAATAGGATTATATACTCTTTCGATGGCAAATGGATCATACCGAGTATCTCAGTTGCCCAGGCACATTTCAATCCAGAACGACCTGTCGCTGCGAGCGGTTTGTGCGAAACAGCCACGCTCATGTCATTCCGAGCGCAGCGAGGAATCCCTATGGTACAGATCATAAGATCATCATTGCAGGGATTCCTCGTCGCGAAGAGCGCTCCTCGGAATGAAATTCATTTACGATGCTGTTTGTTCGTTAAATAGGCGTTAGCCGAATTTTTCTTACCGCTTTCATGGAGCTGGAACTGCCGCCAGTAGCTCCAGGATTTCAGCCGGTGGGAGGGTGACATTTTCAAGAGCCTCTACCACCACGCTGGAGACGAGCCGCAGCCCTTCGGGGAGCACCTGCCAGGTTGTGAAGGAGAGCTGCCTGCCGGTGGCGGGATCGTAGACCGACTCCCAACGCACCTCGTCATCCTGGATGATGTACTGATCGCCCACGTTGTTGCCCTCAAAATTCACAGCCTGCCTGGTGAGGCCCTTGCCGGTCTTTGCCGCGGAGAGAGCCAGATCGGTAAAGGCATAATCCAGCGGTTGCAGCTCATAAGGGGGCTGCTCCCAGCTTTCACGGGTAGTCAGGTTGGTCCACCTCCCGTCTTTGAACAAGGACATTTGCAGGATATTGCCAGAAAGATCTAACTGGCGAGAGACAGCCCTGACTACCAGCCCGTTTTGATCCAGCTCAAACCAATCGTCCACCTGATATTCAGCAGGGATCACGGTGCCGTCTGGTAGTGTCCCCAGGCTTTCTTCAAAGATCTCCCGGCTGTGCAGGTGCACCCATCCAGGACCCTGAAAATAGGTGTGGCTGCGCAGTTGGTACAAGGCTCGCAGCTCTGCCAGGACGGGGTGTTGGTCTTCCAGGTTAGGAATCGGGCTATCTGCTGGAAGCATCTCCATTAAGTTGAACTCCCAGGGACCGCGCAGGGAAGTGGCATCCAGAAAAGCCTGATATACCACTGCCTGGGCGTCTTCCAGGCTCATCCCATCTGGCCTGGCGGTCACGCTGATATTTCCACTGGCATGCGGTGCCGTCTCACAGGAGATCAAGATCCCCGTCTCGCGGACCGTCAGCAGAGGCTGGACTTTCTCGGCGTAGATTTCGCAATCTTGCCCCTCGCGGGGGTAGGCTTGCAGGGATAGGATACTCAATACCGGATTCTGCGGCACTGCCCCCGGCTCCAGGGGGAATTCGAGCACATCACAGCGCTCGCCGTACTCTCGAATGCCCTCCGAACTGGGGGTGGTAGGCTCGATGGAGATCAACACTCCGGCGTCATAAGCGGTCTCCTTAAGCTCGCCCTGCAGCTCATAGCGCAAAACCGCATCCCGGATCATCCAATCGCCATCGTCCAGCAGGTTGAAACACACATCCACCAGCAGCCGGTCGTCCAGGGTGCGCGGGTTGCTGAGGCGCACCCAGTCCGCCGGGGCAGGCACCCCCTGCTGGGCATCACTCGTGTTCATTACTATGACCAGCTCCACCCACACATAAGCGGTCTCACCCGATCCCTGCGGGTATTCCACCGGCACCCAGCCGTCTGGGGTGACATCACCGTTCTTGAGCAGTTTCTCCCCTGTGGATAACGTGCCCACGACCTCATAGTTCGTGCCCGGACCCTGGCGCAGGTTCACTGTATCCTGTTTCGCCAGGACATATTCTGGCTCTGGCTCAGCTGCTCCGACCGGGACGATCAGCACCTGGTTGCCGCGCAGGTTATCGCAGGAGGGAGAAAGGTTATTGGTTTGCACCAGTTGCTCCACGGACACGCCAAAGCTGAAAGCAATCGAAGCACAGGTATCGCCGGGTACCACCCGGTACACTTCGGCGATGAACAGCTCCCTGCCAGGGGCGAGGACATCTCCGGTTTCAAGCTGGTTCAGCTCGAACAGGCTTGCCACAGACACGCCGAAATTTTCAGAGATAGACAGCAAGGTATCCCCCTCGGCAACGGTATAGGTGATCACGCCGGGGACCGGCGCGGCGACTGTTGATATGGCGGTTTGGGAAGTGGCTGGGGGAGAAATCTCATCCGACGATGAAGTGCGGGTAGGTTCCTGGCTCACCCCCGGCGAAGGCTGGCTGGTTGCCTGGGTTGACGCTACTAGCGGCAACGCTGACGGGCGATTCGGAAGCAGGCTTACGGCAAATACGATCACCGCCACCAGCAGGGCCATCCCTGCCAGCCCCCAGCCCCAGGAGGCAGCGCTGCCCAGCGCGCTCCACCATGCGCTGCGCCTGGGAGTCGATGGGCGGCCAGCCAGCTGCCGGGAGCGCTCGTCCAGCTGGTCTTCCAGGTGGCGTGTGAAATCTGGCTCAGGTGATGCCGAGCGATACAGCCGGGCAAGCTTTCCTTCGAGCTCCGAATAGGGTGCGGGCTTACGTTTCTTGTCCATAGGTTACTCACTGAATACGAATGGTTATGTTAACATCAATACGGGATAATGCTTCTTCCTAAAGCTAAAGTGTCAATCCGAGCCCCGCAGGGGAGAGGAATCCCTGCTTTAATAATCTATCAATGAGCTATTTAGGGATTTCTCGTCGCTTCTCTCCTGGAAATGACACTTTTTTTGGACGGGTTTGCTTATCTCGTACCCACGTTAAGTTACTTCCAGCTGTTTACCCAGCCGGTTGAGCAGGCGGTAGAGCGACATTTTGACTGCCGCCGGGCTGCGCCGCAGGATCGCCGCAATCTGCTCGAAACTCAGCCCGGCTGCATAGCG
>JBFYSV010000303.1:0-20385 GCA_041301185.1 Anaerolineae bacterium
TTGCCTGGCTCGGCGAGCAAGCCGGCAATGGGCTGGTCTGCGCTCTCCGCGCTGAGCAAGCGCCGGCGGTCGCCCACGTCGCAGGAGACGAAGGGCACGCCGCATGCCCAGATCTCGAATAGCTTGAGCGGCGAGCGCCCGCGGGCGGCGTCATCCTCCAGCACTGGGTCGATTGAGACGTGCGCCAGGTAGTAGTAACGGGCTACCTGATCGGGCTGGATGCGCCCGCAGAAGCGGATGGCTTCCCCCAACCCCATATCCTTTGCCTGCTGCTGCAGGCGCGGGAAATCATCCCCGCCGCCCACCACCAGCAGCACGGACTGCGACAGCTGGCGATGCACGAGTTCAAACGCCTCAAACAGCAGGTCCACCGGGTGCCCGGGGCGGCTCAGGCTGCCGATAAACGCCACCACCTGCTTTCCCTCCAGGCCAAGCTCAGCCCGAAGTCGTTCCAGGCTGGCAGGCTCGGGCGGGGTAAAGCGCCCCCGGTCGATGCCGTTGGAGATATAGCTGATCCGTTGCGGGGAGATTCCCAGCCGTACCAGCCGGTCACGGGTGAAATAGGTGTTGGTGGTAATGTGCTGCGCCTGGAAGGGCATCCGGTCTTCAAAGAAGACCACCCCCTGTTTCTGCCAGTCCGAGCCGAAATGTCCCACCCCGGCTTCATAGTCGTCGCAATCCAGGAACAGCCGTCGCCCGCGCAGCGTTTTGGCTGCCAGCCCTGCCAGGCTGTTCATCGGGTGCGGCTTGCCGATATGGATAATATCAGCCTGGCTGGTGAGTGCCACCCGGCTAAGCTGCCAGGTGGCTCTTGCCGTTACTGCCAGGAGACCAGCCGTGGAATAATACGTTTTCAGGCTGCCCTGCTTGCGAACGTGCATCGGGGCGACATAGCTGACCCTTGCCCCGCCCAGATCGCTTTGGCGGGCTTGCAGCGTCTCGTAGGCGCTGTGCAGGGTGGCAATCTGCACCCGGTGTCCCAGGCGCGCCAGCTCGCGCCCCATCGGGGCGTAGCGCCCCAACCCGCTGGGGCTTTCCAGATCCTGGGTGAGCAAGAAGAGGATGTTCACCCCGCTGCCAGCTCCTCCAGATAGCGAGAGAATTCCTGCCCGATGTGGTCCAGGTCGAATTCTTCGCAGAAGAGCCGGTAGCCGTTTTCTGCCAGCCGCTGGCATAGATCGGGGTCAGCCTGCAGGCTACGGATAGCCTCCGCCAGCGAACCCGCATCGCCTCGCTCGCACAGGTATAAGTGCTCTCCATGCACCAGGCTTTCCGGCAGGGCTGGCGTGCGGGCGCTGACGACCGGCTTGCGCATCGCAAAGCCCTCGTAGATTTTGTTATTGTTGGTGAGCATATTCTGCATGGTGACGCCGAACACGCCCAGCACCAGGTCTGCGTTGGCGATATGCTCCGAAAGCTCCGGGCGCGGCAGCCAATCGATAAAGGTCAATTTCTTCAGGCGATATTTTCGTTCCAATGCCCATGCCTTGGCGTGCTCCGGTCCATCCCCCACCATCTCGAAGGCTACCCGCTCATCTTCCAAAAGGTGAGCCGCCTCCACGATGAACTCAACCCCGTGATTGGGGATATACGAGCCGTAGTAGATCACCCGGAATGGGTCTTGTGGGGTGCGTGGCTTGCCCTCCAGCGGGCTGAAGTAGCGCTGGTCTGCGCCAATCCGCACCAGGCGGAAGCGGCGCGGGTCGATGCCGTGTATCTCACGGAACCATTCGACGAAGCGCTCCGTGTCCAGGATGAGCAGGTTGGGCAGGCGGCAGGCGATGCGCTCGATCCAGCGGATGGTACGCACCGTCAACGGGCTGCGGGCGGTAATGTTGCGCTCGGTAGCAATTAAATACAACGAGTTGAGCACGTCCCAGACCAGTGGCTTGCCGCGCAGGCTTGCCAGGATGCGCGCCAGGAATACGTCGAAATGCCCCGGGTATCCCACCACCAGGACGTCGTAAGCACCAACCTGGCGGTATTTACCCAGCAGCTGCCCGTAGGTTCTCAGCACCCGCCACCAGAAGGCAGGCCGCATCCAGCCGCCGCTGGCGGTTTGCACTCGGTCTTCTACTCCCTGCCACAGGGCGGCATGGCATTCCACCACCTGCATCCCGGCGCGGCGCAGGCCTTCGATCAGGATCTGGTTGCGGGCATACTCGGCGCGGTACGTGCCAAAATAGCAAATACGCAGGCTCATTCCGGCAGCACCTCGAAGATCCACACCCGGTCCTGCCGGTACACCGGGCGGTAGTGTGGGCTGGCTTGGATTGCCCCCAGGTCGAAGTTAAACTGTCCGAAGTGGCTGACGCTGCCCTGTTGCTGCCCGATATACACGTGGCTGACCCCGCGCTCGCTCAGCTCGTCCAGCACATCCGGATGGTCAATCCCTTTGGCTTCGATTTCCTTGTATAAGCTGTTGATCCAATCCTGATAGCCGGGCCAGGGTTCTTCTTCAAAGGAGTAGTTCATAGGGGGGATGGTCGTCTGCCGCCCGGCAAGCAATGGAAGCCACCAGCCTCCGTCCGTGCCGACCGCCGCCGTCTCATAGAAAGCCAGGTGACCGTTGACCAGCAAACGCGCCTCGGACGGCAGGTTAGCCTCGATCCACTGGTAGGCGCGCAGGTCGGGCGGTAGCACCAGGGCGTGTTCAGGGATATCCACGTCGCCCAGGCGCAGCCAGGCGCCCCACAACCCGCAGGCAACTACCACCAGCGCCAGGACCGGGTTCAACAGGCGGCGCCATCCGGCGGGCTTTTGGAGAGCGGGCTGATCCAAAACCTCTGCCTGGGTGGTGACAGAGTCCGGGATGGCAGGCTGCTTGCCCCATCCTGCCAGAATCCAGCCGGCTGCCGCGCCAAAATACAGCCCGGCTGGGATATAGGCCGCGATCAGCACGGCGAAGGCCGAGATAGCGCCGCTCCCGGGCAGACCGTACCAGCCAGGCTCCCCGGCGATCCACACCAGCCACCACCAAACGCTCACAAGCAAGATGCCCCGCTCTCGGCGCCACAGACCCCAACCGATCAGCACCGGCAGGAGCACCCACACCCATGCCGGCAGGTAGGCGAACAGGTCGCCCACCGTTGCGGTCACGCTGGCGGTGGCTTCGGCTGCCTCGGCGGCGCTCTCTGCCACCTGGGTTGCCGGGGCTGCCAGGGTAGCGCTGAAGATATCCAGGATGCGCCCGGCAAAGACGTGCACCAGCCAGGGCAGGAACAGCAACCCGGCGATGGCAGAAACGATCAGCGCCCGGCTGAGGATCGCCTTCCAGGTGCCGCGCCGCATCGCAACCAGGCAGTAGGCTGCCACGAACAAAGCCGCCAGGATCACCACCCGCAAATGGGTCAGCGCCAGCCCAGATAAAGCCAGCCCGGCTAGCAGCGGCAGCTGCCAGCGGCCTTTCCCCCCGTCGAAATACTCCCAGACCAGGTACACCCCAACCACCAGGATCACCTGCCCGGCAAGCTGGGTATAGCGTCCCCAATTGACGTAAAACATCGGCATGGGCGAAAGTAAGCCTGCCAGCAGCACAGCGATCACGCCCGCCCACGGGTTACGTCCCAGGCGCAGCGCCAGCGGGTACAGGCTGATCACCGCCAGCGCATTGACGATCTGCCCGGTCCACAGGGTGGCGGAGGACAGGTCCAGAGCGGTCAGGTAGTGCAGGCCGGCTGCCAGGGTGTGGAATCCAAAGTGGTAGGTGAAGGTCTGCATGTCGGCATACGGCGCCCAGGAGTTGAACAGCCCGCCGTGGTCTACCAGCAGCTGCGCCACCAGGCTGTGGTGATACGAATCGCCCCACATCGGGATTGCCAGGGTGCGCAACGGCCAGAAACGGCTGGCAAAAATCAGCACAACCAGCCCCAGGAATGCCAGGTCTGCTGCAGCGGGGGGGTGGAGCATCTCCCGCCAGCCCGGCCTGGGTGCAGGGCGATTCCGGAAACCCAGCAAGGTATTAATCCCCAGGTAGACCAGCGCCAGCGAGGCGGGCAGCCAGGCATACAACCCTCCCAGATGCAACCCAAGCAGGTCGGTGTACAGGTACAACAACGGGTAAAGCGCCAGGCTGATCCCACCCGCCAGGGCCAGTTTCTCCGGCCAACGGCGCTCACCCCATTTTAGGTACAGTAAATTCAACAGCGCCCAGCCGGGCAAGATATACAGGGCACAGCCGGCAGCCAGCAACCCCAGCCAGAACCCGATCTCGCCCAGCACGCCCAGGGCGGCCTGGCGCGGGTCGTAGATCAGGCGAAAAGCGAGCTGGGCGTCGTCTTCGGGCAGGTCGTTTTTGTATGCCGAGCCGTTGGTGTAGGTATCTCCCGGGGCGATGGCTACCTGGTAGCTGCCTTCACCCACCAGTTCCAGGCGCAGGTAGTAATCCTCCCGGGCGGAATCGCTGAGCGGCGGAAACCGGAAACGCACGTAGCCTTTTTGGGTGATTTTCTCCGCTGCCAGGCTTGCCTGGCGAACGGCCTCGCCATCCAGGGGGTTATCAGAGAGTACCAGGCGGATCTCGCCCTGCCCGGGGATTTCCGGGCGGATATAGACAGCAATGCTTTGCAGGCCGTCGTAGCGGGCGGAGAAGGTCTGCCCGACGGTTTTACCCGCCTCCAGGGGCAGGAAGGCGGTGATCTTCACCTGCTCGGGCTGCACCACTGGCGAGCAGCCCGCCAGCAGGGCAGCCAGCAAAAACAGCGCCAGCAGGCTAGCGGTTACTCTCAAGGAGGGGATTCTGCCGGGGGCGCCAAACAGCCCCCGGGCGAGCGTGGCTGGGGCGGGTGAGGTCTGGGTCAGGCGCGCAGGCCGGGTCATCGGGCAGGCTCTTTCCGGAGGGGGATCAGGTCAGCGCGGCGCGGCTGGACCACGCGGGGGATCGCTTTCCAGAGCATCGCCTGGGGTGCGGTGTGGGGTGCGCTCGATTTGCTCCAGCTCCATGCTTCGCAGGCGGTAGAGCACTTCTTCCAGGATCTTCCGGTTGAACGCGATCAGGTCTGCCACCAGCCCGATCAGCAGCACCTGGAATCCGACGATCAGCAGAGCCGATGCCAGGATGACGGATTGGATCAGCCCGGCGCCGGTTTGCAGGATATAGTTCAGGTAAAGGAAGCGTAGCCCCAGCAGCGCTCCAATAGAGATCATCAGGACGCCAATGGCAGTGAACACTCGCAGCGGGCGGTACATAGTATAGGCTCTTAATATCGTGGCGGTCGAATTTGCCAGGTAATGCGGGATGCTGCGCATCAGCCGTGATGGCCGGGTCTGTGGATTGGTGCGCACCGGCACATATTCAACTGCCATGCGCCGCGCCCCTGCCTGGATCAGGGTCTCCAGGGTGTACGAGTATTCGCTCAGCACCAGGGTGCGCAGTGCAGCCTGGCGGCTGATGGCGCGAAAACCGCTGGTGGCGTCGGGGGTCTTGACGCCGGATGCCTGGGCGATCACCCAGCTCCCAAAGCGCTGCAAAGCGCGCTTGAGGGGCGAGAACTCGTACAGGGTTGCCACCCCCCGGTCGCCCACCACCAGGTCGGCTCGCCCGGCGAGGATCGGTTCCACCAGGCGTTGAATGTCCTCCGCCTGGTACTGGTTATCGGCATCCGTGTTGACGATCAGGTCAGCGCCGTGCTTCAGGCTGTTCTCCAGCCCGGCAACAAACCCCACCGCCAGCCCAGAATGGCGCGGCAGGCGCACCACATGGTGCACGCCCGCCTGACTGGCAACCGCCGCGGTGTCATCGCGGCTGCCATCGTCGATCACCAGGTATTCGATTTGGTCGATGCCGGCAAGCTGCCGGGGTAGCGCTGCCACAGTCTGCGGCAGGGTGGCGGCTTCGTTATAGCAAGGGATCTGGATGATCAGTTTCACAGGTCGCGCCATCCGGCTTCGCCAGGTTTTTTCATGGGCTGCGGCGGTAACAACCACGGGTAGTATACCATGCGAGCGTGTTAAGCGATCCTTTACCACAGAGAACGCAGAGTTCACAGAGATTCCAATAGAAATTGCTCTGTGTTCTCCGTGAACTCTGTGGTTGTATCCTCAACACAAGCCCACACACAGAATCAGGCTATTTCTGTACAAAAGGCATAAAGTAGCGATAGGCGTTGCTGATGGTCAAGCGGTAGCGTACGTCGCTGCCGGCAGCATCCCCCTCCAGGTGGGTGAGCTGCAGATACACCACCCCGTCTGCTGTGGTGTTCCACTCGAGCTGGACCGGCTGGTCAAAGCCCGGCGCCTGAGCCTGGCTCAGCAGGGTCGTGCCATCGGCTGCATACAGGCGCAGCAGGTTCGCAGCCCCGCCGGAGAGGGGTGTGGCGGTGATGATCAGGCGCTGCTTCCCTTTGACGCTGATCTTGACCCAGTCCACGTCGTTCAACCCGCCCGAGCCGGTCTGCGGGTTGCAGAAATTGTGCTCCTGGATCGCGCTCACCCCACTGGCAGAGCTGGCGCTGCTGGGGAAATTGTCGTTTTCGTATCCGTCCAGGGTCGGGCAGATATCTGCCGGGATGCTGACGGTCGCCTCAGCCGAAGCCAGGTAGCTCTCCGTGTTGCCCAGCCGGTCGACGCCCCGCAGGCGGAAGCCGTAGGTGTGGCCTTTCTCAACAACTGCCCAGGTTTCCTCTAGCTGGGGATCGATATTGCTGTTCCAGTCCTGCCAGTCCCCGGAGTCTACCTGCACCTGCATCTCGTAATGGTCTATGCCCGCCAGGTTGTCGCTCCCCGACCACTTCAGGTGCACTGCGGTGCTCTTTTGAGAGGTTGGCAGGGGTTGCAAGGATGTGACCGGCGCAGTGCGGTCGATCGCCATGCCCCAGATTGCCGCACCGCTCCAGCTGCCCGCCCAATCGTACGCTTTAATATAGATGGCAATATCGCGCTGCTCTGCCAGCAGGCTGGTGTCGAACGCGTAGCTCCAGCCATCGTCGCCAACCCAGTCCGCGCCGAGCAGTACCCAGTTCGAAGCCAGCCAGTCGCCGGAGTGCCAGTAAAACTCCACGTGGCTGATCCCGTCCACCGCCAGTTGCGATACCCCGCTTGTGCTTTGTGCCGAGACGACGATGGTCGTTTCGGCTGGCAAGAAGGTGCCGCCAGGAGGGGATGAGATGGATGCGCTGGGCCGGTCGCTGCCCTGGATCAGGTTAAGCGTGTAGGTGTACGCCTCGCCGCCCACGCTTGGTTGGTTCCAGGCGCGCAGCTTGATATAGAACGTCCCGCTGCGCAGGATGCGATACCCCACGTACGAATCGGTGCGCGAGCCGTTCACCTGGTCGTCATTGCTTGCCAGCACGGAGCTCCCGTCGCTATCCAGCAGGAACAGCATCGTATCCAGTTCAGAGCCGGTGTACTGCGCCTGGGTCGAGATGCCCACCTGGTCTCCGGCGTTGGCGGTGAACTTGTAATAATCCAGGTCGCCGTTCGGGCAGATGACGCCCTGGGTGCTGCTGTTCAGGTTGATGGCAATCGCGGCTGCCGGGGTGTTGTTGGGCTCGTTGGTGCTGCCGCATTGGTCCGGCGCCTGGCTGGTAATGGAGAAATCGTCGATGAACCAGCCCTTGAAATTATTGGCCTGGGCGTCGAGGGTTTCGAAGTGGAAACGCACCCGGATCGTCTTCCCGCTATACCCAGACAGGTTGACTGCCGGGCTTTGCAGCCAGATATTGGGCGGGTCGTCCGAGAGCTGGAGCACATCTTGAAATGGCCCGTTGTTGGCAGAGATTTGCACCCAGCGCCGGTCCCAATGCACGCCTGCCGATTCGGTCTCATACAGGTACCAGAAGCGCAGGTAGTAGGCTCCACTGGTAGGGATGCTGATCGGCGGTGAGCTGATCTGCCCAGCATTCGGCGCGCCGGTGTCATAATTGTTATCGCCGCCGGACGGCTCGTAACCCCAGCTTACCGTCCCACCGCCGGTATGGTTCTGGTTGGCGGTCTGGTCCCAGTTGCTGCTATTGCTCCAGCCGTTATAGCCATCCTCCATATCGTCGGAGAATGGCAGGTTGCGGGTGGTGGCAGTGACGGATTTGGAGGTGATGCTCAGGCTGCGCGCCTCGCTCCAGGCGCTCTCGCCAGCCGCGTTGCGAGCTTTCACCTGCCAGCTGTGGGTTGTGGCAGTCAATACTCCGGTATGCAAAGCTGAACCTGCCTGCCAGGGCTGCTCGACTCCGTCCAGCTTGACCTTGAACTCGGTCGCCCCGCCGGCGTCTTCCCATGCCAGGACAGCGCTATCCTCAGAGGTAAAGCCGGAATAGCCGCTCGCCGGCCAGGCAAGGCGCGGGGTGAGCGGGGGATTGCCCCTTGAGCGCACCCGCACCGACGCGACCTTATCTGCGCCAATCCGGTTGTCAGCCAGGTGGCTGTCATTCTGGGCCAGGGTCTCACCGCGCCCGGTCAGGTCATCGTTGTCATACAAGGTTGCCAGCACGTTGGCGCCTACCAGGATCGAGGCGGCGTTGTTCACGCCAAGCGTACCCAGGTCTGCTGAGCCGGTATGGTCACCTGCACCGAGGGTCACGCAAGCCCCACCGAAATCTGGCTCGCCAAACAGGGCGACCTGATCGGCGCCCGGGGCGCAAGCCGGGGCGGGCGGCGGGCATTCGTATTGCTTGAGCACGTGCCGCAAGCCGGGCAAGCCGCTGGCATAATTGCCGTCCAGGTCGCGGATCTCCAGCGACAGGCTCAGCGGGCCGTCTGGCACCTGGTTGCTGCACACATCCCAGCCATACGAGAATGGCGAGGTGGTAAAGGAGGGTCCGATAGCCTTCCAGCTTCCATCGTAGTAAGCTTTGAAGCGCACGCTCGCCAGCCCGGTGTCATCCGCAGCCCACCCGGAAAGGTTGAGGGTGGTGCTTTGCAGGGTGGTCCCTTGCTGGGGGGCGGTCATATCGCCGCGGGGCAGGTTCGGCGGATCGTGGACGATGTTGCCAGAGACATATGCTGAGCGGTAGGTCTGGCATACATCGGTTACTTTGCAGTACGGGGCGTCGACTGTCACCCGCGGCCGTCCGCCGTTGATATCTACATCGAGGAAAGTGGCATCCAGGGATACCCCCCAGTAGCCATTCCAGTATGGCTCGCTCTGCACCTGGAAGTGCAGGTGGTGCCCGGTGCTCTGCCCGGTGTTATCTGCCACGCCGATCAGTTGTCCCTGCACTACCGGCGCCCCGACGTTCTTCAACCCGGCGGGAATGCTGTTCTGCGCCAGGTGCAGGTAGAGCTGGTAGGTGGTGGGGACCGTCGACGTGTCTTGCAGCACGATATAGTTGACATCGCTATGGTCGTCGTTGGGCACGCTGTCTTTGTACGCCCACACCGTGCCGCCCTTGGCAGCGTGGATATCAAACATCGTCTTGGAGATGTAAAAATCGAAGGCGAAGTGGGCGTTGCCGCTGGGGAAGGAGGCATCGTGCGCCAGGCTGCGCGAGAGATAGACCGTATTGCCCGCCGCCCAGGGCAGCATATACCCGCCGAAAGTCTGCGAGATTGCCTGGGGCAGGTAGGGGGCGGTCTCCATTGCCAGCCAGGATTGCTGCGCTTCTGAGAGCAGGGCATCCCCCGGCGCAGCTGCCAGCATGGATTGCCAGGCTGGGTCACCCGGCAAAGTGACGGCCCATCGCTCGCCATCCCAGCTGGCGAACGCCAGCCCGGGCTCGGAGGGCACCGGTTCCCCGGTCTCAGGATTGACCGTCACCAGCCAGGCAGAAGCGAACGTCCCATCCTCCGACAGGCTGATGTTTTCGACGCGCACGTCGAACACCGGCACGGGGTAGGTTGCTTGCAGGTTGGCCTGGGCAGCCTGGGTGATGGCTTCTTCCAGGGGAGAGAGCGCCTGGGGGGTGGCTTCCGGGGGAGGTGGCGAAGCCGGCTGGCCCACCAGTGAGCCTGGCAGCAGGCATATTAATAAAAGGGATAAGATCAAGAATCGTCTCATCAGCTGCTCCAAACAAGAGCTTTGATTTTGGTCTGCATTAGATGATACCTCATCGCGTAATTGATTTTACATCATCCCGCGGTGCAATAAACGAGCCAGGTTAAAATCGTGTGGGCAATATTGATTATAAGGCAGCTATCTCCGATCAGGCAGGCGCAGCTGGCTGTGCCGAGATCCTCTCGCGCAGCTGGCCTTCAGAGATCTCCCACACCCGGCTGGCAAAGCGTTCGATAAAGTAGCGATCGTGCACCACTGCCAAAATTGTCCCGTCGAATTGAGCCAGCGCCTGCTCGAAGCGCTCCCGGGAAGGGATATCCAGGTGGTTGATCGGCTCGTCCAGCAGCAGGAAGTTGCAGCCCTGCACCACCAGGCTGGCTAAGATCAGGCGCGAGCGCTCGCCGAAGCTCAGCCCCTGGGCAGGGCGCAGGGCATCATCCCCACTGAACAGGAAGTAGTGTAAAAAAGAGCGCGCTTCGGATTCTGCCAGCGGTGCGAAAAGCTGGAGGGTCTCCACCGCGTTCAACCCGGGGTCGAGCAGCTCTTGTTCCTGGGACATGTAGCCGATGCGCACGCTGCCCCCCAGGCGCAGGCTCCCGCCGCCAGGCTCCAGCAAGCCGGCAACCGTGCGCAGCAGGGTGGTTTTCCCGCAGCCGTTCGGCCCGCTGAGCACGATTCGCTCCCCAAGGCGGATATAGCCATTGATCCCGGTCAGCAGCGCCGGACGCCCTGGGTAGCCGATCGCCAGCTCATTCAGGGTGAGCACCTCCTGGCTTTGGTGAGGCTGTCCCTCAAATTCGAGCTTCATCTGCCAGCCTGGTTTGGGTTTTTCGACGCGCTCATCGGACTCCAGGTAGCGATCCAGTTTTTTCTCGCGAGATTTCGCCTTACGGGCGACCTTTTTGGCAATCCGCCGCACGCCGGGCTGGCGTGAAGTGGTGCTCAGCTCAACCCGCAACGAGTGCTGCTTGGTGCGGGCGATGTCCTGTTTCATGCGGCGCACCTCATAGACCTGGTCTTTGTAAGCTGCCATCTGGCGCTGCTGCTCGCCGATCACCTGCTCCAGGTAATCGCTGTAATTGCCGGGGTACTCGTGCAGGCGATGCGTCTCATCGTCTAGCTCCAGGATGCGATTCACGGTCCGGTCGATAAACGTACGATCGTGAGAGATGACCAGGGCAGCGGTTGCGCTGCCTCCCACCCGGCTGGTGGTGTAGTCAACCAGCCAGCCTTCCAGCCATTCCAGCATCTGGATATCCAGGTGGTTGGTTGGCTCATCCAGCAGCAAAAGCTGGGGCCGGCACACAAGCAGCCGCGCCAGCCCCAGGCGCGTTTTCTGACCGCCGCTCAGCTCGCCCAGGCGGGTGCCGGCGGGCAGGTCTGCCAGCCCCAGGGCGCGCAGGATATTTTCTTTGAAATGCGCCAGGGATGGATCCAGGTTTTCGATTTGCTGTAAGACGGTGGAATAGGCTGAGAGCAATTCGGGGTCGTGCGAGGCTGCGCTAATCGCCTGTGCCAGCCGCTCCAGCTCCATCTGCAGGACGAGCGGATCACCGCTGGCTTGCTCGAGCAGCGCCCCCAGCGTCTCTTGTGGGTCAACCTCCAAAGCCTGGGGCAGGTAGCCAATTCGCAGGCTTCTGGGGTTCAGGGTAATCTGCCCGCCATCGGGGGGTTCGATGCCAGCCAGGATCTTGACCAGCGTGGTCTTGCCGCAGCCGTTCGGTCCGATCAAGCCGACCCGCTCGCCAGGGTTGATGCTGAAGTTGATCCTTTCCAGGAGTGGGTTAAAGTCGTAAGTCTTTGATAAATTGTGGGCAGTAAGCATGTGTTTTCATCCTGTGATAATAATGAACCGGGGGCTTTAACACCCCCGGTTCAGGATAGCTGAAGCGGGATTGCCCCGACACTCGTCCGTACATTTTCTACAGGATGTCTTGCATCTTCATGTCTCCAGTGCAGATCGCCGAAAGGTTTATTCAGCGGATTGCAGCGTTGCTTACGGTTTTGTTATTATACCATCGCCCACTGGGCTGAGCGAAGCGGGGATGGTTGGTATAATTTCAGAAGTTACGCAGTTGAAGGAGGAATTGGGCACCCAACCCCTCGCCAAGTGCGTAAGTCCTAAGCTTACCCCATCCACACAATTTAGGTGGGGGTCAGGTCTGGCAGTATGATCTTTTCTCTATGGATTGGGTTTTAGAGTGACGCGCACCATTAAGCTCCTGATTGGATTGACCCTCCTGGCAGCCGTGTTCCTGCTCTGGCAGGCCTCCCGAGAAGCCACCGTTCTGGTTGAGTGGAGTACTGCCAGCGAGCTGGATACGGTTGGCTTCAACCTGTACCGGGCGGATATCCCGCAAGGTCCTTATGTCCAGGTCAACCATGAGCTCATCCCGGCTTCTTCCGATCCGCTGGCTGGCGGCGATTACAGCTACCCGGATCGCGCGGTTCAACCGGGCAGAACCTATTATTACGAGCTGGAAGAAGTACAATCCAACGGCGGGCGCGACCGCTTCGGGCCGATCTCGGTCCAGGCTGAGAATGGCTCGGCGGCCAGGCTGATGCTGATCCTGGGTGTGGTGTTGATCTTGCTTATGGGTGTTGGAATCCTTTACGCCCGTCGGTCTGCCAGCCGCAATCAGATCGGGAATAGCCCCCCGAGCGAGATCGGGTGAAGCCGGATGAGCGCCGCTCAAGCCAACTCTCTGGTCAGACTGGATATTGGCGGGCTGGGAATCGATCTCGCCTGTGATAATGTTTCCCTATCGGAGCAGCTTGCCCGCCGTTACCGCAGCTATCCGCCTGCCAGCCCTGAGCGCTTCCGGGCTACCGTTCAAATCGAGCCGGGCGGGGTCTCCAACAGCCTGATCAAGCTCCCGTTGCGCTTCCGGGAGGGTGCTCTAATCTATGATTCTCCAGATTTCCAGGGCTATATCGATCCGCTCGCCGGACACGGCAGCCTGACCCTGCGCTGCTCGCGTCCGGAGGTTGAGCTGGATTATTATCTACGGACGGTCTGCGCCCTGCTGGCTTTTGAAGCTGGCGGCGCCTTGTTGCATGCTGCGGCGATTCTGCACAGCGGGCGGACTTACGCCTTTTTCGGTCATTCTGGCAGTGGCAAGAGTACCGTAGCCCGCTTATCTGCCCCGGATGTGGTGCTGAACGATGATCTGGTGCTGCTCATGCCCGGGGACGGCGCATGGCAGGCGCATGCCACCCCGTTCTGGAACCAATTCCACGGGCAGAACCCGGCTCCCCCGGCGCGCCTGGCAGGCTTGTTCCGCCTGGTGCAAGACCGGCAGGTCTTCCTGGAGCGGATGGAGGCTGCCCACGCCGCGGCGGAGATGTTCGCCAGCCTGCCGGTTGTCTCGGCTGACCGCTCACGAGGCGTCCAGCTCATCCAGCGCTGCCAGGCGATCCTGGAGCGCGTGCCCGCTTATCGTTTGCACTTCCTGCCGGATGCTTCTTTCTGGCCTCTGGTGGAAGGGGCGGGATGGAGCGAGAATTGAACCAGGATAGCCTGCTCCACGACTATACAGGTGAGATTAGTGCCAGCGAGGCCTCGCTCCGCGCCGTGCCAGACGTCGACCTGGTGGAGCGGGTTGCCCGCCGCGACCAGGCTGCTTTTGCGGAGCTCTACCGGCGTTTCAGCGGCATGTTGTTGAGCTTCCTGAGTGGCTTGCTGAGCGACGGGGTGGCGGCAGAGGATCTGCTCCAGGAAGTGTTCCTGGCAGTCTGGAAAGGCGCCGGGCGCTTTCGCCGGATGGCATCTGTTAAAACCTGGCTGTTTAACATTGCGTACAAGCAAGGCATCTCCTGGCTGCGGGTGCGCCGGGAGCTGCCTTTGGCGGATTTTGAACACCTGCCAGCCAGCGGCAACCCGGAGCAGATTGCCCTGGATCGTGTGGACCGGGAGGTACTCCTGCAGGCATTCAAGCAGCTTTCCCCTCAACACCGTAGCGTGCTGGAGCTGGTCCTTTATTACGAGATGCCGTATGCCGAGGTTGCCCAGGTGCTGGAGTGCCCGGTCGGGACGGTGAAGAGCCGCCTGAGCTATGCCCGCAGGCAGATGGCTGCCCTGATCTCCCTCAAAGGTCTCAGCGCTGGACAGGATCGATGAGCTTGCCAAACGGATTTGGATAGCAATGAGCAAAGCAGTGAATTCAGACGAAGATATCCACGGGCTATTGCCGCAGTATGCCAGCGGTAACCTGCCCGCCGCTGATCGCCAGCGGGTCGAGGCCTGGCTGGAGAAGCACCCCGAGCTGCGCAGCGAGGTGGCATTTTGGGAGCAGCTGCGGGCGGGCTTGCAGTCTCAGCCGCAGGCAGCTCCCGGGCAGGAGGTCTGGCAGGGGGTATCTCAACGGGTGGTGCTGCACCAGCGCCAGGCAAAGCGTAGTGCAATTTCCATCCTGGCAGGGCTGGCATTGGCAGGCTTTTCGCTGGTCATCTTGTGGCTCACCATTCGACCTGGCGTTCTGCTGCAATGGACGGTCAGCGGGACGGATCAGCTCACCTACCAGGTGTACCGTGCCCCGACGGGCAGCCAGGACTTCGTTTTGCTGGGAGAAGTTCATGGCACGCCGGGCGTCAGCCAGTACAGCTACCTGGATGCGCTGTTCTTGCCCGGGCAGAGCTACGTCTACCGGGTGGAAGGCCTTTCGCCGTCTGGATCAGCGGTGGTCAGCCAGGGAGTGGTCAGCCAGTCGCTAGCCGCCTTGCCCGGCCAGCTGGCGATTTTATTGGCAAGCCTCCTGGTCGGTTACCTGGCAGCCAGCCTGGCGCGCAATTGGGGTAGCGCCGGACCAGGCCGCCTGTTGCCCGCCTAACCGGGGATTTGTTCGACCGGTCTTCCTGACGAATTTATTACAATTGTGTTAGTTTAGGAGTATTGGCGCGCTTGCCACTTGCGTTTCGCCTCAACTTGGGATAAAATTCTTACAATTATTGAGATCATATCTTATCTTTTTGTCCTTAAGGGGATTGACATGGAAGACAACGTGGTGGCAGAGGTGGGGCGCAAACCCTACAGCAAAC
This sequence comes from Anaerolineae bacterium, assembly GCA_041301185.1. Lineage (GTDB taxonomy): Bacteria > Chloroflexota > Anaerolineae > Anaerolineales > UBA4823 > JAQBDA01. The sequence goes on from JBFYSV010000303.1 coordinate 14,963, forward strand.
CAGAAATTATTCACGAGATTGATTTAGAAGTGCGCGCCGGATCACCAATTCCGGGTTTGAGCCCCCTTGATCCGTCCATCGATTCCGACTCGTAAGGATAGCGTTGTCCGGTGCCTGGATAGCAGATACAGCGCCCGATAGTGACCTTATCAACCGAATGGCGGCGCTGATCCAGATAGACAGGTCCCGCAAACACCCTGGCAGGTGATAAGTCAAGTGCAACGAGCTTCGATGCGAGCGAAGCTCGTTATTTATTAAAGCAGAAAAAATGAAGGCGATTATTATCCGTAGAGCGATCCACTTTCTCCTGGTCCTGGCGATTTTGCTGCCCCTTCGCCCGGTCACCTCCGCACAACTAGCCGCACAGGATGATCCAGCCGTCCGGCTGCAGGTGCTGCGCTCGGATGAACACGGTCTGCTGCTGGAGCTGTTTACTGCCAGTTACACCATCCAGCCGGTCAAGCGGGATGGGGAGGGTTACGACGCCCTGCTGCTCGATGGAGCCGGTCTCACTTCACTGCCCGGCGCCCCCCAGCTTCCCCAGATAAGCGCCTTGATCGGCGTGCCGCCGGAGGCCGGCCTCCGCCTGAATATCCTGGCGGAAGACCTGCAGCCTGTTCCCGGAAGCTACCGCCTGCCGCCTGCGCCGTCACCCGCCCCCCTGGATGGCGAGCTGGCTCCCGGCAGGCTGGCTTACCAGGAGGACGCCCTTGCTTATGCCTCCCTGCAACCCTATCCGGGGGATGCAGCCCGCCTGGTGGAAGCCGGTTGGCAGCGCGACCGGCGCCTTGCTCGCCTGGAGCTCTTCCCCTTCCAATACATCCCGGCGGAGGGACGCTTAACCAGGCGCTCGCGCCTGCTGGTTGAAGTAATCTTTGAGTCCGGCGGCGTCGGGCAACCCATCTTGACCACCCAAAACCGCCCGGCTGCCCATGCCTTCGATATGCTTTTTGAAGGGAGTTTGCTCAACGCTGCCGTAGCCCAGGACTGGCGAGCTATGCCAACCGGCATCACCGGTGAGACCCTGTCCACAATCGAGCCGATGACCGAGCCCGCTTACCGCATTCCAATCCAGGCGGACGGCCTGTACCGCCTGACGTACACCACTCTTCAGGAAGCCGGCCTGGACGTGGATAACCTGGACCCGCTCAATTTCCACCTGAGCAGCCAGGGCCAGCCGGTTGCACTCTACGCCCATAACCTGGATGGCGACGAGCACAGTTTCAGCTCGAGCGAGTACCTGGCGTTTTACGGTCAAAAATTCACCGGCGAGCATCAGGCAGACCTGTACCAGGCGGAAGACGATCACTGGCTGTCCTTCAACGCTCAGAACACCGACGGAACCTCCTACACCTGGACACCCCAGATTACGCCTGGTTATCTGCAGCAATACACCGACCAGAATGTGTACTGGCTCTCTCTCCAGCCCGATCCGGGATTGGCGATGGCACAGCTTCCCGCCCCCCCGGGGGACGCCCCGCTGGCCCAAACCTACCGCCAGACTGTCCGGGCAGAGCAATCCGTCTACTGGGTAGCCAACCAGAGCTGGACTCTCCTCGCCAGCGAGGACACCTGGTTTTGGAACCGCAATTACACCAGCAACCCTGCCGGGACCACCTGGGTGTACCCGGTCAGCTTGAACGGGGTTGCCAGCGGCACTTACACCGCTACGCTGCGCGGCGAGGTGATCTCGGTCAGCTCAAACGATGTGGCCTCCCCGGACCATCACACCACGCTGTATCTAAACGATAGCGCCCACACCCAGCCGGTCGATGACCATACCTGGGATGGTAGGAGCCGCTACCATTTTGAGACCAGCCTGCCCCAAAATATCCTGGTGGATGGCGCCAACTCGCTGGATTTTGTCGCCTACAAAACCGATCAGCTGGTTGCAGATGATCTTTATTTTGACTGGTTCGAGATCGATTACGAGCGCCTGTACCAGGCTGACGGGGACGAAATCGTCTTCTCGCCCGGTCAGGTGGGCACCTGGCGCTACCAGGTGAGTGGCTACCAGGCAGCCGAGCTGGGCGTGCTGGACATCACCTCCCCCCAGACGCCTACCTGGCTGACAGGCGTGGCGCGCACTGCCGACGCCATCCAGTTTGAAGTTTCGCACGCGGAGAACGCCCGTTTCTATGCCGGGGTGCTCAGCGATGTGCCCGCCTCCCAGATTGCCTACTACCTGCCGCCCGACCCCACCCTGGAGGCGGAATACCTGGTCGTCGCCCACGCCGATTTCGGCCTGCCTGCCCAGCGCCTGACAGACTACCGCCAGGCTCAAGGATTTTCCACCCGGGTGATCGATATCCAGGATGTGTATAACCAGTTCAACTATGGCATTTTCAACCCGCTGGCGGTCAAGCGTTTCCTGAAATACGCCTTTGAGGAGTGGTCAGAGCCGCCGGAGTACCTGCTGCTGGTGGGCGACGGCACCTGGAACTTTAAAAACTCACCCCGCTACAACAACCTGCCGGTGTATATTCCGCCCAACCTGGCCTGGGTCGATCCCTGGAGCGGGGTGATCGATAGCGCCAACTCATTGGCGGCAGTGGTGGGCGATGACATCCTGCCCGACCTGTTCGTCAGCCGCATCCCGGTCAATACCTCCGCCGAGCTGGATGCCGTGGTGGATAAGATTATCGCCTACGAAGCCGCCCCCCGCCAGGACTGGGGGCGCAACCTGGTTTTCATCGCCGATAACGTGCCCGACCCGGCTGGTTCGGGTGACTTCGTCCAGTTTTCGGAGAATATCATTGCCGATTACGCCGAGCCGGGTTTCACCCCGCTTCGCATTTACGAGAATGATTACGGCTGCCCGTTCAACAATGCCTGCCCGCAGGTCAACCACGCCATCACCACCACCCTCAACCAGACTGGCACCATGCTGGTCAATTACATCGGGCACGGGGCGATCAATCGCTGGTCGAATGAATCCATCCTGCTCCCGGACGATCTCAACAGCCTGTCCAATGGAAACATGCTGCCGGTCGTCCTGTCGATGACCTGCCTGGACGGGCATTGGTATCATCCTGGTCTCACCCCCAGCCGCCTGGAAAGCCTGATGGAGGAGATGCTGCGGGCAAGCGGCAAAGGCATGGTCGCTTCGTTTTCACCCACCGGTTTTGGCGTGACCACCGGGCACGATTGGCTGAACCGTGGCTTTTACGATGCCCTGTTCAATCAGGGCCTGTGGAGCCTGGGGCAGGCTGCTGAGGCTGCCCGGCTCTACCTGTATGCCACCGGGGGCAACCTGGATCTGGTGCAGACCTTCACCATATTCGGCGACCCAGCCCTGAAAATGAAAAGCCCTTACAGCCTGGAAGCTTCTGCCAGCGATCCCGATCAATCTGGTCCACCGGGAGCCACGATCCAGTACGAGCTGCAATTGACCAATACCGGCTCAGTTACAGATACCATAGAGTTAGTAGTTGCCGGGAATGTATGGCCCGTGACCCTGCCTGCCAGCCTGACCCTGTCAGCGGGCGGGAGTGAAACTATTCAGGTGGCGTTTCAGATCCCCGGCGATGCCGCCGACGGCGACTACGATACCGCCGTGGTGCTGGCGACCTCGGCGGGAGACCGCAGCCAGTGGGTGGAGACGGTCCTGACCACCACCGCATATTTATACGGCTCCCAGCTTGCCCTGGATCCGCCGGCCCAGGTCGCCGCGGCGGGAGAAGTGGTCACCTACACCCTCCAGCTGACCAACGACGGGGCTTTCGAAGACAGCTTCCAGTTGGCCTTGGATGGCAACGCCTGGCCAGTGACGGTCTCCAGCGATCTGCTGGTCGGCCCCCTCTTGCCGGGTGAAGCCGTCAGCCGCACGCTGCAGGTGGCGATCCCGCTCACGATCACCGACGGGCAAAGCGACCTGCTGACCATCTCCGCCACTTCGCAGGGCGATAGCCAGCGCCAGTCACAGGTAATTGCAACTACAACTGGTTATTATTATGGTTTGCAACTCTCCGCCCAGCCGTTAGAACAACTAGGGAAGCAGGGTGAGTTACTGAATTACACCCTGATTGTAAGTAATCCCAGTGGCCTGGACGATACATACGTCCTCAGCCACGAATCCGGCGAGTGGCCTGCCAGCCTGGGGTTAGACTCGCTCGCATTGCCGGCTGGGGGCAGCGCCAGCGTCCTTTTGCAGGTCCAGGTGCCCTCCACTGCCGTTCCTGGGGGCAGCGACCAGGCGGTTATCCTGGCTCGCTCGCAGGGAGACCCGGCATTGACCGCCACGGTGCAAGTCACTTCCACTTTGCGCTTCTACCGGATATACTTACCGGAGATTGAGAGATAGGAGCCTGGTTTGACGGATATGAATTCTCGCCTGACCCTGGATAGCGTTCCCTTCCATTCGCCAGACGTGGTGGCGCGGGTCGTGCGCAGTGAGGCGATTTTGGTGCTGGCCGAGCAGAGCAAGCTGAAGGTGCTCAACGAGCTGGGCACTCGCATCTGGGAGATGGTGGATGGGCAGCAGTCCGTTCGCCAGATCGCAGCCCAGCTGTGCCAGGAATATGATGTCGATGCTGCCCAGGCAGAACAGGATACTCTGGAATTCCTGGCGGAGCTGCTAGGGCGCGGCCTGCTGGAGGTGAGGACGCCTAGCAGCCAGGGTATTGGCTGAGCCTGGCAGAGCCTGCTTCTCAGCCGGGATGAAATAACGTGCGCCACAGATTATTCGTCTTTCTTACCCAGGTCGTTATCCTGAGCCTGATTATCTTAGGAGGCGCGCCTGCTGCCTGGGCTTCGGTCTCCCTTGTCTCATTTACGGCTACCGGCGAGCCGGACCAGGTGTTTGTCGAGTGGGAGACAGCCACCGAGTTCGGAATATCTGGCTTTTATGTCTTGCGCAGCACATCCCAGAATGGTACCTACGTGCGCGCCAGCGATTTGTTTGAGCCGCAAGGTGATCAGTTCTTGGGGTGGGTCTATACCTGGATCGATGTAGAAGTGGTCAACGGCTCCACGTACTGGTATAAGCTTGAAGTTGTTGAGCAGGTCTCGCAGTTCTTTGGGCCGGTATCCGCAACGCCTGGCGTCCAGCAACCAACCAGTACCCAGACTCGGACGCCAACCAGCACCCAACCTTCCCCAACTGCAACCAGCACCACCCCTGCCGACCAAACTGGAACGCCAACGCCTACTGCCACCAATATCATCGATCCCACTATCACCAGAACCGCTACGACGGTCACGCAGGCTCCCACCAGCACATCTTCCGGCGCGTATCCTGCCCCGCGCACTGCCACGCCCATCCCGCCAGCTGCCCAGCAGGCAGCCACCCAGACGGGCTTTCCCGCCCCGCCCACCCCGACCCTGCCAACCCCCACCCCCAGCCCAACCCAGGTCGTCTCTGGCACCATCACCCTGATCCGCTACCCGGAGCTGACCCTGACCTTCCCGGAGGGGGGTATCCT
>JBFYSV010000304.1:0-3799 GCA_041301185.1 Anaerolineae bacterium
AAAGTAAACCAGCTTTTCGAGCGGGTCCAGGGCATGACCTTAATCAGCGCCCAGATGGTTGAAAATGGCTTTGCCTTCATTTACGAAGGCGATGGGCAGCGCCTGGTGGTCCACCTGCTGCCCACCGTCTATACCCAGGGTAAAAATATTGTCGATCCACCCAACGACATGACCCTGTTGCTACAATTGCACCGCTTGCCCCAGGAGGCTGAAGCGGGCGGCGAGCTGCTGGGCAGCGCCGAAGTTGCGTTTTCCGCCTGGCTGGGGGAAGATTTTCTATAAATAAAAAGCCCCTCCCGCTATTCTATTGGCTTGCGGGAGGGGCAGTACAGCCTGGCTGGGATTAATTCTTGAGCGGCTATTTGTCCTTGATCAGTTTGACCACCGAGCTATAGTCGAGATAGCTTTCTGGGGTGATATTACCGAATAGCCTATACATCACCGCCACCAGTCCGGTCCAGCCGGTTTGGTGGCTGGCGCCCAGGCCTGCGCCGTTATCCCCGTGGAAATACTCGTAAAACAATATATGCTCGCGCCAGTGCGGGTCGTTCTGGAATTTCTCGGCCCCGCCGAACACAGGGCGCCTGCCTTGCTCGTCGCGCTCGAAGATGCGCCCCAGGCGGGCGCCGATCTCGTGCGCCACATCGAACAGGGTCATCATCTGGCCTGAGCCGGTGGGGCATTCAATCTTGAAATCGTCGCCATAGTAGCTGTAATAGTTCAGCAGGGCGCGGATGATCAGGCTGTTCACCGGGAACCAGATCGGGCCGCGCCAGTTCGAGTTGCCCCCAAACAGCCCGGTGTTGGATTCAGCTGGTAGATATTGCACGGTAAATTTCTCGCCGTGAACATCGAAGGTGTACGGGTGTTCCAGGTGCCAGCGGGAGAGCGAGCGGATGCCGTACGGGCTCAGGAAGCGCTCCTCGTCCAGCATGCGCCCCAGGACACGCCGCAGCTTGTCCTCGTTCATCACAGACAGCAGGTGCCGCCCGTTGACGCCCGGCTGGCCGATCGGGTGGATATTCGCCACCAGCTCGGGACGTTTCACAACAAAGGCACGGATGCGTTCGATGATCTCTGGCATTTGGGTGAGCACCTTCGGGTCGATTACCACCGCCGCGGTCAGCGGCAGCAGCCCCACCATTGAGCGCACCTTGATACGCTGGGCGCTGCCGTCCGGTAAGACCAGCACATCATAGAAGAAGCCGTCCTCTTCGTCCCATAGCTCGTCCTGGTTGTCCCCCACCCGGTCCATCGAGCCGCCGATCCACAGGAAATGCTGGACGAACTTGAGCACCATCTCCTGGTAGGTCGGGTCGTGGTAGGCGATCTCCAGGGCAAGGGAGAGCATATTCTGGCTGAAGAAAGCCATCCAGGCGGTCCCATCCGCCTGCTCCAGATAGCCCCCGGTGGGCAGCGCCGCACTGCGGTCGAATACGCCGATGTTATCCAGCCCCAGAAAACCACCATTGAACAGGTTGCGCCCGCCCGGGTCCTTGCGGTTAACCCACCAGTTGAAGTTGAACAGCAGCTTGTTGAAAGTCTTCTTCAAGAAATCAATGTCAGATAACCCCAGGCTTTTCCCAATAACGTGGTTAAAATGGGTTGCCCAGGCATGCACCGGCGGGTTGACATCGCTGAAGTTCCACTCGTAAGCCGGTATTTGCCCGCTGGGGTGCAGGTACACATCCTGCAGCATCAAGTCGAGCTGGTCTTTAGCGAATTCCGGATCGACCAGGTTATAGGCCAGGGTGTGGAAAGCCAGGTCCCAGGCGGCATACCAGGGGTACTCCCACTTATCTGGCATGGAGATCACGTGATCGTTGATCATGTGGTACCAATCCCGGTTGCGGGTTATCCGCCGCCCGCCCAGAATCGGGTTCGAGCCGTGCTCCTCCAGCCAGGTATCCAGGTCGAAGAAGTAGTACTGCTTGCTCCACAGCATGCCTGCCAGTGCCTGGCGCATGATGTTGCGCTGGTCGTCATTCAGGCTGGTGGGGATCACTTCCTGGTAGAACTCGTCTGTTTCTGCCCGGCGGGAATTGAAGATTTCATCATACTCGGCGCCAAACGGCTGGAATTTAGCCGAGGGCGCTGCATCGGACAGGCGCAGGCGGATTACCTGGGTCTCTCCAGGCTGCAAGGTGAGGGCGTAATGTGCGGCAGATTTGGTGCCGGTATTCGCCGGATTGACCGCCCCTGCGTTGCCGCCCACCACGTACTCGTGGAAGGCATCTTTTACGTAGGGGGTGGTGTTCTCCTCGCCGAATAGCCTTATACGGTTGGTCTCGTTCTCGGTGAAGAGCAGCTCAGGTGCGCCGGCGCAGTACAGGCTGCGCTCACCCAAACCGGGATGTTTGGCATGAATAGCACGACCCGTTTCAGGTTCAACCCCTTTGCTCAGCTCTGGAGCGGGGGTAACGCTTTCCAGCCACCATGTGTTGCGGAACCAGAGCTGGGGGAGCACATGCAACTGCGCCGGATCAGGTCCGCGGTTGACCGCGCTGATCTGGATCAGGATGTCTTCCGGACCGGCTTTGGCGAATTCCACGAAGACATCGAAATAGCGATCCTCATTAAATATCCCGGTATCGATCAGCTCGTACTCCAACTCGTCCCGGGTGCGCTTGCGGCTGGTTTCGGCGAGCTGCTGGTAGGGGAATTGCCCTTGCGGGTACTTGTACAGGTATTTCATGTAAGAATGAGTCGGCGTGCTGTCGAGATAGTAGTAATACTCTTTGACATCCTCGCCGTGATTCCCCTCCGCGTTGGTCAGCCCGTACAAGCGCTCCTTGAGGATCGGGTCCACCCCGTTCCACAGCGCCAGCGACCAGCACAGGCGTTGCTTGTCATCCGAGATGCCCGCCAGTCCATCCTCACCCCATTTATACGCCCGGGAGCGGGCATGCTCGTGGGGGAAATAGTTCCAGGCGTCGCCGTTATCGCTGTAATCCTCGCGCACAGTGCCCCATTGCCGCTCGCTCAGGTAGGGACCCCACTTGCGCCAGGGGACTTTCTTATCTCTAGCATCTGCTAGCCGCTCTTTTTCTATGCTCATTTTTCTACCCTCATCTAGGATGGATATTGCCTGCCCATCTGGCGAATACACAGTGCCCGGCGCGTGTTCGCCGGGCAGGACAGGTAAGCATATTGTATTCCAGGAGAGACAAATGCGGAAGAGGAGTTATCCAGTCATATTTCTAGAAGAAGCTGCTGTCCTGTGCAGCGAAGCGGTGAAGCGATCTTGTTACCGGCATACCATCCGGAGTCGTGCAGTCTTCTGCCGGTTGCTTGGGATTGCCGCGACCGGGTGCCCTCCTCGGCTATGGCTTGCGCCCCCAGGCGTAAAACGTAGGCACGTACAGCACTCGCTCGCCGCGCTGCCATGCCCGGTGGTCGATCTCTTGCAAGGCAGCGATGTCCGCTTCCCGTCCGGGCAGGACGCCGGGCAACTGCTCCAGGTCGGCGCGCAGCACCTGCCATTCCATCAGCCAATCATCCTCAGCAGGTGCGCCAGCCCACTGGCCTCCCAGCACGCCGCTCTCGATCGCGACCAGCCCCGCCCGGCTGAGCAAGGCGCTCATCCGCCGCCCGATCTGCGGGTTGGCGCCTGCCCGGGTCAGCCCCTGGCTCTGCCACTCGCCGAGGATCGCCAGCTCGTAGGGGTAATCGATCCGCCCGCCGTAGTCTGGCTCTGCCAGCAGCAGCACTCTCCCCCCGGGGCAGGTAACCCGGCTAAGCTCTGCCACCACCCCTGCCGGGTCGCGCACCCACAGCAGCAGGAAGTGGCAGCAGGCAG
>JBFYSV010000308.1:0-13389 GCA_041301185.1 Anaerolineae bacterium
CTGCCGCCGGGCGTATCCAGCTCAAAGACCAGCAGCTCAGCGCCGCGCTGCTCTGCCTGGCGAATACCGCGCTCCAGGTACTCAGCCATCGCCGGTGTGACCGGTCCGCTGGCAGCCAACTACAGCACCATCGGCAAATCGTCCTGGGCAGCTGCCGGTTTCTGACAGTCAAACAGGCCCAAGTGGACCAATATCACCAGCAGGTATGTCAGGCTTTTCTTCATCCCATCACTCCAGCGAACCGCTAAAACCAATCCTGGAGTTTATTATAGCCCGATTCTCATCCCTGTTCCCTGCGGCGCAGCAAGTCTGTGCCGATCACCAGGGCTAGCGATAAAAGTCCCAGCACAATGGCTGCGCTGTACGCGCCGACATACTGCCGCTCTTCCAGGGCGCGGTAGATGAAAAGGGTCGCAGTTTCGGTGCGCCCCTGCACGCCCCCACCGATCACCAGCACCGCCCCAAACTCGCCAAGGGCGCGAGCAAATGTTAATGTGATGCCGTAGATCAACCCCCAGCGCAGCGCAGGCAGGGTAATCCGCCAAAAGATTTGCCAGCTGCTGGCGCCCATGGTTGCCGCAGCCTGCTCTTGCTGGATGCCGAATGCCTCCAGCATGGGGATAAGCTCCCGAATCATAAAAGGCAAGGTCACAAACAGAGTCGCCAATACCATCCCCGGGAAGGCAAAAGCCACCTGAAGATCCAGCGCGCTGAGCACCGGAGCGAACAGCCCGTTGCGACCAAACAACAGGAGCAGCATATACCCAACTACCACCGGAGAGATGGCAAAGGGCATATCAATCAAACCGTTGATCAGATCCCGGCCGGGGAATTTATCCCGCACCAGCACCCAGGCGACAATCGTGCCAAATACGGCATGCACCGCCACCACAATCAGGCAGATTTCTATCGTGCGCCAGAAGGCAGAAAACACATCCGGCTGGTTCAGCGCTTCCAGGATGGCGCCAAGCCCATCTACAAACGCCCCCCGCAGCAGCGCAGCGATCGGCGCCAGGATCAAAACACCCACGTAGATCAGGACAATGGCGATCAGGCAGCGCCGGATCCATACCGTGGCAGGGGAGACTGGTTTGGTGACCGTACGAGAGTGAGCCATTTCGGTCCTCCTCACGGCTTCGCTCTGCGGCTGCGGCGTTGCAGCCACCCGACAACCAGGATCAGGCTGAAGGCAATCGCTACCATGACAATTGACACTGCGCTGGCTCCCAGGCGGTTCTCCGACTCCACCTCGCCGAGCACATACACCGCCGCAGTCTGCGAGTAGAGCGGGATGTTCCCGGCAACGATGACGATCGCGCCAAACTCGCCAATCGCCCTGGCAAAGCTGAGCAGGGCGCCGCTGGCCAGCGGCAAGATCAAGGGCGGCAGGGTGACCCGCCGGAAGATTGTCCAGCCTTGCGCTCCTAACGTGGCAGCTGCATCTTCCTGGGTGCGGTCCAAATCCATCAATACCGGCTGGACAGCGCGCACCACAAACGGAAATGTGATAAAGAGCAGTGCCAGGATGATGCCCGGTGGGGCAAAGATGATCGAGAAACCCCACTCCTCTTTTAGCCAGGCGCCCAATGCCTGCTGGGGGCCGAAAAGAACGACCAGCATCACGCCGGTAACCAGGGTCGGGATCGCCAGCGGAACGTCGATCACGCTGTTCAGCAAGGTTTTGCCAGGAAAATCGTAACGGACAAGCACATACGCCGCCAGGGTGCCCATCACGGTGTTGATCACCGTCATCACCGCCGAGGTCCACAAAGTCAGCTTGAGAGCGCTCCAGGCTATCGGCATGGTTACCTGCTGCCACAACCCACTCAAGCCTTCGCGCAGCCCGTCCTGGAGGATCACCGCCAGGGGAATGATCAGCATCAGCAACAGGTAAGATAAGGCAACGGCGCGCAACCCCCAGCGTCCCCACGGTAAAGGCGCCCGGTTAGCCCTGCCGGGAATTGCCTCGCTCGAACTCTTGCTCATCTCGTAAGCGCTCATTGGCTCCTCTAGCCACCGGCATCCGTGCCCAGCAAGCCGCGCTCGCCAAGCACGATTGGGTAAGTCCTCGCTCCCAGGTAGTGGGAACGGACGACCAAGATCGCCCGGTCTGTCACGCTATCCAGGATTTCCCCCACCGCGCCAGATAGCGAAACCTTGCCATTCGGCCTGGTCAACGGCACGCCCAGCACCAGCAGGCCGTAGCCGCCCCGGGTAACTTCTGCTGCGATTTCATCCGCCACCACCCCCGTGCGGATGGCGGTCTTTGCCGGTACACCCAGCAGGGAAAGGGATTGCACACCTGCCTCCAGGAATCGCTCCGTCCGCCTCAGCAGGTCCTGGTCTTTGCTGGCAGCCGGTAACACCGATAACAAGGTGGCTTCCGCGCCGAGGTGCCGCACCAGCCTGCCGCCGAACAGGATATCATCCTTGCCCGGCTCTCCACTGGCAACGCAAATCAACGCCTGCTGCGGTGTTTCTTGCAGACCGGGAACCAACAGCAGGTGGTGCTCGCCGACGTGCAAAAGCTGTTCAGCCAGGGAGATATCTTCCTGACAATTAAAGCCCAGGACCACCAGGTCGTAAGGCTGCTGCTCCACCGCTACAGACACGGCTTGCGCCGGTGCATGGGGTGAAGCCTGGGCATCCAGAGAGGCCAAACCACTGCCCAACTGCTTGCGCGCTTCTTGCAGGTGAGCCTGCAGAGATTCTTGGTTCTGACCACAGCCGATCAGGGTGACACGGGCATGCGCCAGCCGGGCAATCTGCCCTCCCAGGGTGATGGCTGCCTGGGAGCGGCGGGTCCCATCGGTGACGATTAAAAAGCTCAGACCGGGATGCTCAAGGGTATGAATGCGGTGGACGCCGACCCAGGTTTTAGATCCCGGCTCGAGCGGAAAGCGGGTAGCTTGCTCAGGAGAGCGGGTGGCTTCCACCAGGATCGAGCTGCTTCCAAATGCGACCGGTGGGGAGATCGGGCGCACGCCAGCAATCGGCGGCAGGCGCAGGCGCAGGCGTTCAACTGAGCCTCCGAAGGAGACCTCCTCCACGATAGCTTGCCCCAGCTCGGGGCAGGACAATCCCTCGCTGGACGTTGCCAGGGCAACATCCTCGGGCCTGAAAAGCACCTGGACGCGCCCTTCCCCTATATCCTGGCGGATATCCTGCGTGAATGGGAACTGCAAAGAGCCAAGCTGGACGCCTCGCGAGGATATTTTCCCCAACAACAGGTTACCTGACCCCAGAAAAGAGGCGACAAACTCGGTTTGCGGCTTCTGGTACAGCTCATCGGGTGTGCCAATCTCCAGCAACCGCCCAAAGCTCATCACACCAATCCGGTCGCCCAGGTCGAAAGCCTCTTCCTGGTCATGGGTGACCAGGATGGTGGCAATCCCCAGGGTACGCTGGATGGATTTCAAGTTGCGGCGCAGCTCGGCACGGATCTTGGCATCCAGGGCGCCCAGCGGCTCGTCGAGCAGCAGCACATCCGGCTGGTAAGCCAGTGCCCGTGCCAGGGCTACCCGCTGTTGCTGGCCCCCCGAAAGCTGGCGCGGCATGCGGCTGCCCAAACCTGCCAGGCCGACCAGTTCCAGCAACTCATCCCTGCGCTGGTGGCGCGCAGCCCCCGGCACCTTACGGATTCTCAGCCCGAACTCGACATTCTCCGCCACATCCATCGATTCAAATAGGGCATAGTTCTGAAATACAAAGCCGACCTTGCGCTGCTGAGTGGGCAGGTAGGTCACATCGCGCCCGTGCAGCAGGACTCGCCCCTGATCCACTCCCGTCAAGCCAGCGATCAGGCTGAGGATCGTGGTCTTGCCACTCCCGCTGGAGCCAAGCAGCACAAAGAACTCCCCATCTCCCACCTCTAATGAGACATTGTTCACCACCGGATGACCGTCGTAACGCTTGGTCAGTTGTTCGAGAAGAATGGACATTGGATCACGACTCCTGCTGGTACTATGGATTCAAGCCCTGCACCTACTCGACAGTTTGGACATAGATCCCGTTCTCGCCAAAGAAGTCTGGGGTAGCTCGCTCCCATCCGCCGAAATACTCGATGGTGAACAGATCTTCTACCTCAGGATACTGGCTAGCGGTTGCCTTGGCAACTTCTGGATCAACCGAACGTAGCCCATACCTGGCGAACACTTCCTGTGCTTCAGGAGTAGACAGAAATTCGACAAAGGCTTCGGCTGCTTCGCGCGTCCCATGCTTGTCGACATAGGTGTCTATAACCGCCGCCGGGTTCTCGATCAAGATGGTCGAGCGGGGAATGACCAGTTCATATGCCTGACCGCTCTGCTGCCCCACCAGAACTTCGTTCTCATAGGTGATTGCCAGGTCGCCAATCCCTTTCTCAAAGTTGGTAATGCTTTCCCGGGCAGCCTTATCCATCACGGTTACGTTTTTCAAGACGCTCAGCAAAAATTCCTGGGCAGCGGCATCGTCATCCGCCGGCACCCCATCTATAAAACCACGCTTGGCTGCGCCGTACAAGGCCAGGATGTTCCACATTGCCCCGCCGCTGGTCTTTGGATTGGGAGTCAGGATCTCCAAGCTGGGCTGTGCCAGGTCAGCCCAATCCTGGATGCCCAGCGGATTGCCCGGACGCACAGCAAAAGCCACAATCGAATCGCTGATCATGCCTTTGTACGAGCCACTCTTCCAATCGTGGGTGATCAGACCGGCATCCTGGATACGGTTGATATCCGCCTCTAGGGACAGGGCAGCTATATCGGCTTCGAAGCCCTCCACGATGGCGCGCGATTGCGCTCCAGAACCCAGGTAGGATTCTTCAAAGATGACATCCTGACCGGTTTTGTCTTTCCATTGTTTCTGGAAGATGGGTATCAGCTCCCGGTACGCCTCGCGTGGGGTGGTGTACGCGCCCAAGATGAGCTTAACCTGCCCGCCAGAATCGCCAGAAAGATCACTCTGGGCAGGGTCGCTCTGTCCAGAGCCGCCACAGGCTGTCAGGAGAGTCACTCCCGCCAGGAGTACAAGGACAGCCAGCAACTTGTCTAGCTTTGAGATTTTCATCACAGTCACTCCTTATAAAACCCAATTTGCATATATTGTCTATTGATTTTATATACTTTCGTGTAAAAAAAACAGATACCGGCCGCCCCTGCGGCTGTCAAAATAGTTATTCTTGTTCCGGACCCGCTAAGCCGCCTGCTTCCAGGAAGAGGCGGGCATTCTCGCTGCGCCGGGCAACATCCGCCAGCGAGGTGTGGTCCAGGATATCGGCAATGGCATTGCGCACATCGGACATGACCAGCTTCAGCCCGCAGGTCTCTTCGTCCGGGCAGCCACAGGGCTCGTATGCCATCTGGCTCACGCAGCGCACCGGCGCCAGGGGACCATCCAATATGCGCACGATCTGCCCCAGGTTGATCTGGTCGGCTGGTTTTGCCAGGTAATAGCCACCGCCCACGCCCATCTTGCTGCGCAGGAGGCCGGCGTTTTTCAAAGTCAGCAGGATCCCCTCCAGGAACTTGGAGGGAATCTGCTGCCGCTCAGCAATATCTTTGATCTGGACAATCGCGCCACCATGATTCCAGGCAGCCAGGTCAATCATGGCGCGCAGCCCGTATTCACCACGTTTGGATAGTCGCATCGTTGCGAGTCAGACTCCGGTCTGGGGATACCTAAAGGACATAATGTCTATTTGTCCTGTAGAGTTTATAGCACTCATAGAATACACGCTTTTTGACGCCTTGTCAACATGCAATTTCCCCCTAACCAAGGCTCTCACAGGAAAGGTTATTGTCGCTGCGAGGAGCGTTTTGGGCAACGAAGCAGTCTCCCCATCCGATAAATCAGGATATTTGTCACTTGCCGCAGGGTGGCATTTCCGGTATCTTACTCATTAATCCATCGAATTCCCCGCCAGACCCTGCCCTTCTGGTTAACCTGACGGGATCGCCAAAGGAAGGTGACCATGGACAACAACCCTTACCACCGGCTGGCGCAACGCCTGGACAGCCTGCCCAACGGTTTTCCTGCCGCCGATGACGGCAGCGAGGTGCGCTTGCTGGCGCGCCTGTTTTCCCCCGAAGAAGCCTCCCTGGCAGCCAAGCTGCGCCTGAACCGCGAAACCCCCGAGCAGATCGCCCAACGCCTGAATGCTGACCCAAAGCAGCTGGGCGCCGTGCTAAAGAGCATGGCCAAGCGCGGGCTGATCGCTGCCGGTCGCACAGAAGATGGTCTGGGCTACGGCTTGATGCCCTTCGTGGTGGGCATCTACGAGATGCAGATCGGGCGGATGGATGCCGAGTTGGCGCGCTTATTCGAAGACTATTACCACACAGCTTTTCGCGAGGTGCTCAGCACATCGCCCTCTGTGCACCGGGTGGTGCCGGTCAACGAGACCGTGCGGGTGGATATGGAAGTGCGCCCCTACGAGAGCGCGGCCGAGATCGTGCATGCCGCCCAGGCATGGGGGGTGGTAGACTGTATCTGCCGGGTGCAGAAAGCGCTGATCGGCGATCCCTGCCAGCATCCGGTGGACGTGTGCATGGTGCTCAACAGCCGCCCCGGTGCATTCGATAACAGCCCGGTGGTGCACGCACAGACCCAGGATGAGGCTCTGGCAACCCTGCAGCGCGCCGCCCAGGCCGGGCTGGTGCACTCGGTGAGCAATAACCAGCGCGGCACCTGGTATATCTGCAACTGCTGCACCTGCTCGTGCGGGGTGCTGCGCGGCATGGCAGAGATGGGCATCGCCAACGTGGTTGCCCGTTCCCCGTTTGTCAACCAGGTGGATGAATCCCTGTGTATCGCCTGCGCGGAATGCCTGCCCTACTGCCAGTTTGACGCCCTCAGCCTGGAGATCACCGCCCAGGTGGACGGGGTGCGCTGCGTGGGCTGCGGGGTGTGCGTCCCGCATTGCCCGGAGAACGCCCTGGTGCTGGTACGCCGCCCGGTGGAAGAGATCCAGCCTGTCCCTGAGACGGAGATGGACTGGATGCAGGCGCGTGCGGCGGCACGCGGCATTGATATCCGCCAGATCTTGTGAGTCGGGAGAGCGGGTAAAATAGCCGGTCATCGCAACAGGTTAACGGCATACGCCGTAGTGGTGCGGCATACCGCCAGGCTGGCGTTGCTCGGCGCGCTGCTAGCAGGAATAACTTCTTCGTGCGCCAGCCTGCCCGCTACCAACCCACCAGCGACCGCCGCTCCAACTAACAGCCCGGCGCCGCCGGCTGCCTCACCAACCGTTTCGCCCCCTGCCTCGCCGACTCCCGCACCAGACCCAACTGCCAGCCCAACGCTTACCCAACCCGCCTTCCAGGTCTGCTCTCCGCTGCAGGGCATCCCACTGGATGGTCTTCCTGCAATCATCTCCAACCCTTACCAGCCGCCGCCCCTAGGCTCAGACGACCCGCATCAGGGAGTTGACCTGGCACAGGTGCAAAACGGCATATCCCTGTCCGGCCTGCCGGTGCTGGCTATCCTGGAGGGGCAAGTTGCCCTGGTGATGAGCGGGAGGTTTCCCTACGGCAACGCGGTGCTGGTCGAGACTCCGCTGGACTCGCTGCCCCCCGCCTGGCTGGAGATGCTGGACCTGCCGCCCGCACCGGCAGAACCCCAGGTGAGCAACGCCCTCACCTGTCCCACCCCAGCCGCGCCACCGGAATGGGACTCTGAGGCGCGCTCGCTCTACCTGCTCTATGCACACCTGCTGGAGCCACCCGCCATAGAAACCGGCGATTCAGTCTCCTGTGAGCAGGTCATCGGCGCCATCGGCGATAGCGGAAATGCACTCAACCCCCACCTGCACCTGGAGGTGCGGGTGGGTCCATCTGGGGCGCGCTTCTCCGGTATGGCGCACTATGACGCCAGCGCCAAACCCGAAGAGATGACTGCCTACTGCCAATGGCGGGTGAGCGGCAGCTTCCTGACGATTGACCCCCTGCTCCTGTTCAGCAAGCCGCAGCAATAAAGCCCACCAGGCGCGCTTATGGATGACATCACCGCCAATAGCACCCTGATTTTCACAATATACTCTTGGCGTTCTTAATTTCTTCGCGGTTCAATATAGAGGCTGCGAATTCAACTCCGCCAACCGGAGGCGGGCTTCCGCCAGTTGCTCGTCCAGCTCGTCCATCTCGGTGATCATCGCCGGTGGAATTGAATGCGCCGGCAAGCGCTTCTGCAAGTCTGCCAGGCGTGCTTCCAGCACTGCGATGGTTTGGATCAGGGTCTGTCTCTCGTCCATGGGGTGCCCGATGACGATTATAATGGACAATCATCACATCTCCTTGACAGCCACTTTAGCTACGATATAATCTAGCTAACCTTCAGAAGTTTACTCTAAATTATCTATAAGCAATCATTGTGATCGGTGGGCAGGGTGTTTTACGGAGGCATAGCCGTCGCAAAACACCCCGACCCACCATTAATGGGAGGATATTTTATGACCCGTCCGAGCTGGATCGGACAAACCCTGGGAGGGCGCTACCGCATCGATGATATCCTGGGCCAGGGGGGTATGTCGGCCGTTTATAAAGCCTACGATCCCAACTTAAGGCGCGTGGTGGCGGTCAAGCTGATCCACGCCCACCTGGCGGATGATCCCAAGTTCGTGATGCGCTTCGAAGAAGAAGCCACGGCGGTCGCTCAGCTGCGCCACCCCAACATCGTCCAGGTGTTTGACTTCAACCACGATAACGACCTGTATTACATGGTGCAGGAGTTCGTGGCGGGCGAGACGCTGCAAGAGCGCCTGCGGCGTTTAAATAAGAGCAACCGGCGCATGCCGCTGAGCGAAGCCATTGGCTATATCATCAACATTTGCGACGCTGCCGGGTACGCTCACAACCGGGGGCTGGTGCACCGCGATATCAAGCCAGCCAATATCATGGTGGATATCCACGGGCAGGCGATTCTGATGGATTTTGGCATCGTCAAGATCACCGGCGGCGAGAAGCATACCGCCACCGGGGCGGTGGTCGGAACTGCCCTGTACCTGGCGCCGGAATCGATCCGTGGCGAGACCCCCGACCCGCGCTCCGACCAGTACTCCCTGGGGGTGACCCTGTTCGAGGCGGTCAGCGGGCGCCCACCGTATGAAGCCGACTCGGCGATGACCCTGATGATGATGCACCTCAACGACCCGCTGCCCGACCTGCGCCAGCTGCGCCCGGAGGTGCCCGCCGCCCTGGTAGCCGTCATCGGAAAAGCGCTCGCCAAAAGCCGGGAAGACCGCTACGCATCTATGGCAGAATTTGCCTCTGCCTTGCTAGGCGTGCAAGCCGCTCTGAGCAGCGCCGCCCCAGCCGCCACGGTGGCGGACCAGCCCGGGCAACCCGCCTCCCTAGCGACTGCCCCGCCCGCCACCCCGCCGCCCGTCTCGGGGCAGATTACCGCTGCCGAGCCGGTTTCGGAGCCAGCTCGCCCGCCCCAAAAGCCAGCCGAGACCATCCGGAATGCGGCTACCGTCGCGGCTGTATCAGCCGCCGCTCAGGGACCATCCGTCACAGGGCAATCCGCGCCGCAATCCGCGCCGCAATCCGCGCCGCAATCCGCGCCTGCTCCTGCCCCCAGCTCCACCCTTGCCGCGGATACGGGAACCCCAGAGCCTGGTATGCCTGCCACCGGCGCGCCAGCCCAACCTCGCCCGAAATGGCTCATGTGGGGCGGCATTGCGGGTGCAGCGCTGCTGGTGCTGATCCTGATTGGGGTTGCGCTGCGCGGTTTTAACGGATCGAACACGCCGCCCGCCGTTCCTGCCGCCACCACCGCCCCAGCCGCTACCCAAGCGGCACAGGCCGTGCTCCCCACAGCTGAACCCAGCGCCACCTCCGCCCCAACCCTCACCCCCACGGTTATTCCCACCGCGCCGCCCAGCGTGACCCCCACCACCACCCAATCTCCCACGCCCACCATCCCAGCCGGGGTACCCTTCTCGCGCATCAACGCCATCACCGTCAACGAGACGGGCGCGTATGTGGTGGACTACGAGACCTTCGAGTACACCGAGGTCCTCCCCGGGCAGCACGTGCATTTCTTTTTTAACACTGTGCCCCAGGAGCAGGCGGGTCACCCCGGCAACGGGCCGTGGATCCTGTACGGCGGGCCGCGTCCCTTCGAGGACTACCGCACCAGCGACCGCCCACAAGCCGCCACCCAGATGTGCATCCGGGTGGCGAACCCCGACCACAGCATCCAGCTTGATTCCGGCAATTGCTTCATCCTGCCCGATGTGAACGTCGCCGTGCCAGTCTTCGATGATCCCTGTCTGGAAGGACCCGGCCCGGCTTACCCCGCCCAGGGACAGCTCAGCGCCGGGCAGGTGCTAACGGTGAGCGGCATCTCAGCCGATGAAGCCTGGTGGACGGTGGATAGCCCCGCCAGCCCAGGCCAGACTTGCTGGCTGGAACGCAGCCGCTCGGAGTTCTCCGGCGATCTGAGCACCCTGCCCCTGGCAGAGACCCCGCCGCTGCCCGAGGGCAGCCCGGAAAGCCTGTCGGTGCAGATCGACCAGATCAGCCTGGACGACCAGGGGCGCTACGTGGTCGAATTCACCCCCAACGGCTATACCCCGGCATTGCCCGGCACCCACATGCACTTCTTTTATGACATCTTTGCTGCCGACCAGGCAGGCGCCACCGGCAACCGTTTGATGTACGGGGGTGCCTCGCCGTTCACTGGCTTCACCCAGGCTGACCGACCGGAAGACGCCACCCAGCTGTGCGTGCTGGTCGCCAACCCCGACCACACGGTTATCCCTGAGAGTGGCAACTGCGTGGCGCTGCCCGATGTGGGCACCTCGCTGGCTTTCTCCGCCGTGGTGGACGAGGCCCGCTCCCAGCCGGTGGTTTTTCAGGATAACTTCGACGACAACACGAATAACTGGCCCACCGGGCTATCCAGCTCGGCCGAGTTCGGCTCGATCGACATGCGCATCGAAGACGGGCGCTACACCTGGGATGTCAACGGCCTGCAGCCGACCGCGTGGTGGGCAGCGACCGACAAGGTCAGCGCCCTGGACTTTCACCTGGCGGCTACCGTCCGGCAGGTCTCCGGATCGCAGGCGGGCGAGTATGGCCTGATCTTCCGCAAGAACGCCGACCAGGAATACCTGGTGTACAAAATCAGCAATTTCAGTCGCTACGCCCTGTACCAGTTCCAGGATTCGACCTGGACGGCGCTCATCGATTGGAGCGACACAACCTCGCTCCTGCCAGGCGAGGACAACCGCATGGAGGTCATCGCCAAAGGTAACACAGCCTACCTGGTCTTAAACGACGAGCTGGTCGCCCAATACAGCCCGCTCGGCCTGGGCGATGGACAGCCGGGCCTATTTGTAGGCACATCCAATGTTAACGAAACCGGACAGTGGCAGTTCGATAATTTTGAGGTGCGTTTGTTGAATTAATGGCTGCGCAAAACTTGGTTAATGTCAGTCTCGGGTAAGAATTCTTCCTATGGCTAGCCTGTCATTTCGAGCCCCGCAAGGGCGAGGAATCCCTGCTTTGATTATCTATAAATGGGTTACGCAGGGATTTCTCGTCGCCAAGTTTATCCTGAGCTTGCGAAGGGCTCCTCGAAACGACATTTGTCTTCTTAAGAGGGTACTTGTCCGATATTCACGTTAGTTCCGTCTGGTTGTCTTCCGAATTTTCGGGCAGCCTATCAATCAAAGGGATGGATAGCTATGGAGAATAACTACGGCAAATTAATTCTAATTTCTGAGGGCGGTCCGGAGCAGGAGTACGAGCTGGGCAAAGCCCGGGTGACCATTGGCCGCGGCACCACCAACGATATCCCCCTCTCCGACGGGCGCGTCTCGCGGGGCCATGCCCGCCTGGAATGCGCCCCCGGGGCGTGCACCCTGGTGGACCTGGGCTCGTCTAACGGCAGCTATGTGAACGGGCAGCGCGTCGAGCGCAGCCTCTTGCAGCTTGGCGACCTGGTCAGCCTGGGCGGCTCGCAGTTCCGCTACGAGCGATCCCCGGCAACCGAATTAGTGGGGATGACGGTCATCGACCGGGAAGCCGATCTGGACAAAGCCATGGACCAGGAAGTGCTGCCCTACGCCATCAACGAGACCAGCCAGCCGCGCCTGGTGGTGATGACCCCCCAGCGCACCTGGGAGGTGCCGCTGGAGGATCTCGACTCGCTCAGCATCGGGCGGGTGGACTCCAACCAGCTCGTCCTGGAGCACACCAAAGTCTCCCGCCAGCACGCCGAGGTTCAGCGCAAGGGCAGCCTGTTCATCCTGCGCGACCTGGGCTCGACCAACGGCACCTGGCACGGCGAGGCACGGGTCGAGCAGCTCATTCTGGAGGACGGCGACGAGTTCAAGATCGGCGAGGCGACTCTGGTCTTCAAGAGCGGCTTCGAGGAAGAATCGCTTACCCTGGCAGATACCCGCATCGGGGCAGTGGGGAGCCGGCGGATCGTGATCTTCGTGCCCGGGCTGATGGGCAGCGAGCTGTGGCGCGGCAACGAGCGGGTCTTCCCCCATATCCGCACCCTGTTCACCAACCCGGAGACCCTGCGCTACCCGGAACCCGCCGAGCCGCGCAAGATCGTGGACGAGGTGGTGATCGTTCCCAACCTGGTCAAGCTGGACCAGTACAACCGCCTGGGAGATTACCTGGTGGAGGAGCTGGGCTACCAGCGCGGGGTGGACTTCTTCGAGTTTGCCTACGACTGGCGTCAGGACGTGCGCACCTCCGCCCGCCAGCTGGGAGCGCTGGTGGAGAGCCTGCCGCGCACTCAGCCGCTGGTCATCATCGGACACAGCCTGGGGACGATGGTCAGCCGCTACTATATCGAGCGCCTGGGCGGCAAGAGCCGGGTGGAGCGGGTGATCCTGATGGGCGGCCCGCACCGCGGCGTGGTGAAGGCCCTGACCAGCCTGCTGAGCGCCCCCGAGCTGCTGCCCTTCGGCATCATGGGCGAGCGCCTGCGCCAGGTCTCGATGAGCTTCCCTTCCAGCTACCAGATCCTGCCGGTCTATCCCCTGCCGGTTGACGCCGCCGGGACGAAGGTCAACTTCATGGAAGACGAGAGCTGGCTGCCGGAGGAGTACCGCCCCTTGCTGCGCGCTGGGCGCGAGTTCCGCCGCGAGCTTGGCGTGCGCTCCAGCATCCCGGCAATCTCGATCTTCGGCTACGGCTTGAAGACCATCGCCAGCTTAACCTTGCAGCGGAATGCCGCCGGGGCGATCCACAAGATCGACTACCGTTCGGAGGCGAACGGCGATTCGACTATCCTGGAGATGAGCACCGTGCTGGAGGGCAGCGAGATCCACCCGGTGCAGCAGTATCACGGCTCGCTGTTCGTGGACAAGGATGTCAAGATGCGCCTGAAGCTGGAGCTGACCAGGCCGTTCTCGAGCTGATTTGCGAGATCGCAAAACCGGGT
>JBFYSV010000309.1:0-7697 GCA_041301185.1 Anaerolineae bacterium
ATGCCCAATGAGCTGATCTGCTACGCCGATTCGGACGTGCTCTTCCGCCCCGGCTGGCTGCCGGCCAGCCTGCAGGTGCTCCAGGCATTCCCCAAAGCGGGGATGGTTGGCGCCCAGCCCAATTTCTACGATGTGATGGAGGGTGAAGGCCAGGCTCACCAGGCTTTGCATTTTGATCCCGAATACCGCTTTGGAGACTACTGGCCTGATCAAGGTACGGTTGATGAATACTGCTTTGGGATTGGCGCTAACGATGAGCTGGCTGCCAAGTTCCACAACACGCCGCTGCCGGCCCTCACCCACCAGCCCAGCGACACCCAGGCGATCCTGGGCGCGTCGCAGATGCCGTTCCGCATCCCCCGCCAGGTCGCCCGCCAGGTAGTGCCTCTCCCGGCCACCCGGGGGCTGCTGCGCGCCGAGACCATGTCACTAGACCACAAGATCGACCAGCTGGGCTACCTACACTTATCCACCCCAAGGGCGCATGTCTTTCACATGGGTAACACGGTGAACGAGCGCCTGCTGCAAGAGGTCGAGCAGATCACGGCGATTCCAGCTTCCCACGAGACAGCCCGTAAGCGTGCCCCTGCCAGGGCTTCCCGTACCCAGCGCTGGTTGACCTCCCTGGCGAAGCGGCCGCGCTTCCAGCGATTGCTCTTGCGAGCGTACAACTTGCTCTTCCGCGTGCTGTACTCCGAGAGCCAGGAGAAATAAAGATGCACCATCTGAAAATCCTGGTATGCGATCGCTGTCGCGGCGAGCTGGTCGCGCAGCAACAGGCATTGGTGTGCCAGGCCTGCGGCCGCACCATCCCCGTGGAGAAAGGGATTCCACTCTTTGTCGCGCCACCAGCGGACATCCGCCCGTCCGAGAAACTGGTGCGTGGCCCCCAAGTGGGCACCCCCTGGCGCAGGGCGAACTGGAGCTTCCTGGAGTCTCAAGTCAGACAGCTTGACCCGGGGGCGTTGATCCTGGATGTAGGCGCCGGGCGGGGCGATTTTGCCGATCTCTTCGACCAGCACCCGTATTACCTGGCGCTGGATGTTTATCCCTACCCTGAGGTGGACATCGTCTGCGATCTTTCCCTGGTAAACCCCTTCCGTAACGCCAGCCTGGATGCCATCCTGCTGATGAATGTGCTGGAGCACGTCTATGCTCCGCATCCCCTGCTATCAGCCCTGGCAGCGATGCTCAAGCCAGGCGGCGTGCTGATCATTGCCATCCCCTTCCTGGTCAAGATGCACCAGGCGCCGCTGGATTTCGCCCGCTACACTCATTACGCCCTGCGCCGCTTTGCCCCCGACCACGGTCTGGAAATCACCCACCTGGAAGGTTTCTACGACCCCGTCTCGGTGCTTACCGAGGGCATCGGCAACCTGAAGAACGCCGTCCTGCCGGAACTACCGCCCGCGCGCCGCTATGTTGGACGCCTCATTAGCTGGGCACTGCAAGCCAGCACCAGCGCCCTGCTCGCTTTGCTAGGTCCTGGACAGGTTATCCTTCCAGAACGCGCCCGAAGCCAGGCACCGACTGGCTATCAACTAGTTTACAAAAAAAATGTGTGATCTATTTATGCGCCGCCCGGTAGCCTTTACCCTTCTGTTGATCTTTATGCTGGTTTTGATCATTTTCTTCGCCGATTTAGGAGCGATGCCGCAAATGATCTCATCGCTTTATGCTTTTCCTTATGGCGATCTCGTTGGGCACCTACTTTTAATGGGCTTGTTATCCCTGTTTGTCAACCTCAGTCTAGCTTGCAGAAGGATCAAAATAGTATCCAGAAGCTTTCTACTGGGAATCATCATCCTACTTCCAGTTGTGACGCTAGAAGAGCTAAGCCAGCTCTTCTTGAATAACCGCAGCTTTTCCATCCTTGATCTCGCCTTCAGCTATGCGGGCATCCTGGTATTCGCTCAACTAGCTGTTTTGTTCCAAAAATCTGTCTTCTCTAAAAAATCCTTATCCCAACAATGACCTCCCAACGCATTTTCATTGTCGCCGATCACGGTCTGGCAGCCTTCTACTTCTTGCAAAGCGATATTGTCTCCAACCTGCTTGACGCTGGGTTGGAGGTGGTCGTCCTCACCGAGGACAACACCCGGGATGCCATCGCTGCCCGTTTTGGGCACCCGGGGATGACCGTCGAGGGACTGCGTCTGGACCAGATTGCCAAATACACCCGGACGGTGTCGCCTACCCTGCAATGGTGGCTGGACTTCCTACGCCGCGCCGGGGCGGCTGGCATGATCAACCTGGCGGTGGTAGACAGTTATATCCAGCAAGTTAAGAGCGAAGCCCATACCCGCCGCCGCCAGCTTTTCCCCATTATGGAAGCGATTGCTCATTTGATGCGCCGCTCAACCCCCTTGCGCCGGGCGCTGGTAGCTTACCAGGGACGTTTCACCCCGGACATTTATACCGACCTGTTCGAAAAATATAACCCAGCCCTGGTGATTGCCGGCTCGCCCGGCTTCCGCCAGGACCGTTTCATCTTGCGCCAGGCTGCCGCCCGGGGAGTTCCCACGGTAGCTGCCATCATCAGCTGGGATAGCTCCAGCAGCTACGGATTGCCCGGCGCAAAGGTGGACCGGATCACTTGCTGGTCCGAGGTCCAGAAACAGGAGCTTATCGGCGGTGCCGACTGGCCCCCCGAACGGGTCAATATTGGCGGGATGCCGCCCTATGACAATTACGTGCGCGGCGAATGGGTGCTGCCTCGCCAGGACTATTTTCGACAGCACGGGCTGGACCCAAATCGCAAGCTGCTCACCTATGCCAGCAGCTTTGTGAGCTGGTCGCCCAATATCCAGAACGTGGAAGCCCTGGCAGACCTGGTCATCTCCGATCGGCTGGTCGCCCCGGCCCAGCTCCTGGTGCGCCTGCACCCGATCCATATGAGCGGGCATTATGTAGCCGAAGCCGACCGTATCCGCCAGCTCGCTCAACAACACCCCCATATTCACGTCGTCGAGCCGGTGCCCCTCGGTTCTCTGGGCCACTACTCGGGCGAGGATGTCACCGAGCGGACCTCGATGATGGCTCACTCGGATATTTTCCTGACCGTCTATTCGACGATGTGCGTGGAAGCCGCCTTCCAGGAGCGGGCGACGGTCAGCGTGTGCATCGATTCGCAGGACGGCTACCCCGGCAAATACTGGGTGCCCATGTCGCAGATCGGGGTCTGGCCCACTCACTCCCGCTTCCGCACCTCAGGTTCCGGGCGGGTGGCTCTGGATGAATCCGCGCTTCAAGATGCCATCAACCACTACCTGGTCAATCCACGTGCCGACCTGGAAGCCCAGCGCCGTTTCCTCGAGCGGGAGTGTACTTATACCGATGGCAGCGCCGGAAAACATACTGCTGATTTTTTCCTGTCACTCATACACTGATCCAACATTCTTGTCGATTGGAAATATTTTAACCACGAAGTCACAAAGGCACGAAGGATATGAATTTATCATCTCCAATTTCTCAAAAAGAAGAACGTATTGCTACAGATATTGTGGATGCGGCCTACAATGTGCACAAGAATCTAGGACCAGGACTTATCGAAAGTGTTTATGAAGTATGCTTCTGTCATGAATTAAGTAAACGCAACTTGAGTTTTCAAAGACAGGTCATAATACCGATTGTGTACGATGGTATCACCCTGCCTGAAACCATGCGCATTGACGTGTTAGTAGAAGATCTTGTGATTTGTGAGCTAAAAGCGACTGAAACAATGCCACCTGTTTATCTCTCCCAATTGCTCACCTACCTCAAGCTGGCAAATAAGCGTCTCGGTTTCCTGATCAATTTTAATGTACCGATTATCAAACAAGGGATCAAGAGAGTAGTTCTATAGCCTTTTAACTTCGTGCCTTTGTGCCTTCGTGGTTAATAAAACACAAATTTCACTAATACGATTACCAAAAATTACATGCTTCCAAGACTATCCAGACGATTATCCCTGGCAATAAATATTCTCATCAAGGGTGTCGGTTCATCTCAGAGCCAGCGTGAGGTTCCCGCCATCAGCGCCGAAGAAGTATCCGAGGCGAAAGCCTTCTTTCCGCTGGATAAATTCTTCATCTTTGGGCACGCCCGCTCGGGCACCACCCTGCTCACCCGCCTGATCCGCGTTCACCCAATGGTGCATTGCAACTATCAGGGGCACTTCTTCACCCGCGCCCCGCTGCTGGAAGCACTGGTTGCCGACCCCGAGGTCGGTTCCTGGCTCTCCCGGCGCAGCAACCGCTGGAACCAGGGACACGATCTCTCGCCATTGGTCCTGCGCGCCGTTGCCGATTTCATTATGGAGCGCGATGCCCGCCTGGCAGGCAAGTCTATCCCCGGTTGCGTGGTTGGCGATAAAAGCCCCAACAGCCTGCTGGATGGCGAGGCGGTGCGCAAGATGGTCAAGGTGTACCCGGAGGCGCGCCTGATCTTCATCATCCGCGACGGACGCGATGCCGCCGTCTCACATCGCTTCCAGACTTTCATTGACCGCCAGGGACATCTCAACCCAGAGGACCAGCGCATTCGCCAGAGCTTCTCTCAGGACCCGATGCCTTTCCTTTCCGGAGAGAGATCGATCTTCACCGAGAAAGGCATCCGCCAGGCTGCCCTGGGCTGGAGCCATAACGTAACCGACACACACCAGATTGCCCGCCAGCTTCTCGGGGACAGGTATATCCACCTGCGTTACGAAGATTTGCTCGCCCAACCGTGGGATGAGATGTGCCGCTTATGGACCTTCCTGGGAGTGGATGTGTCTGCCAGCGAGTTGAAAGACGTCCTGGACGCGGAACTGGAACGCAACCCAGATGCTGACTGGCAGCAGGAAAAAGCTGCCGAGATCGCCACCTCGCTCAGCAAAGGTCAGCGCGGCACCTGGCGCGAGCTGTTCACTGCCCGCGACCGGCAGATCTTCAAGCAAGCCGCCGGCGAGACACTCGTCGACTGGGGCTACGAACCCGACCCGAGCTGGTAGGATAGCAGACTGTGAAATTTCTGATCGCTGGGTCAGGCTCAATCGGTCGCCGCCACTTGCGCAACCTGCTTACGTTGGGCGAGCGAGACATCCTGCTGTACCGCACGCATCAATCCACCCTGCCCGACAAAGAGCTGGCTCCTTTCCCTTTCGAGACCGACCTGCACGCAGCCCTGGCTCATAAACCCGACGCGGTAATTATCTCCAACCCGACTTCCATGCACCTGCAGGTCGCTATCCCGGCTGCCGAGGCTGGCTGCCACCTGCTGATCGAAAAGCCCGTCTCCCATTCGCTGGAAGGTCTGGACGACCTGGCGCAAGCCGTGAAGTCCAACGCTTGCCAGGTGCTGGTTGGATTCCAGTTCCGCTTCCACCCTGGTTTGCAGAAAACCGCCGAGTTGCTAGGACAGGCAGCCATCGGGCGTCCCCTGTCTGCGCGCGCCCACTGGGGGGAGTACCTTCCCGGTTGGCACCCCTGGGAGGACTACCGTCAGGGTTACAGCGCCCGACCTGACCTTGGCGGTGGCGTGATTCTGACTCTTTCACACCCGCTGGATTATCTACGCTGGCTGTTGGGGGATATCAATACACTGTGGTGCTTCAGCGCCAGCACCGGCGAGCTCGGGTTAGATGTGGAAGACACAGCCGAGATTGGCTTACAATTTGCTGGCGGGGTCATCGGTAGTGTGCATTTGGATTATAATCAACGACCGCCAGCCCACCACCTGGAGATCATTGGCACGCAGGGAGTCTTGCGCTGGGATAATACCGATGGTGCAGTACACCTGTACCGGGAGGACGCCAGCAGCCCGTCAGATGAAATTTTTCCACCGCCTGATGGCTTTGAGCGCAACCAGTTGTTCCTTGCGGAAATGCGCCATTTTATCCAGGTAACCATGGGATATAAAGAGCCGCTCTGCACGTTAGTGGATGGTATCCAGGCGTTGAAGCTGGCAAACGCTGCCAGAGATTCTGCCCGTGAAGGAAAGCTGGTCGCATTTTAGGGTTTGACATGCAATGCCTGGCAAT
Source organism: Anaerolineae bacterium (assembly GCA_041301185.1). Lineage (GTDB taxonomy): Bacteria > Chloroflexota > Anaerolineae > Anaerolineales > UBA4823 > JAQBDA01. The sequence continues at coordinate 6,002 of JBFYSV010000309.1, forward strand.
AATCCCTGCCCGCGGTGGTTCTAAAGGTATCCCGCGCAAAAACATCCTGCCCTTGCTCGGCAAGCCGCTGATTGGCTACAACATCGAGCAAGCCCGCCGAGCGCGCCTGGTGAATCGGGTTGTTGTCTCGACTGACGACCCCGAGATCGCTGCCGTCTCGCGCCAATTTGGCGCTGAGGTGGTGTGGAGGCCGGCTGAAATCAGCGGGGATACGGCATCGTCCGAGTCTGCGCTGCTGCACGCGCTTGAGCATTTGCAGCAGGCTGAGGGCTACCAGCCGGACCTGCTGGTCTTTCTGCAGTGCACCTCCCCGCTCACCCTGGCGGAAGACATTGATGGGACAATCCAGGCTTTGTTGGATGCAAGCGCCGATACCGCCCTGGCAGCTATACCCTTTCATTACTTTGTCTGGAAAACTGACCCGAGCGGAGATGCCATTGGCATCAACCACAATAAGGCGTCACGCCCATTGCGCCAGGAGCGAGAGCCCCAGTATTTAGAAACTGGCGCAATATATGTGATGCGCGTCCCGGGTTTTTTGGAAGCCAGACACCGCTTCTTCGGCGAGACCAGCCTGTACGAGATGCCCACCGAGCGCCGGCTCGAGATCGACGATCCGGTTGATTTTCAAGTTGCCGAGGTACTGCTCCAGGCTCAGAGTGCTCAAGCCAAAGCTCGCCATCTCCCGGCGAGCATCGCTGCCCTGGTAATGGATTTTGACGGCGTCTTCACCGATAATAAAGTCATCGTCTTCCAGGACGGAAGCGAGGCCGTGGTGTGTGACCGCGGTGATGGCTGGGGAATCGGACAATTGAAGAAGACCGGCCTTCCGCTCTTAATCCTGTCCACCGAGCCGAACCGGGTCGTTAAGGCGCGCGCCGATAAACTTGGTCTGCCCTGCTTGCAGAACATCCCGGACAAGTGGGCTGCCCTGGACGCGTGGATGCAAGAGCAAGGCATAGACCCGGCCCAGGTGGTCTATATCGGCAACGACGCCAACGACCTGCCCTGTATGACTCGCGTCGGTTGCGCGGTCGCTCCGGCAGATGCACACCCCAGCGCCCGTGCTGCTGCGCTTATCGTCCTCGATCACAACGGTGGTGATGGCGCCATCCGAGAATTGTGCGACCTGATCCTGGCGCGCGTCCGGGGCAGATGACACCCTCGCAAATCAGGGTGGATCGGCTGAATCAATGCAGCACGTCAACCTGTAAATATTAATGATCCTACACCAAGGAGTAAGCATGCCCAAAGCTATCCAGATCAGCGACAAGTGGGTTGGAGAGGGACACCCAACCTTTATCATCGCTGAGATTGGCATCAACCACAATGGAGATCTGAATACAGCCAAACGCCTGATCGACGTGGCTGTTATGGCTGGTTGCGACGCGGTCAAATTCCAGAAGCGCACTCCCGAGAAAGCCGTGCCCCCTGAGTACCAGAACGTGTTGCGCGAGACCCCCTGGGGGCTGATCTCTTACCTGGAATACCGCCACAAAGTAGAGTTCGGTCTGGAGGAATACACAGAGATCGACCGCTACTGCCGGGATAAAGGCATCCAGTGGTTCGCCTCTTGCTGGGATGAAGACTCGGTGGATTTCATTGAGCAGTTCTCACCGCCCTGTTACAAGATCGCCTCAGCCTGCCTGACCGACACCCCCCTTTTGGAGAAATTCCGCCAGACTGGCAGAGCCGC
>JBFYSV010000310.1:0-7282 GCA_041301185.1 Anaerolineae bacterium
TTGCCAGGTGCCAAATAGATCATTCAAGTCGATTCGCAGTCCAATTAAAAGGAAGATGAACGAGTTAGAGATGAATGCTGCAAATTCCCAAAAATTAAACACCACAATGCGCGTGGTCGGGGACATGCCTCGTGGGCCAATATTGCCGTTCACCAATCCGGCTGCCACAACTGCCAGCACACCGCTCACCCCGAGTAAGTGCTCGGCAATCAGGTATGAACCGAACGCCAGGACACTGGTCAGGGTGGTTTCGATCAGGTAATCGTCGATTCGGCTGATCGCCTGGGATACCAGCCAGCCCAGAATAAAACCTACCAACAACCCGCCTCCGGCCACGCGGACGAATTCGAATATGCTCTCACTCAGGTTGAAGCTTTGAAATCCTTGTAAGGCAGCGATAATCATCAGGTCGAAGACTACGATGGCAGTACCATCGTTGAATAGACTCTCGCCTTCCAGGAGAACCTGTAACCGCTTCGGCACGCCCATCGTCCGGAAAAGTGCTACTACCGATACCGGGTCGGTGGCTGAGACCAGCGCACCAAACACCATTGCCAGAGGTAGCGCCAGACCCGCACCCCAGGCGACAATCCCTCCCGTGATGAGGGTTGTCAGTATCACGCCTGGGATAGCCAGGATAAGTATCTGCGCCAGATTACGCCGCAAGTCGTTGTAATTCAGGTGGAAAGCTGCTTCGAATATGAGGGGAGGCACGAGTAGCGCCAGGATAAGGTTGGGTGAGATTTGGACATCCACCTGGCTGCGGAAGGCAAGAATCAGCCCGATGATTACCAGACCAACCGTGTAAGGCACTCGTAGCCGGTTGGCGGCAATACCAACCAAAACTGCCACGAAAAGCAGGCCAATGATTAATTCCTCGACGATCAGGAATTGTTCCGCTTCTTGTGCGTCTACTTCGTCGGCAGTTAATTCATCTTCTGGGTGGAGAGGGGTAGTATGGGTGGCTCCAGGCACTAACGTGCCTTCTGGCGAAATTGAGAATACAGCTGAGGTGATTTGAAGCTCTTCGATCGTATTGGAATTAACAAGTGGCGTGCAAGCGGCGAGAATGCTCATACCGCCAAGCAACCAGCCAATCAGGAGTATCGATCTGACTTTTTGCAGCTTCAAAGCTACACTCCGCATTTTGGGTTTGGTTTCTTCGCTGCTATCTACAATCGAGTTCAAATGCCGGGTAATGTAGGGTGAATTTTACCCCGGAATATTTATGATCTGCAGGATTGCCGAATAGCGAGTATATAGTTTGCCGGAGCTAAAACCGCTGGGTGGCCGGCAACCTGTTGGCATGCCTGCAATTGGTATCGAGATTAATCAGGAAAATAAAAACAACCCAGGCCGGTCTATAAGCCGCATTCTGTAAGCATGGTTTGTTGAAGACGGTTCAAGCCGGCTACAACAAACCATTCCCGGCGATCATCTCTCTGGGACGCGCCTCTCAACGCGCCTCGTGCAGCCTACCCGGAATTGCGGCTGAAAATCAGCCAGGAGACGAGCAGCCTCCCCACCAGCAGCAATGAGCTGCTAGAGATTATTCCTGCTTGGCCTTGCTCCAGGAGGGGGTTACCTGGCCGCCCGCATTACTGCGGGCGCCGGTGGTCTCTTACACCACCTTTTCACCCTTACCGGCTCGGTGACAGGCACTAAGCCGGCGATGTGTCTCTGTGGCCCGATCCGACAGGTAAGCTGGTTATGTCTTGCGGCGGAACCGCCAAACAAACTCAGCCCCCCGTCCCGGGTGTTACCCGGCTCCCTGCTCTGTGGAGTGCGGACTTTCCTCGACCTCACCTGTGAGGCCGCGATCGCCCGACCAACCTGGGTTGCTGTCATCATACACCGATCAGAACAGGTTGTCAAATGATGCGAAATTGTTCTGGACAAAATCACAGACCTCAGGTAAAATAATCCGCCGTGACCATTCACGGTTAGGTTAACTGGTTATATTGATCGGAGATATGGCTTTGGCAAATATTAAGTCTGCAATTAAACGCAACAAGCAAAACGAGAAGCGCCGTCTGCGCAACCGGGTCTACAGAGGCCGTGCTCGCACCTTCGTTAAGAGGGCAAATCTCGCGGTATCCGGTCAGAATCTGGATGAAGCTCGTCAGGCGACCCTCGAGGCGATCAGCGCTCTGGACAAAGCCGCGGAAAAAGGTGTTCTGCACAAGAACAATGCTGCCCGGCGCAAAAGCCGTCTGATGCTTCGCCTGGCTAAGTTGGAAAAAGAAGCCGCTTAGCGTACTTCTTTCCAGTTATCCTCGATTTATTTACCTATTGTAATTTAACAGCGGGAGTAGTTCTTAATGCTCCCGCTTTGTGTTGTTAATTAATCGCGGGCTTGCATTAACTTTAAGTGGCGAATTGAGTTCACCATCCTAAGATATAATACTTGTTGTCAGACACCCTGTATGTAATGTAGATCCAAACTCATGTTTGAACAAGAGCAGCAAACCGTAGAAGCCCATATCTTGAAGTACTGCGCCTTGAACGGGCTCCCGCCTGTGGACGATCTGGCGTGGATCCCCATTCCATTCACTGGCGAGTGGGGGATTTCCACCTCGTTTTTCAAATTGGCTGCGCTTGAAGCTCGGTTGATGAAGGAGCGTACCGGTGAGGGGATCAATGTCCAGCAGCGCGCCCAAGAGATTGCCGGAGGAATTGCCGCTTCGCTGGGCAATTTGCAGGGGTTTGCCCGTATCGAGGCGTTGCGCGGCTACCTGAACCTGTATTTCTCGGCTGATGAGTATGCCCGCCGGGTCGTCGATACGGTCTTGGTCCAGGGAGCGGATTTTGGTCGTGGGGCGCCGAAGAATGAGCGCATCATGGTCGAGTATGCCCAACCTAATACCCATCACTCATTCCATATCGGCCATTTTCGCAATGCCATCCTGGGAGAGGTGCTGGCTCGCCTGGTTGATTTCGCCGGTTTTGACACCATCCGGGCTTCCTATCCTGGAGATATTGGATTGGGAGTGATCACTGTTGTATGGGCTTACAAGCGATTCTATGAGGGGCAGGAGCCGCCCGGCATCCATGAGCGCGGCCAGTGGCTGCTAAAAGTGTATGTTGAAGCCACCAGCCTGTTGCAAGCCAAGGAAGATGAGACTGAAGTAGAGAAATCCCGCAGGGAGATGTTAGAAGCAGAACGGCGTGATGTATATCGACGCTGGGATGCTGGCGATCCTGAGGTGCGTGAGCTTTGGCGGCGCACGCGCCAGTGGAGCCTGGAAGAGCTGCAAGCGATATTAGATCTGCTGGATATCCACATTGAAGTGTGGTTCTTTGAAAGCGAGGTTGACGAGGCTGCCAAGAAAATCGTCGATGAGCTGATTGCCCGAGGGATTGCCGATGACGAGCGTTCCCAGGGTGGGGCTGTCATCGTCCACATTGACGAAAAACTCGGCCTGCAGAAAGAGAAGTACCGCAGTAACGTTATCCTGCGGAATGACGGCACCACCTTGTATCTCACCAAAGACCTGGCGCTGGCAAAAATCAAGTTCGAGCGCTTTCACGTGGACCGCTCGGTATATGTGGTGGATGTGCGCCAGAGTCTTCACCTGCAGCAAACCTTCAAGATCCTGGAGCTCATGGGATTTCCCCAGGCAGGGAAATGCCACCACCTTGGTTATGGTTTTGTCAGCCTGCCGGAAGGCGCGATGTCGGCGCGCCGGGGACGGGTAGTGCTTTTTAAGGATGTTGCCGATGAGGCTGTCCGGCGGGTGCGGGCGGTAATCGCTGAGAAGAACCCATCCATGCCCGAAACACAGCGTGCCCTGGTTGCTCAGCAGGTAGGGTTGGGTGCGCTGGCGTATGGTGTGCTTTCGGTTGACAACAATAAAGATATCGTCTTTGATCTGGAAGCTGCGCTGAATTTTGACGGGCATACTGCACCTTATATCCAAAATGCCCATGTCAGGGCGAATAGTATCCTGCGCAAATCGGACGGTGTGCCGGAGCAGGCTACCTTTGATTATGAGATGACCCCGCATGAGGTTCAGCTCATAGACCTGCTCTCGCGCTTCCCGGATACAGTCCAGATTGCTGCCCAGGAGTATAAGCCATTGCAAATGGCGAATTATGCCTACCAGTTAGCCGGAGCTTTCCATAGTTTTTATCATGTTGTCCCGGTATTGCAGACCGAAAATCCAGCTGTTCGAGCAGCACGCCTGCGCCTGGTAGCCGCAGCCAGGCAGACCTTGGCAAATGCGCTGCGCCTGTTGGATATCCAGGCGCCGGAGGCGATGTAGCCACAGCACCGCAGAATTGATTAACCATCCGGCATCCCGGCCGGCGTCCCGGTTGGATTGCACGGATGGAATATTGCACAAGGAGAATCTCACAACCAATGGCACCGATCCGCACTATTATCATGGGCGCCGCCGGGCGCGATTTCCACAACTTCAATGTTTTTTTCCGTGATAACCCAAACTACCAGGTGGTTGCTTTTACTGCAACCCAGATCCCAGACATCGAAGGGCGCACCTATCCGGCTCAGCTTGCCGGATCCCTCTACCCTGAGGGCGTCTCAATTTTTGCCGAAGAAGATCTGGTCGATTTGATTGCGGAAAAACAGGCCGAGCAAGTTATCTTTGCTTATAGTGATGTCCCGCATGAAGTTGTCATGCACAAAGCCTCTCAGGTATTGGCTGCAGGGGCTGATTTTCGCCTGATGGGGCTCAAAGCCACCCAATTGAAATCTGCCAAACCTGTGGTGTCCGTATGCGCGGTGCGCACAGGCTCCGGGAAAAGCCAGACCACCCGCCGCGTATCTTTAGTTCTGCGGGATATGGGCTATAAAGTGGCTGTGATCCGCCATCCAATGCCTTATGGTGACCTGGTTAAGCAGGCTGTACAGCGCTTTGCAACATATTCAGACCTGGATGTTCACGATTGTACTATCGAGGAGCGCGAAGAGTACGAGCCGCACCTGGATAACGGTATGATCGTCTATGCGGGGGTAGACTACGAACGCATCCTGCGCCAGGCCGAGCAAGAAGTGGACATTGTCTTGTGGGATGGCGGTAATAACGACTTTCCCTTCTACGTGTCCGATTTCCGGATCGTAGTGGCTGATCCGCACCGCCCCGGGCATGAGCTCAGCTATCACCCTGGCGAGACCAACCTGCGGTCGGCAGACGTGGTTGTGATCAACAAAGTCGATACAGCTGATGCAGATAAAGTGATCCAGGTGCGCGAGAACATCCGCCGCACCAATCCGGGGGTGGTTGTCATCGAGGCGGCCTCGCCTCTATTTGTGGATGATCCAGCAGCCATTCGCGGCAAGCGGGTCCTGGCGATTGAAGATGGACCCACCTTGACCCATGGCGAAATGGCGTATGGGGCAGCCTGGGTGGCAGCCCGCCGTTTTGGCGCCGCCGAGATTGTTGACCCGCGACCTTATGCCGTCAATTCTATCTCAGCTACTTTCGAGAAATATCCCACCACTGGACCGATCCTGCCTGCTATGGGCTATGGAGAAGCCCAGACCCGAGACCTGGAGGAAACCATCCGGCGGGCGGATGTGGACCTGGTGCTGATTGGCACTCCAATCGACCTGAATCGCGTGATCAAGATTGATAAACCGTCCCAACGGGTGCGTTACGAGCTTCAGGAAATTGGTCAACCAACCCTGGCTGATCTACTCAAAGCCAAGTTCGGTAAGTAAAACGAACGCGAGATGGGATATTGCCAGAATGGGCGATATCCCATCTCACTTTTGCCTCGCTTCCTCCCATGCCCGTTCTCAATTGGGCTTCAAAGCATATTCCACAACCGCTACCTGCTGTTATAAAGCTGGATAGTATTGTTTATCCCCAGTCGGTAGCTTATCCGGGCGGCAGTCCGCAAGACCACCTGATCCTGGGCGATAACCTGGCTGCAATGTATGCCCTGCTGCCAGAGTACGAGGGTCGAATCCAGCTCATCTACGCTGATCCACCTTTTTTTTCTAACCGGAGCTATCCCGCCCGGGTAGGGCAGGGTGAGGATTCGCGCCGTCCGCAGGAATGGAAGCTTGCTCGCGGGTATGCGGATCATTGGTTAGATCTGGATGAATACCTGGATATGCTCTACCCGCGGCTGGTACTGATGCACCGCTTGCTGGCACCTACCGGCAGCCTTTACCTGCACCTGGATTGGCACGCCAACGCCTATGCCCGCCTGCTGCTGGATGAGGTTTTTGGCTCGGACCGCTTATTAAACGAGATTGTGTGGGTTTACCATGGACCATCCCCGATCCGCAGCGCGTTTAATCGCAAACACGACACCATTTTGGCTTACACAAAAACCGACGGCTATGTCTTCAATGCCGATGCAGTGCGGATACCCTATGACCCCGGGACGGTAAAAACATTCGAATCTTCGCCAAAAGCCGGCTTTGGTAAAGTGCCTGACCTGAAGCGCGGCAAAGTGCCGGAGGACTGGTGGTATTTTCCGGTGGTGGCGCGGCTGCACCAGGAGCGGACCGGATACCCGACCCAAAAACCGGAGCCTCTGTTGGAGCGGATTATCCTGGCTTCTTCGAATCCTGGTGATCTGGTGGCGGATTTCTTCTGCGGCTCCGGCACTGCCGCGGTTGTTGCCAGCAAGCTTGGAAGGCGTTACATTGGAGGGGATGCCACCAGCAGGGCAATTCGCACGGCGCGCACCCGCCTGGTGGCTGCTGGCAGAGGGCCATTCAACATTCAGCGTGTCACCTTAGAGGGGCAGGATAGCTCTTCAGCTGAACCTTCAGAGGATATTCCACTATCGCCGGGTATATTATTCCAGGCTGAAGCGGGAGTTTATCAATTGGATCCGTCTCTGGTGGATGAAATGGATTACTGGGAAGTTGACCCAAACTGGGATGGTCAAATTTTTCGCAGCGCCCAACAGGCCTGGCGACCGCGCCGGCGGGGCAAAATTCCCGCTGAGATCAGCCTGCCTGCGGAGTGGATTGGGTCTCGCAGCCGGATTCGGCTGGTTAAAATTGATGGGCAGCAGATTGGGTTGACAGTTTATACGTCCAGGCGGTAGCCTACACCCCTCACGGTTTTCAGGAATTGGGGCTTTCGGGGATCCTGCTCTAGAGCCTGGCGCAACCAGCTAATATGAACATCCAGGGTGCGCGTGTCTACAGTGTACTCGGTATTCCATACCTGCCGGAACAGATCATCTCGCTCCAAGACTTTCCCGGCATGCTGCATCAATACTTGCAGCAGGAGTACGAGACGCGGGGTCAGCTTGGCTTCCCTTCCCTGGCAGTACAGTCGTTTATTCTCAATGT
>JBFYSV010000314.1:0-11531 GCA_041301185.1 Anaerolineae bacterium
TCAACATCGCAAAATACGATTTTCGCCCCCAGGGCAGAGAACGCCATCGCGGTCGCAATCCAGGTTAAAGGAGTGGTGATCACTTCGTCACCCGGTCCTACGCCGGCAGCGATGCCCGCCAGGGTCAGCCCGGTGGTGGCTGAGGTAACCGCCAGGGCATACTTTGTACCGCAGTACTCAGCGAATTCTGTTTCGAACTGCTTGACCTTCTTGCCGCAAGATGGGGCCATATCCTGCAATACTTCGATTAAGGCAATCGCCTCTTCGTAACCATAGCTGGATCCATTGGCAATTTCCAGATCATGAAGGATTTTTGGTTTAATCATTTTGCTTGTTCTCCAAGAAGGGAGACGGATCAGTTTTGATTTAGCGCTCTATGTATAGTTTCATCCAAAGAAGGCAGGTGAGTATTCAGCACGCGCCTGGCTTTGGAAACATCCAGTATGCCATACTTGTGACGTGGCGCCCGGCCCGGCAGTTCTTCAAGGTCGGTCTGCGCCCGGACGAGATCTTGGGAATAGCCCATCTCCTGCGCCAGCCGCCGAGTCAGGCTAAAGCGGTCAATGCTTTCGGTACACCCGATATGCAGCAAGCCAGAAAATCGAACGCTCACCAGCTCCAGGACGCATGCGCTCAGGGTATGCACATCCACCGGGGTGCGAATCTCGTCCACCGGGCAGAGCACTTCCTTCCCCGCCCGCAGCTTCTCCTGCAGACCAGCCATAAATGAGTTGCCCGCTGTGAGCGGCAGACCCAGCACCAGCGAGATGCGGATTACCGCTGCTCCAGGATGGCTGGCTAAAACCGCGATTTCCGCTTCTGCCTTGGTGACGCCGTAGTAATTCACCGGGGCGGGGAGGTCATCTTCCGCATAGGGCCCCTGGAGGCCATCAAAGACTGCGTCCGAAGAAAAAAAGACGTAGGGTATTCCAGCAGTGGTGCAATTTTGGGCGATCCAGCGCGCCCCATCGACGTTGATCTTCCAGGCTAGCTTCCTTTCGCGCTCTACCCGGTCGATATCCGCCAGAGCAGCCACATTCAGGACCGCGTCGGGTCGGGTCTCCTCAAGCGCTCGCTGAATTTGATCAGGCTGGGTGATATCCACCCCGATCCATTCGGCGCCATCTACACGGGGGTGCGCTGCCAGATCGGCAACCACCACCTGCCAGCCCTGTTCCAGGGCGAACTTTGCCAGGTTCCCACCCACGAAGCCATTGCCACCGAAGACGAGCAGCTTATTCAAGGCAGATCCGTTATACCTCTGGTCGTTTAATTCGCCTGCTCTACCAGCGGCAGCACAGTGGCGGCTACGTCCTCGTCATTCTCGGGCACGGGCACATTCTCAAACAGGTACCAGTCCTCTTGATAATCGATCTGGTCGCCCGGCTCAAGCCAGGCAAGCGGGCTCAGGGTTTCCAACTCGATGAACTCATGGTTCGTCCAGGACTCGAAAGAGCAGCCCATGTCGGGGTAGATCGCGTCCGCCTCGAAATCGAACTTCTTGACAAAAAGGTGCCCGTCGCGGGCATAAGCCACCCAGCCATCCGGCACACTGGCGCCTATCTTTTGTGGCGTGCTGTTACCCACATCCTGTCTCAACAGAATATACTGCCGCCCCCAAACCAACCGCGGGTCGGAGAGATCGGTATAAGCCCAAAGCACCAGCGAGCTGGTTGGCAATAAGTTCTCCGGGTGAGGGCCGCGCGGTGGCAAAGGGACGATGGCGGTGCCGCCAGTGTCCATCACCGACAGGCACCAGACAGCCAACTCAACCCCCCACAACCCGCTGTTACGCAGGCGGTGGACTACACTCACATGGCTGCTTTGCTCATCCAGGTAGATCTCCATCTCTTTCTGAATCCCGGTCAGCGCCTCCACCGGCTGCACCAAGTGCATTCCACCGTCCAGCAGGGTTGCCTGCACCGTAGTATTATCTGGTGCGTAGCTGCGCGGTATGGCTTCGGGGGCATGCCACAGGCGGTGACCCCCAAAGCTGCGCCACTCATCGCCGCCCATCTTGCCGACTTCATTCTCAAATTCCTTGAATTCGTTTGCCTGCCCCAGGAATCCAAAACGAATGACCCTGGGTCCAACATCGGTGGTTAAGATCAGATCAACCCGATCATTGACAAACCGGTAGCAATTTGGCCAGCCCCCGTATTGCACCTTCTCGATTTGCATTGGCTTTCTCCTTCGTCACAAGATTGCAATCTGACGGCAATAGCGTCACTTCTCTGGGTAATCAGGCAGGCACAATTTCCTTGCCCATTCAAGCTGTTTAAACCAATATATTTTACTCCACCTGCCATGCACTCAGCAACCGCGATGTGGATCGGGCAAATTCCTGACTTTAACGACCTTCCAAAATTACGTCGAGGCGCTTCAGGCACTCATCCATGCCGCGCCCGCTATGGTAGCAAGCCTTCCAGGGATTTCCCAGCCCGGAGACAATCGGCGTACCATCCTCAGACAACAGGGTCCTCCATTCTCCAAGCTCGGGGTTGATAAAAAACCGGTCGGCAAAGGTCCAGATATTTTCGAATGCATCCAGGTAGCGCTCATCACTAAGCAGAATATAGGCATCCAGCAGCCCGACCAGCGCTTCCGTGTGTTGCCACCATTCCTTGTCGCGCACCACTGCCGGCGCGGTATGGGGGCCATCCCGGTAAATCCCGCCGTTCATCCAATCGATGCCGTATTGCATGGCGTGCTCAACCAGCTTGCGGATGTTCTCCAGATAGGTGGAGCCAGGGATCTGCATCACATCACAGGCATGCAAGAGCAACCAGACCAGCTCCAGATTGTGCCCGTAGGAGGTAGTATCCACCGCGCCGGCGGCAAGCTCACCTTCTCGTTCCGCATTCCATGTGCGGCGGATGGCAATTGGCGGGATACGGCGAAACTCCAGATCAAACTGGTTCAAGCCGCAACCAATCACCGGATCAACCATATGCTTCAACAGGATGTGAATAACTTCTTCCAGCCGCCGCCGGTGGACATCTAATCCGGACGCCTGATACAAGGTGGTGAAACACTCCAGCAAGTGCATGTGAATATCCAGCGACTTGCGGTCGCCAGCATGAAAGCCGGGCGCAGAGAGAGACCAATCAGGTTCCAGATTCTCATAATACCCGCCGCGGGCGGTGTCAGCACAATAGCGCTGGAGCAGATCAAAGGTGCGATCAGCATACTCGAGACCGCGCCGATCTCCCGTCGCCAGGTAATATTGAGAGAGAGCATAGATAGCAAAGCTTTGACCATAGACCACCTTGCCTGGATCAATTAAGCTGCCATCCCGGCGCACCTTCCAGAACCACCCGCCCCATTGCTGATCCCAAAAATGATCGATGAAGAAATCCACTCCCTGGGTTGCATAATCCAGATAGCGTTTATCCTGGGGGAAGCGCTGGTGGAACAGGGAGAATCCCCAGATCATCCGGGTTTGAGTAACAATATATTTATCAGTATCCTCAGAAATCCAGCGCCCGTCTGCGTCGAAATTGGTTAAGTAACCCCCAAATTCTGTATCTATCCCGCGCTCCGCCCAGAACGGCACGATGCCTTCCGAAAAATGCCGGAAGATCTTCTCTCTTACGAGAGCCAATCGAATTCTTCTGTCAGCATCCATATCCGCCTCCCGGAATAAAAACTGAGAGCAGCGCCATTATCTGCCACTGCTCTCATAGATATCTAATTTCCAATCGGTTTTGGTCTACTCGGCCTTGAAAGCATCCATCAGCTGGGCTTCTTGCTCTGCAGTGAGGTTGGACTGGATCAGCTCCATCTCAACACCTTTGAAGGCTTCTGCCACCTTATCCACCACAGCCCCGCTGGACATAAGGAACAGCGCTGAGGTGCCCGGGGTGATTTTGGTCTGTACTTCCTTGATGAACTTGTCATCAATGCCGTAGTCTGCAAATTTACCGGTCAGGGCACCCATCGCTGCGCCGACCGCCAAGCCAAAGAAAGGCACGAAGAAGAGCAAACCGAACAGCATGCCCCAGAAAGCACCTTGTAGTGCTCCAACACCGGCCAGGTTGACTGCCTGCTTGGTCTTCGGCTTATCTTTGCCTTCCTCCCACCAAACGAGGGCTGCATCCTGGACCTGGATCAACTGCTGTTTTTGCAGGCTTTCCATTTTTGCCAGGGCCTCGCCAGCTCCGCTGGTGGTGTTGAACTTCCATACGCTAAGTGTTGCCATATTCAAAATTTCCTTTCCTGAGATATTTTATTTTGCGAAGGCAATTTTACCACTGATGCGACCGGCTGGTTTCAGGTTTTGTGAATCTTAACCAAACAATTACAATCGTTCTGGTGGGTATTGAGGGGTGACTCACTCATTGTTTTTTATGCTGGAGGTATGAGAATAAAGAACAAGTAGTAGACAATCCCCAAGGCAACCAGGTATAAAACCGGGTATAACCAATCCATGATATTATCGATCTTCTCAATCCGATCTGTTTGACCTGCCATTTCTATTTTGCGCATATAGATGTTATAGATTAACACCAATGCATTGACGATGAAGATCATCGCCATGATGGCATCCATAAAGGTCATATAGCCCAGGCGAGGGTAGTTTTCCGTCAGGCTGAAACTGAAGGCAATGAATAGCAGAACGTTCCCGGCAGCAACTTCAATGCGCTTGCTATAATCCTTCAGGAAGAAAGTCCACCAGGAGATCATCACGATCAGCAGAATAGGGACAAAGATCTGTAAAATATAATAGTTCAGGTGGCGCGGCGCTTCGTACTGAAACGTGAAACGCGAGATCATTGAATTCGTGCTGCTTTGCACCTCGGTGATGAAAGTCTCGAAATCAGTGATAATAAACTCATCTTCGCCATGCTCCTGGCTGATCTCGCTAAAACCTGCCAAATCTGTAAAATAGTATCTATCCAGCGGGTATAGCATATCGACCCGGACGGGGAACAACTGGGTATCAAACGGGAACTTGCGGAAGTCAAAGTCAACCTGAAGGTTGGTACTGAATCGTTCAAAATATGTTGAATGTCCATTGGGTTCAACCACCACGACCCGGTTCTGCACCCAGCGATTGCCCTGCTGATTGTAGAGAGTGTAATCCGGCCATCGTCCATTTACATCTGCCAGAAAACGGTCGAATTCCTTCTCGGTGTAGATTTTCCGCCTACATTGGCAGGTATCCGGGCTGAAAGCAAGCGCCGGGTCAGTCCATTCCATCGCCATGCTGCCAACAATACTGAAGAATTCATCCTGAAAGTTCACGTCGATGATCTGTTGTAACTTAAACCCAATCTTGACTTCAATCGGAGCGCGCAGCACCGGCAGCTCTGTAGTTACCGCATTCCCGGTCAGCACCTCCGGCTGATTCACCCCCACCAGCAGGCGGTATTCTCCTTGCTTAGCAGGCCCGTCTGGATCTCCACCATAGATGTCCAGCGCAATATTCTCGCTCCGCTCTGAAAAGGTATTCTGTAAACTTGTGGTCTTTCCTTCCCCAGAGAGATTGCCGACAGTGAGTGGTTTCCCACCGTAATCGCGCAAGATTAGAATGGGTGTTAGCTCCCCTGATGTCGCTTCGACATAAGCATAAAAAACGTCGCCGGGATTAAATTCGTTCAGGTTGATCGTATGGATGGGAATTTCCGCTGTGATACTTCCGGTGATCTCCTGAACCCTGAGCACCGGCTGGACAACATCAAGGTCGAGGCTGGCAAAGGGCTCACCGGCTGGCTCAGCTACACCGGTCAGCACCTGGGGGGCGTCCAAACCTGCCAGCAGGCGATAGCTACCAGATGTCCCTCGCCCAAGCGTCGAGAGTGATCCGGAGACGAGCAGTTGATAATCGCCATCCTGAGGGATCACGTAATCGAATGCCGCTGCATAGCCTTCACCGCTGTCGTCATCCCACACCAGTGCGTACTGGTCGCGCACGGCATTGATAGCTTGTGATGGATCGATCTCCTGGCGAGCTGCTGCTGCCACCTCCACTCGAAAAGCCTCACTCAGGGCGGCAAAGTCAGTTGTAGGTGCTAGCAGCGCAGCGATCGGGTCCAGATTCCCCGATGTGGTCTCCACGTAAACATACAAATGCTGGCCTTGCTTCAACCCAGAAAGCCGGTAAACTGCCTGCCCGCCCGGATCGATCGTACCAGAAAGAACCTGGATACGCGGTTCTATCTGCGCTTTTCCAGGCAAAGGGAATAGCATCAATATAAACAGGACAATCAGGAGATTGCTGATCCGTACCCGCTGGGAATACCTGCCTGGCAGATTGAGGGGGTTCTGGTGATAACCGATCATGGTTTTTAGCTCCTGATGATTACTCTCCTAAGGAGAGCAGATTGTACACACAATTTGAAACTTCGCTTTGATCGTGTTGGTACGCGATTGACCCCCTGCTGAGGAGCACCAGGTTATCAAAAAAGCGTAAGCCGCTAGGCAGAACTATCCCTGATCGGCGCAATCTTTATAGCAGCATCATAAATGCTGCACCTTGCGCAAGGGCTCCAGAAATAAACGAGTGCGCTCATCCTTAGGGTTGCTGAATATCTGCTCAGGTGGACCGTCTTCGACAATCAATCCCTGGTCAATAAAGATAATCCGATCGGAGACATCCTTAGCAAAACCCATCTCATGGGTGACCACCAACATCGTCGCTCCGTCATAAGCGATTTCTTTCATCACATCCAAAACCTCGCCGATCAGCTCTGGATCCAGCGCGGAGGTCGGCTCGTCAAAGAGCAACACCGCAGGCTCCATTGCCAGTGCTCGGGCAATTGCCACGCGCTGCTTCTGCCCTCCTGAAAGGCGGATGGGATGGACATCCCGTTTATCCCGCAAGCCAACTTTTTCCAGGTACTTCTCGCCGATGGGGATGGCTTCGTCTTTCTTCATCCTTTTTACTGTAACCAGACCCTCAATGACGTTATCTATGGTTGTCATGTGGGGAAACAAATTGAACTCCTGAAAAACCATCCCTGTGCTCAATCGCAGTGCCAGGATTTTTTTATGCTCGGGCTTGATCCCTGGTCCGGTAAGTACCCCAACACCGGCAACGCTGATCATTCCTGCTGACGGATCCTCTAAAAAGTTGATACAGCGCAGCAAGGTACTTTTTCCAGAGCCACTGCGCCCAATAATCACCAGCACCTCACGTGGCACGACTGAAAAAGTGATGCCCTTGAGGACATGCAACATGCCGAACCACTTGTGCAAGTCTTCGACCTGGATGATAGATTTATCGTTCATAAGCATGTGCCAGCCGTCGCTCTAAGCGTGACTCCAACCAGGAAGACACGATGGTTAAGATCCAGTACAGGATTGCCGCTGTGATGAACATTTCGATGAATTTGCTTTCTTGCCGCGCCAGGCGGTTGGCACGGAAGGTAAGCTCCCAAATCCCCATCACGGAGACCTGAGCGGTATCCTTCTGCATGGCAATGAACTGGTTGCCGATATCCGGGATAATGATGCGCACCGCCTGCGGCAGGATCACCCGGCGCATGGTCTGCAGGCGGGTCATGCCGATCGCCACAGCCGCCTCGCGTTGCCCATAGCTGATCGACTGGATGCCGGCGCGGAAGATTTCGGTCATATAGGCACCGTAGTTCAGGCTCAACGCCAGCACACCGGATTGGAAGGCGGTCAGGGTGAACATTTGACCGAGCTGCGGGTAGCCCATGATCGTCAGTTGTCTGCCGATCTGCGGCAGCCCCAGATAGATCAGGTAAATCTGGATCAGCAGCGGTGTGCCTCGGAACAAGGATATGTAGAACCCGGAGACTCCCTGAGCGATGGGGTTGGTCGACAGCCTGCCCAGAGCGCCAAGTAGCGCCAGAATGGAGGCAAAGGCAATCGCAATCAGGGCCAGTTGGATCGTCACCCATAGCCCTTCTAATACGAAGTTAAAGTGCTCCACAACATATCGCGGGTCGAAATTGAGCAGCATTAAGGCAAGAGTCAGGATCACAAATAAAACCACCCACACCAGCGCGACTTCCAGGGTGTACATCAGGCGAGCGCGTTTCTCCAGCGCCATCAGCTTTTCACCCATGCTGCGGTCCGGGTCGGGTCCTGCAGGTCCGTAGGATTGCATGGTCTCGACGGCCATTTTTTCCTCCCAGGCGATAGGATTAAAGCAGGTGAGGCCCAATCATGAGCCTCACCTGTCTAGGGTTTATCGACTTACCACTGCTTTAGCTGGGCAAGATCGAATGCCCCCGCTGCAGTGGTCAGATCCAGGCCGTAGTACTGCTGGGATAGCTTCAACAACGTGCCATCCGCGTGCATCTCCTGGAGGAGCTTTGACACTTCTTGTGCCAGCGGGATAGAATCTTTGATCGACTTCTTATCCAGCGCTGCTGACAGATACTCGAAGTACACCGGATCGCCCAACTGCTTGAGTGGCAGGCCATCGTCGATGACACCCGCCCCGGTGGGCTGTGCGGTCAAGACACCGTCCAACCGCACGCCATCACCCAGGGCCAGATCTTGCAATGCGCTCGTGTCGGTATCATAACCGGTGAATTGAACATCCTGAACGACATAATTCATCGTCTCGCCCGGGATTTGGAGTGTCCCAGCCAGGAAGAAGTCGTACGTACAACCGCTGCAAGAGCCCACTTTCATTCCCGACAGGTCTGAAGGCTGCGTCAAAGATGTATTGTCGGCGTGGACGAAGAAAGCAGCCGGTGTTGTGTAGTAAGGCTGGGAGAAATACAGATTTACCATACGCTCCGGGGTGACAGTCATCGAGCCCACACTGATATCCCAACGGTCGGCCCAACTGCCGGCTGTGATCAGATCCCAGGCAGGCGTAACGAAGCACACTTCTACACCTAATCGCTTGGCGATCTCCTTCGAGACATCGATGTCGAAGCCACTCAGCTCCTCCCCCGTCACCTGGTCACCGCTGCATTTCGTATCTGCAGGCCGGGTGGCGTTTTCAACCAGCTGAGATTGCGGCGGGTAAGCGGGGTCTGAGGATACAATCAAAACTCCGCGGTTCTTTACTTCTTCCAATAGATTGGCTGCTGGAGGGGGGGTGGCTTGCGCGCAGGAAGCCAGGATGATGCTCAGCATGACAAAAAGCGTCATGACAATGTAGGGCCTTCTCATGATTTGTTCCTCCTTAATTAGATATGAACGGTTTGTCGAAAGCCTTTCTTAGAAATTACGTTAAGTTGAATATCGGTTCACCTCCTTTGTGACCGGATGCAATACCGGAAAACCTCACCTGGATACTTTCCTATTAGAGCCGGGAACCCAGCACTCACCAGGGTTTAGATTATCCGCTCGGCAACCTGTATCCCGCGCTGCCGTAATGCTTGTACGAACGGTTTGGCGGGGACCATTTTCTCGACTCCACCTGCTCCGCGGGGAGTCTCTCCACGCGCCATCATTTCTGCCACGATGGCTGCGCTCCAACCTGTGCCACGTTCCATCGCACTGAAGCCAGTCGCCTCGTCGAAATAGTCGATCATCTCTACGAACGCCTGACAATCTTTACCATCCAGCTTGCCATAGGCGCGCACCCGGACAATCACCAGGTCTTTGTCCTCCGGGAATAACACCTTGGGCTCGAACAACGCGTGAAACACATCTCTGGGGACCACATCCGCCTCGCCGACCCTCACCGGCTTAAGGTCCCATAATCCCAGATCGTAATAAGCTCTCAGTTGGGCATAATGACCCGGGTAGCGCAGGGTCAGGTTCTGCAAGGTACGTAGCTTGCCCGCATAAGTCCAGGGCATGGTGTCAGTGCCGCCCCCGGCTACGAACGCTTCCAGTGTACCGATCGACGGTGGGAAATCAACCGTCTCCACCTCGGTCATCGTCTCGACTTCGGTTACCTTCCAATCCCGCAGGAAGATCGCCGGCTCGGCGTATTCATTGGTCAGACCAGCGATATGGAAGGTAAGCAGGTAGTCGAAAGGCGGGCGCGGCTTTTGCGGGATGCCGCCATCCCACATATAAACATCAATGGCTTCATCTAAAAGCTCAATGGCATAAACTGCCAGAGACGTGCCCATTCCGGGTACTTGCCCGCAGTTGGGGATGATGCTGATCCCTGCCAACCGAGCCTGCTCGTCAAAGGTGTGCTGCTGGCGAGCAATATCCGTGTTACCGCCCAGGTCGCACAGCGATACGCCCGCTTCGAGGGCAACCCGGGTGATCCCCAAGTTGTAATAATATGGCACCGCGCTCAGGCAGGCATCCACCCCCTGCATGGCTTCTGCCAATGAGTTGGCGTCGCTGGCATCCACTGCCCGATGCTCGGCGATATCTTTGCCCAGCATCTGGTTGATCCGAACGGCTGCCCGCTGCGCCGCGTTAGGATCATTGTCTGCCAAGATCACTCGCTGCGCCCCACCCCAGCGCGCCATGTCATACGCTGCTGCTGTTCCCTGGCGTCCGGAGCCTAAAACTAGGTAGGTGTAGTGATTATCCATACTGTGCGTTGCCATCCGCTTTGCACTGTTATTTTAGCATGGTGTCCGGTAAAATGTAAAACGATATCTCACACCAGGAGGATTTTAATGACCGTACAGACCTACGCCCGCCCTCGTTTATCCCTGCTTGACCTGGGTCAGGTGGAGCAAACCCACCGACATGCATTAAGCATACTCGAAAAGACCGGCGTGCGCGTCGATTCAGCCCCGGTGCGAGAGATTCTGAAAGATAAATTCGGCAAATCGCTTGTAGACGGGGATGTCGTGCGTTTTCCATCTGAAGTGGTGGAATGGGCAATCAAACAGGCCCCGAGCGTGATCGATGTCCACCAGCGAGGCGGTGAGCTCGCCTTCCGCTTAGGGGCGGACCGCCACCGTTTTGGCATCGGAGTCACCTCCCTGTATTATCAGGACCCAATCACCGACGAGCTGGTGAAATTCGCCCGCCCGCACATGCAGGAGATGGTGCGCCTGGGCAGCAAGCTGCCTTTATACGACGTGGTCTCGACCGTCGGCATCCTGCAAGATGTGCCGCCCGCCGTATCCGACCTGTATGCCACCCTGGATATGGTCGCCAATACGACCAAGCCATTGGTCTTGTTGATTTCCGATGAAAATAAATTCCCCGCCGTGCTGGATATGCTCGAGCACCTGCACGGCAACCTGGCGGAGCGCCCGTTCATCATCCCCTATTTCAACCCGGTATCGCCGCTGGTGATGAATGAGGGCACACTAGATAAGATGCGGGCTGCCATCCAGCGGGGTATCCCGTTCATCTACTCGAACTACGGCATGACCGGCATGTCCACCCCGATCACCTCCGCCGGTACCCTGGTCGTCCTGCTGGCAGAACTGTTGGCGGGTCTGACCGTCAGCCAGATCATGAAAGCCGGCACGCCGGTCATCCTGGGCATGCTGCCAGCATATTTCGATATGAAAACGATGGTCAACTTCTACGACTCGCAGAGCATGCTGGTCAACCTGGCTTGCGCCGAGATGATGGCGTATTACAACCTGCCGCACGCCGGTACCTCGGGCAGCGGCAACGGCTGGGGACCTGACCTGCTCTCCGCTGAGATGTACTGGATGAATCAC
>JBFYSV010000315.1:0-6345 GCA_041301185.1 Anaerolineae bacterium
CTCGTTTCGTGGAGAAAGCGTTGGTCATTTTTATGCGGACATCCTCGTAGAAGACACGGTTGTTATTGAACTTAAGGCTGTCACCGCGTTAGCACCTGAGCATAAAGCCCAACTGATCAACTACTTGAAAGCAACTGGCATTGAAGTCGGTTTGCTGATCAATTTTGGCAACCCCAAACTTGAATACCGCAGATTACACAAATAACTATCCTGTTGATCTTGTCTATCCCTGTTAGGATTATCTAATGAACACATCAGATGCCATCCGACTGAAACGTGCTGTGCGCACATTCACCGCCGAGTCTTTACCAGAGGCAACTATCCATGCCATCCTGAATGCCGGGCGGCGGGCGCAATCCTCCAAAAACACCCAACCCTGGCACTTCATCGCCATTACAGACAAATCCATTCTGAAGGTCCTCTCCGAGTGCGGGCAATGGGCCGGGCATTTAGCCGGTGCGGCTCTAGGGGTTGCCATTATCCATCCCGACCCCAGCCAGAAGTTCCAGATCATGTTCGATATCGGCCAGGCTGCGGCTTATATGCAGCTAGCCGCCTGGGAGCTTGGCGTCGGTTCATGCCTAGCAAGCATCTACGAAGCCGATAAAGCCCGGGGGCTGCTGGGTTTTCCAGAAGAGCTACACCTGCGCATCGCTCTTTCCTTCGGATACCCGGCTGAAGAGGGTGCTTTCACCCGCCCGCCCCAGAAAGGTGGTCGCCGAAAGTTGGACGAGATCACTCATTGGGATCGCTGGTAAGCAGATTGCGCTTTCATCGGCTGCATGAAAATCTATTATTCCGATCATTTCGCACTGCCGCTTCCGGAAGGCCACCGATTCCCCCTGACGAAATATGCCCTGCTGCGCCAGAGAGTCAGCCAGTCTGGCCTGTTTGGGGATGGTAACCTGCTTGTTCCTGAGCCAGCTACAGAAGAACAGCTAACCCTGGCACACAATTCTGATTACGTTCAGCGGGTGTTTCAGGGCAGGCTGACAGAAAAAGAAATCCGCCGGATTGGATTTCCCTGGTCGCCGGGGCTGGTCGAGCGCTCGCGCCGGTCGGTTGGAGGAACGATTGCCGCCTGTCGCTCGGCTTTGCAAGACAGCATCTCGGCCAACCTGGCTGGCGGCACCCACCACGCCTACGCCGATCATGGTGAAGGCTATTGCGTCTTCAACGATTGCGCTGTAGCTGCCCGAGTGATGCAGATTGAGGGTCGCGCCCAGCGGGTGGTGATCCTGGATTGCGACGTGCACCAGGGCAACGGCACAGCCGCCATATTCTCTGCCGATCCGAGCGTGTTCACATTCTCCATCCACGCCGCCAAGAATTTCCCGTTTCACAAAGAGCCCTCCGACCTGGATATCGCCCTTCCGGATGGCATCCAGGATGAAGCCTACCTGGAGGCGCTCGAAATTGGAGCGGGACGCGCCATCCAGGCTTCCCATCCCGACCTGGCAATCTACCTGGCAGGAGCAGACCCGTTCCTGGATGACCGCCTGGGCAGGCTGGCGCTGAGCAAAGGAGGGTTGGCACAACGCGACAGCCTTATTTTTAGTCTATGCTGCCAGGCAGGGGTACCCGTAGTCGTGACCCTATCCGGTGGTTATGCACGCCAGGTGCAAGACACTGTTGATATTCATTTCCAAACCATACAACTCGCAGCCCAGGCAGGCAAAAACCGGGAGCAGCGGCGCATCCCTTGAAGGCGGTGCAACTTTTTTTCCCACATTGCGTATTATTTTTGAGAGGAGTAAATGATATGTCATCACCTAAAAAATCATTGAGGCGTTCTCGGAGCAATCGCGTCATCATGGGAGTATGCGGTGGACTGGGAGAGTTCTTTGATATCAACCCGATCTGGTTCAGACTTGCTTTCCTGCTCGCCTTGATCCCCGGCGGCATTCCCGGCATATTGGTGTACTTGATTTGTTGGTTGATCATCCCGAGCGAGTAAATCCGACGATTGCACAAGAAAAAACAGGGTTGCCCGGTTTACCTGTGGCAACCCTATTTTTTGTTTTCAACTAGCTACAGGTTGATTTCACCTACTTCATCACCGTTCAAGAAGACGGTATAGTTGCCATTCGAATAGCTTCCCAGGGGAATGCTTGTCTCGAATTGCTCCAGCATCTGGATGCAGGCCATATTCGGGTCGGTGAGCGAAAACAGCTCGACGTAGATGTTATTCTCTTTATCGGGCTCGCTGACGGTTGCGCGCAGCTCGTGGCAAGGTGTCGGCAGGCTGCCACTGACCAGCAGTGCAGCTTGAACCGGATAACTTTCCATCAAGATCACACCGCTCTCATCGACAAACACATTGCCTCGCACCATCTTCGATTCATTCGGCAATGGATCCACTGGAGATCTCTCAGCCTCATCCGCAGAGACAGTCTCGCTGGGTTTCGAAACAACTGGCGTGTCTGTAGCTGGGGTGGGTGTGCCGGCATTTTGAGCCGGGGGCGAGGTGGCATCCATTCCTTTGTCCTCTGCCGGGGCGGCAGGGCCAGCCGGAACGCAACTGGCAAGGATGAAGATACTCAAGGCTATCAGGCTAATCACTCGGAAACTCATTCTGACCTCCAGAATTTTACACAATCTAAGCATAGGACGCTTGTCGAGGATAATTGGTTCCCCGAGCCAGCCATCAGCCCTTGATCACCGCCACGGGCACCAGCCGGGCAACCTTGCGGGCAATCCCTGCCCCGCAAACGGTTGCCACAACATCATCAACATCCTTATAAGCCTGGGGAGCTTCTTCCGCCAGTCCCGCCATCGAGCCGGCTCGCACGTGGATACCGCGCGACTCTAGCTGAGAGCGCAGCTCCTCCCCCCACACGGTTTTCTTGGCTTTCGCTCGGCTCATCACTCGTCCAGCGCCATGACAGGACGAGCCGAACGAGCGCTTCATCGAGTCTTCCGTGCCAACCAGCACCCAAGAGCATGTCCCCATACTGCCGGGCACCAGCACCGGTTGCCCTATGGAGCGGTACTCCTCCGGCAAGCCTTCAAAACCAGGACCAAAGGCGCGCGTCGCCCCTTTGCGGTGCACACAGACCTTGATCCGCTCGCCATCGATCTCGTGGGTCTCGAGCTTTCCCATATTGTGGGCAATGTCATACACCTGGTACAGGTTCCAATTGGACACTTTTCCCGCCAGAGTTTCCTCGAATGCCTTTCGGGCGAAGTGCGCCAGCACCTGGCGGTTGGCAAAGGCGTAATTGGCCGCGCTGCGCATGGCTGCCAGGTAATTCAACCCTTCTGGCGAGTCCAATGGGGCACAAACCAGCTCCCGGTCTGGCAGATGGATGCCGTAACGGCGCACTGCACCTTGAAACTCCTGCACATAGTCCGTACAGATCTGGTGACCAAAACCGCGCGATCCGCAGTGGATTTGCACTACCAGGTTGCCTTCCACCAGCCCCATCACGCTTGCCGCCTGCCCGTCGAAGATCTGCTCGACCAGATCAACTTCGATGAAATGATTCCCGGCACCCAATGTGCCGATCTGAGCCCGGCCGCGTTCCTTGGCTTGCTTGCTGACCTTTGCCGGATCAGCTCCCTCCAGGCAGCCGCCTTCTTCGGTCCGGCGCACGTCAGCTTCAGAAGCGTAGCCTTCTTTCTTTGCCCAACGGCTTCCCTCCCGGCAAACCCGGTCCAGCTCAGAAATATCCAGCCGAATATGCCCTTTGGTGCCAACCCCGCTGGGGCAGTAATGGTTCAACGCCGAGGCGACCGCATCCAGTTGCGATTTGACCGCTTCATACTCGATCTGGGAGGCAAGCAAGCGCACCCCGCAGTTGATATCGTAACCGATTCCGCCGGGCGAGATCACCCCCTGCGGGTAACGCGTGGCAGCCACTCCTCCGATGGGGAAACCGTATCCCTGGTGCATATCCGGCATGACCACCACATGCCCTACCAGCCCGGGTAAAGTTGCCGAATTCACCGCCTGCTCGAGGGATTTATCTTCCATCACCGCTTCCAGCAAATCCCGCGTGGCAAAGATGCGCACGGGCACCTGCATATCCTGGCGAAAGGATTTCGGGATCTCCCACTCGTATTCCGAGATCTTTATCAAATCATGTAAATTTACCATTCCAAGCCCTCCCGTCCCATTGGTGGCGCGTTGTTATTGATGGAATTCGATCATCCTCCTGAGAAATTGTCTCTGCGAGAAAGGCGATCTTTGCCCCAGCCTGCCCAGAGCGAAGCGAAGGGAAGCGGTCTCGAAATGCTGTGAGATTGCTTCGTCGTTGTGCTCCTCGCAACGACTGTTTTCTCTGGGTAGCGAAGCGCTGTGGAGATACTCGCAGCAATAGCCGCTGAAGCTCAAACATCAAACACAATTCTTACTTCCAATCCTTCTTCCGACTGCGTGATCTTCAAATTGTGGTAAGTAACCGCTTTGATCTCTTTATGGATGGACGTAATGGCTGACCCACTCAAACGGGCTTCGAGCGCCTGGTTATGCAGCTCAATCTCAAAGTGATCAAATGCCAGCCCCTGGGTCTCGCTAAGAAAGAGCAATTCCTGGAGGAATGCCACCAGGAGGCTTTCTGCGTCGTATGCGGTGAGCTGAATTTGGTGCTGCTGGCGGGAAGAGAGATCCAGGCGCACGCCTGCCAGGGTGTACATACCCAGAGCCGCTTGCTCCAGGAGACCCGCCAGATCAGGAGCCCATACCTCCAGCTCCCAATCCGCGGTGTGCTCGTGCTCACGAAAGCCTGCTGGTTTGTGGCTCATATACGAGAAGGTTGGTTTATACCGGGCGTGATGATCGACCAGGTGGTACAAATTTTATTATAACCCATGCTTGCCTAATCCCACTTTATCGCCTTATAATTATCGCCAACCACAGCTTGCAATTCGCCATAGGGAGATGAACATCCCCAGATGAAAAACCAGGCGAATTGCATAAGTGATTGGCAGCGATGTTGTTATTATTGTCATGATACCTTCTGCCAATCACGACCGGAGGATACGGAATGGGTTTGCAACAAAAACTAGACCACCTGGAGGCGCGCTTACAAATCTTGATCGAAGGCGGCGTAGCGCGGATATTTCCCGATTATCACCTGGAGGATGAGCTCGCCCCCAGGCTGGTCGATTCGCTGCTGGCAAGCTCGAAACAAAATTCCGAAGGTCAGTGGATTGCCCCCAACCTGTTTACCATCGCCGTCCATCCCGGACGGGCAGCCGTATTCAACCGCCAGACAGATCTCTTCACCGAGCTGACCCGCACCCTGCAAACCACCGGAGATGAATCCGGTTTGCAATTTCCTTCCCCGCCCGTGATTCAGATTACCGAAGACAATACGATTGCCCTGAACCAATTTCGCGTCCAGGCTCAGATCAGCCTGGATAACCTGGCACGCACCACGGACATCCTGGTTGATGTCGATCCCGATTCGCTGAACCTGCCTCCAAACTCGTACTTAATCGTCGACGGCACCCGGATCCTGCCCCTGTCCCAGGCTGTCATCAACATTGGCAGGCGGCCCGATAATCAGATTGCTCTCGAAGACCCGCGGGTCTCGCGCCTGCACGCCCAATTGCGCGCCATCAAAGGTCGTTTTGTCATCTTTGATCTGGATTCAACCGGCGGCACTTATGTCAATTCCCAGCGGGTCAACCAGTGCGCCCTGTACCCGGGAGATGTTATCTCCCTGGCAGGTTATCCCCTCGTCTATGGGCAGGAAACAGCGGGTATCAGTGAAACCCAGCGCTATTCCCCCCCGCAAGAGTCCTGAAGCCTGCCAGGTTGAAATATGATGAGTGGACCTGTTTTGCTCGCCCTGCGCATCTTATTCACGGCTGCCCTGTATGCATTCCTGGGCTGGGCGCTTTATATCCTATGGCTGGATTTCAAGCGCCAGAGCCGCCAGCTGGCTGGCAAACAACCACCCCTGCTAACTATCTTCTACCAGGTGGAATTAGAGACAAAATCCTACCGCTTCAACCTGCCGGAAGTTACCTTAGGGCGTGACCCTGCCTGCGACTGTATTTTGAATGATTCAACCGTCTCCGCCACGCATGCCCGCCTGACCTACCGGCAAAACCAGTGGTGGGTAGAAGATCTCCGCTCGACGAATGGTACTTTCCTGAACCAGGATCCGGTCTTCACCCCGCTGGTCATCACCAATGGCGACCAGCTCCGCTGCGGGCAGGTGCTCCTGACCATCGGGATCCAGCAGGCAATCGATGGGCAGGATGAGCCATCTGCTTCGCCTGCCCCCACACCCTGATCCAGAGAGGACGAATATGGAATCACATCCCAATATCGCAATTATCGGCGGATCCGGCCTGGATCGCATGACCGGCTTGCAAGATACCCGTGAGCTG
>JBFYSV010000316.1:0-3259 GCA_041301185.1 Anaerolineae bacterium
CCCGAACTCGCGTTATTTATAGAATTGTGTGGTCGACTAAATTGATTGGATTATCAAGGGGGTTTACAGAATTGTAATCCGCAACAATACTTGCACATATGTCGGGATTTGCACTTGACACAGGAATGCCCGATAACCTAAAGTTAAGCTGGAGTGATCAGGAATCGTCACTCCGCCCTGGAGGTATTTCTACGTCATGGCGAAGCCGGTATTAATATTGCAAACCGAGCCCAAAGCTGCTAAGACTTTAGGTGAGTATTTCTCAAAGTCGGGGGATCGTGTCTGGCAGGTCACCAGTGCAAGCCAGGCTGCCGCGGTTATTAAGCGTGAAAAGCCCGAGATATGTTTTATCGATATTCATATTCCTATCTCTGATCTTTCTAAGTTATTAAGGTTCTTGAAAAGAGAGGTCCCAGGCGCAGGGATTGTGATCACGAACAAGCATCCCGATTTTCGCCGGGAGATGCTGGCGCGAGAATTAGGCGCGCGTGTATTTTTGCGCGCTCCATTTACTCCGAACTGGATTGATGTTGCTCTGAAAAAGGCTGAGAAAGCCGATATACGCCGGGCATCCTATGTGAATAGCAGCGAAGCGCTACCCCGGGTAAAAGTACCCATGCGCTACAAGATCACATTTCCGTATGCCCTGCTCGCCGTGTTGTTTGCGCTTGTGACCGCCTTTTTAGTCAGTCGTTATGTGCTTGAATCGATGATGGATCGGTTTACGATTCAGCTCATCGATAGTGGAAAACTCAGCGCGGATTGGATGGTACAGGAAGAGGGTCGGCTGTTAGAGACATTACGGTTAGTTGCACATACGCAGGAGATCGGTGTCGCCATCCAGGCTGGAGATTCAGAGCAGTTGAAGAGTTTAGTGCTCCCCATTCTGTTGAACGCTCAAGAAGAATCGATTGAGATTCTGGATGCACAGGGGACGAGCCTGCTCTCTATTTACCATCCACCGGGGGAGAGCTGGGATCGGGCTGAGTTTTCGAAAGGGGATACGCGCTTTGCGGCTTTGAGCATTGTTCAAGCGATTCTTCAAGGATATACCGACGAGCATGGAGACAAATTTGCCGGTTTGTTCGATACCCCGGCAGGCCAGAACTTTTATGTATCTGGTCCAATCTATGATGATCAGCAGAAACTGGTCGGGGTGGTATTGGTGGGCAAATCGCTTGAGCGCATAGCCGATGAAATCCGCGAAGACACCCTGAGCCAGATCACATTGTATAGAATGGATGGGCAACCATTAGCATCTACCACATTCCTCGCGGACGGAATTCAACCAGTTCAACCGGAGCTCGTCCCCACGATACTGGGCAGGCAGGATAAGAATAGCACGATCCGATCTATAAAATTTTCTGGCAACCAGTATTCCGAGATTCTGGCACCCTGGGAGGTGCGGGAGGGGACGGACATTGGCTTAATTGGCACATCCCTGGCGCAAAATTTCTTCACCCGGCCATCGATAATAACCCGGCTTCAGATTTTCTTAATCGTTCTGGTAGGCTTGGTTGCCGTTATCCTGATGGGCGTGTTCCTGGCCAATCAAATCACGAACCCTTTGTCGAAGGTTGTTGATGCTTCGGTGGAGCTGGCGCGGGGTAATTTGGAAGTTAAGGTGCCATCCCGGGGCAATGATGAGATCTCCGTTTTAGCCTACGCGTTTAATTACATGGTTTCAGGGCTGCAAGAAGGAATTATTTATCGGGATCTGTTGGGAAGGACTGTCTCTCCTCAGGTAAGGGAAGCACTGAGGCGATCCTTTGCATCAGGAGATTTACGCCTGGAAGGGCAGAGCGCAGAAGCAACCGTTCTGATGAGTGATATTCGGGGATTTACTGCCCTGGCTGAGAAAGAAGAACCAACCAAAATCTTGCACTGGCTAAATGAATATTTTGGAGAATTGGTACCGGTGATCGCAACCCACGCAGGCGTCGTGGACAAGTTTGAGGGGGATGCGATGCTGGCGTTTTTTGGTATTTTGCCAACCCCTTTGAGTGCTCAAGAAAGTGCATACCAGGCGTGTCATGCAGCTATAAAAATGTTGCAGGTCATCCAGGAGATCAATACCAGGCGAATAGCGAAGGGAGAGCCTCCATTCAATACCGGGATTGGCGTGAATACGGGTAGCCTGATTGCGGGTGGTTTGGGGACGGCAGACCGTCTGAACTACACAGTAATTGGCGATACTGTGAATACCACTGAGCGCATCCAGGGGCTCACCCGCTCGTTTGGTGAGAGTGGGATTATCGTTAGTGAGTACACCTTGCTGGCTCTCGGTGAGCACCGGGCTGAGTTTAACCTTGAACCGTTGGGCGAGCATACATTCAAGGGGAAGATGGAGCTGATGTGGCTATATCGCCTCTATCCATTCTCTGCAGGCAATGGAACCGAACCTTCCGTTGAAAAATGAAAAGATCATTGCCTCTAAAGCGCAGGTCTTTCATCAGTGTGAGTGGAAAACGAACCGCCTTCTACCAGGCGACATTCCTGCTTTTAGTACTGATCCTTCTACTCCTTCTGGTCGGTTTTATATTTATCCCCTCCAGTATTTCAAGGTGGGTACCTTTCCCGCTCCACTCGATGCTGCAGGCTGATTACTCGATTGACCTCTCAAACGGGATTGTACCCAGGATGAACCCGGGTTTGATCCTGGATATTTATCAAGATCTGGGTACGCCGATTGCATGGGATGCCGTCTCTACATTACATGTGAACCTGACACAACCTGTGCCCAGCGTCACACCAAATATTGGGTCAACTCTATCTCCCACGGCTACCGATCCTGGAGTCAGCCAGATCCCCACGCCAACGCCGCTTCCTGCACAAAATTTGACGGCTACGATAGCACCGGTTGTCTCTCCCACGGCTTCCTCTTTGCATACTTCTACTCCCTCACCAATGGTTACTTTTGATCCTTCAGCGACGAACAACCCTCAGGATACACCGTCTTCTACCCGTTCATCGACAACTCCTAACGCCACCGCTCGGTTGACGCCAACAGCTCCTCATGGCACCGTGGCTGCGCCGACACGCACACCAACCCCAACCAGGACGCTAACCCCTACCAGAACGTTACCCGGTCAGCCGACGCCAACGAGAACACTTACGCCTCTACCTACCTGGACCTGGACGTCAACCCAAACGCTACTTGCAACGCCGACGCGCACTCCCACCCGAACCCCCACCCGCACACCTACCCGGACACCTACCCGCACGCCAACTCGCACTTTTGTCCCAACCCCGACATCAT
>JBFYSV010000323.1:0-3214 GCA_041301185.1 Anaerolineae bacterium
GGTGATTACCCACAAGTATAAAAGGGAGCTCCATCAACCTGTGGTATGAATTGTTTACCCAAAACATTTCACCCAGGAGATGGAGCCATGTTGAATATAGCATTAAGCGAAACCCTTGCCAAGTTACCGGTGTCAGAATTACAGGCCAGTATTCGAAAATTTGTAGAACCGATGACAGAGAACTTGTGCGATAAGAGACTACGAGCCGTAGTCTGTCAGAGTGTGCAGAGCATACTGGCGACGGAGACGCCCGTGATTGCGGCGATGTCGCGCAGCGTATCGCGAGTGGAAGCGGATTGTTGGGCAGCCGCCAAGCGAGCATATCGATTTTTGGAGAATGAGCGCTTCAACCATCATCTTTTGTTCAAAGGGTTGTATCGCATGACGCAGAGGATCGTGGAAGAAGAAGCACCTGCTTATGTGGTCGTGGCAATTGATCCGGTGAACTTCGAGAAGCCCTACACGCAGAAGCTGGAAGGGGTCAGCACGGTGTACAAGAGCACGCCACCTAATCTAGATGGGGAGAAACGCCTGGCGAGAGGCTATCCGGCGATTACAGCCAGTGTGGTGAGTACGCAAGTGCCTGGGATCTGTTATGCGAACTGGTTTTCCTACAAAACGGCTGACTTTATCAGCCAAAACCGAGAGATCCAACGCGCCATCCGAACCACGCGCTGGGTATTTCCTGAGTTGCCTATTCGTTTTGTGATGGATTCAGGCGGAGATGATCAGAAGGTATTTGCCTGGATGAACCAACCTAATTGTGAATTCGTGATTGTTGCCAGCCATCTGGAACGCCTGGTCGAAGTCTACAATGATCGCCTGGATCGCTGGGAAACCGAACACCTGCAAGACTTGGTGGACAGCGTTCCCTGGATGACCAGCTATCAGGCTGTCTTTCACCACGCTGGCAAGACCCATCTGGCAACCATCCAGGCCGGTTGGTTCCTGATCCGTTTACCCAATACCCATCAACCCATCTGGGTCCTGGTGGCCCACAATACGCTCGAAAATCGCAGTGCGGTCTTGCTCACCAATGTTCCGATCCACTCCGAAACGGTTGCCATTCAGGTTTACGGCGACTGGCGCTTACGGGGCAAGATCGAACACGGTTATCGTTTTGATCAGGAACAAGGCCTGGACGTCGAAGACTTGCGGGTCCACACCCTGGAGCGTATGCGCCGCCTGTTCGCCTTGGTCTTGGCTGCCGCTCAGTTCGTCTTTTACCTCATGCGGCGTTGGCCTTGCAAAGCTGTGTACTGGTTGCGAAAGCTGGGTGGCAAGCTCGGCCTCAAAACGGATCGGGATGGCCCTTACATCGTGTTACGTGGCATCGGGGCCGTTTTCCTCACTGCTGCTACTCTGTCGTTCACCGCAGTTTTGCCTTTCCCGCATGACCTCTATTCCCTAAGGTGACTTGTGGGTAATCACCGCCGAGAGAGAATCAAGAAGGCGACTCGCGCTTCGAGCCGTACCTTTGAGCGTAGACCCTGGTCATGATTGCGCCGAATAAGAATATTTGAGCAAAGTAATAAATCGCGATCATTAAAACAGCAAACGCGCCAGCCGCTTCAAAGGCCGAGCCGATGCCGCCCAACTTAAAATACAATCCGATCACGAGTCCCCCAAGAGCCATTAGAAAGGTAGCAGTTACCGATCCAGGCCAAACATCCCGCCAGGCGAGCTTTACATCTGGCAGCACTTTATAAACGAAGGCGTTAGCCACGACGATGACAGCCAGCAGAGCGAGAATATTTAGGACAGACACCATCGTGCTATTTGCAAACATATCTTCTACGATAGATCCGAGCCAAGTAAAAATCACGTTGACGACCGTAGCCAAGATGATCAACAGCCCTAAAGCGAGAACCATGATAAACGCAAACAAGCGTTGGCGGATAATGGCTAACCTATTCCCCACCTGTATGAGCGGGACTCCCCAGATTCTATTTAGCACATACTTAAGCTGCAAGAACAGCCCCATAGCTGCCAACAGGAGGGATATCAAGCTGATTATCGATATGATCCATGATCCACCTGAATTGGCAGCCGAGATGGCAGAGACTGAATCCTGGATAAAAGATGCGGTTTCCGATCCCAATACAGCCTCAATGCGCGTGTAAAACCGCTCCGCAGCAGCCGCTTCGTTGATAAAGATACCAGCTATTTGATAGGCGAGATAAATAACCGCAGCGAAAGAGAACATCCCAAAATATGCCAGCGCGGCTGCCAATTGATTGGGCTTTTCGATGATCCAGATCTGGTAAATTTCTTTGATGAAATTTATGAGCGAAGACAGCTTATTCATCGAGCCACCTCTTTGAAGCAATCAGGGCAAGGATCGCCCCGGGCAGCAAGCCAGTAGTCGGGCTTTTCTGTTCGGGCCTGCCAGAGATCATGTTTTCTGTCCGGATTTAGCCGACGAGAATAGATTCTTCCGGGTAATCGATCAACTTCTTGCCCTTATCCCTGCCCAACAAGGAGATCATGATGGTGATCGCCCCCAGGCGCCCGGCGAACATGGTGAAAATGATGATCATGCGACCGAATGTGTTCAATCCCGTGGTAATACCCAACGATAGCCCGGTAGTTGAGTAAGCGGACACAACTTCGAATAAAGTCTGATCGAGGGTGAAAGGGTTGGTCAATAAGATCAGCCAGGTAGCCAGGATAACCAGGCTGAAGCTGATCACAAAGACCACCAGTGCGCGCATCAATAGAGCGCCCGGCAGGGTGTGTTTACCGACGCGAATTTTATCCAATCCACGCGCGTAGCTGATCACGGCAAGCCACAAAACCGCGAATGTGCCCGTGGTTATGCCTCCACCGGTGGAGGCGGGCGCGGTGCCGATAAACATCAACGCTATCATCATCAAGATGCTTGGGAAATTGAGCTCGCTGAAGCCCGGCAGCCCGGGGAAACCAGCCGTCCGGGCGGAAACGGATTGAAACCATGCCAGGATGGCTCGTTGCCCAAAGGGCATACTGCTTAATACGCCGGTCTGGCGGTATTCGGAGACTAGCAACCCGATCCAGCCCAGTGCAATCAGCACCAGCGTTATCGTGATGGTCAGGCGCGTATGCAGCGAGAAAGGACGCCGCCGCCGGTAGATCAAATCCATGTAAATGGGTATCCCTAAGCCTCCCAGGATTATTAATATCCCCATGATGATTAAGCTCAGGGGATCGGTGGGGATGCCGTTGGGATACTCAG
>JBFYSV010000324.1:0-4550 GCA_041301185.1 Anaerolineae bacterium
ATGAGCCAATACTCCGCGTAACGGATCGATCAACTCCTGGCTCGGCATGGGTGTGCGTCCCAGTTGTGCTCGGACGTTATCAACGACTTCCGGGTGCGACCAACCCAGGTCCAGTAAACCATACCCGCCCAGGCAGTCAATATACTCGCGTCCCAGCACGTCCCGGAAGATTGCGCCATGACCCGTCCACTCAGTTACCGCCCAATCACCGGCTTCTGTCACCGACTTGCGGTAATCCAGCCAGCCGCGGTTGAAATATTCTGCAAAATTGTTCTTGGACTCTTCAATAATCTGTTTCCCCTCATCCTCGGAGACATCCGGTTTGTGGATGATATCCATCCAGCGTTTCGAGTACGAAATTGCATTTTCATAAGACATAACTAAACCCTCCCACGATAATACGACGCACAATGCGCGATCCTTCTCCAAAATTCAGGAGAGGTAAAAAATAGATGCTAACTGACCTCCTTTCCGAGGGTGATGGATGACCAGAGAAAACGATACGGTTGCATCATGGATCAACCCTCGTCTCCTGTGCAGGCAGAGGATGGAATCCGCCATTGATACACATCTTTCAGCTTGATGGGAACTATCGAGGTGGCTGTTTTCCGCACGCCAGGCAGCTTGCCGATAACCTGCGTGGCGAAAGCGTACACTTCTGCATTATCGCGAGCTACCACCTGAACTGAGACATCATTCTCGCCAATCGAGCAGGCAACGTATGACACGCATTCGTTTTGCGCCAAGGCCCTGGCAACTTCCATAATCGATCCTGGCTCCACCTCTACAAAGACATCGGCGATGACATTAAAGCCAAAGGGCTTGGGTTGAGGGATCGCACAGATCGAGATCATCCCCTCTTTAACCATGCGATCGATGCGATAGCGCACGACGCGTTGAGATATTCCCCCGATACGACGGGCGATCTCTGCGGCAGGCATCCGCCCGTCTTCCATCAACAAATCTACGATTTGGGTATCGATTATGTCGATTTTCGACATTATTTTGTATTATTATTGCCGAATAGGTAATTAAAGCTGTATAAACTGTAGCAAATATATACCAATATGTCAATAAGTAATATTCCTTTTTCGAGTGGTGCATACGTTGAGCGTGGAATGTTAAGCCGGCTGCTGCTGCGTGATGCAATGTATGTTGCCTCCGCCCAACAGGATCTCTCGCGCTGGCACCGGGACAACTTTGCGGTCTGGTAGCAGCTTTTGCAGTGTATCCAGAGCCGGGCGGTCTTGCGTAACCCCAAAGGTCGGTACGACCGCACCTCCGTTGCAGAAGTAGAAATTTACATAAGAGGCAGCCAGCCGGTCGCCTGCCTGGCGAGGTAGGGATCCGGCAACCACGTCCACACCCCCCGCTTCCTCCGGCTGTATGAACACCGGGTCTGGTTGGTGGATTTTATGGACTTCCAGGTTTCGCTGGCGCGAATCCGTAACGGTCATCAGGTAATCGTAGGCTTCTGCGGAGCGCTCGTACTGCGGGTCTGAATGATCATCCGTCCAGGTAAGGGTAACAACACCCGGCCGAAGAAAACACGCCAGGTTATCGACATGCCCGCTGGTCTCGTCGCTATAGACACCCCGCGGAATCCAGAGGATTTTTTGCACATTAAGATATTCTTTGAGATAATTTTCAATCTCGGATTTCGTAAGATCGGGATTTCGTCCCGGGCTGAGCAGACACTCTTCGGTAGTCAGGCAGGTGCCCTGCCCATCCACATGAATAGAACCTCCCTCAAGCACAAGGGGGGCTTGATAGCGGCTAAGCCACTCAATCTCGATTACCTTCTTGGCAACCGCCCGATCTAGATCCCAGGGAAAATACAAGCCATTCACCAACCCACCCCAGGCATTAAAATCCCAGTCCACCCCGCGAACACCGCCATGATCATCAATAACAAATGTCGGCCCGCAATCACGCATCCAGGCGTCATTATTGGTGATTTCAACAACGCGGATATGTGCGGGTAGCATCTGGCGGGCATTGGCATACTGGTCGGGGTTGACGCCCATGGTAACCGGCTCGAACTGGGCTATCGCCCAGGCAATAGCTACGAATGCCCGCTGGGCGGGCTTGCCACCGAAGCGCCAGTTATCCGGGCGCTGAGGCCAAAGCATCCAGGTGTCCGCGTGCGGCTCGAACTCACCAGGCATACGGTAGCCATCCTGGCGGGGGGTAGAGCTGAGTGTCTCAGACATAAATTGACTCCCCTACTTGAAAAATGACTCGATTTGCCCGCGATGATAAGCTTTGAGCTCTGGAGAAGGCATTTGGAGGCGCGGATAGATTAAATACACCAGCAGGCCTTTCTCGGTATGCAGGCGGTTCTCGGACTGGTCAAAAATGATCGATCTGGGGTGGTCCATCACCTCGTCGGTGGCTTCGACACCCCGGGAGGCCGGCAGGCAATGCATAAATTTGGCGTGCTCAGGTGCTTTCTTGAACAAATCGCCGTTCACCTGGTAGACCGGCATAAACGCTGCCCTTCGCTCGGGGATTTGATCTTCTTGCCCCACCCACCACCACAGATCGGTGTAGATAAAATCCGCTTCGCGGACCGCCGCCACAGGGTCATCTGTGATCGTTAGTGAGCCTCCAGACTCGCGGCAGTTCTCCTCTGCCCAGCGTACCCATTCGCCCGGAGCCTGGTATTTGCCTGGAGCAGCCTGGGTAAAATGCATACCCAGCCGGGTGCAGATCAGCATGAGCGAAGAGAGCACGTTGGTGGCATCGCCAATAAAGGTCACCTTCAGACCTTCCAGCTGCTTACCAGCCGGCATATGTTCCATCATGGTCAGCACATCACAGACCACCTGGGTTGGGTGGTTGTAGTCCGTCAGGCCATTGATCACCGGGACATCGGCGTGCTGGGCGAGCTCGGTGATCGTGCTGTGCTTCAGAGTACGGGCTTCGATGGCATCGCACATCCGGGATAGCACTTTGGCTGTATCGTACATTGATTCGCGCACACCCAGGTGAATTTCTCCCGGCTTGAGGTACAACGCATGTCCGCCAAGCTCAGACATCGCCACCTCGAAAGAAACTCGAGTTCGGGTTGATGGCTCTTCGAAGATCATAGCCAGGGATGCTCCCTCGAGAAGCTTTGGCGTGCAGCCCTGCCGGTCAGCCTCCTTGATCTTACGGGTCAGCTCGATGATATCGAGAAGCTCACACTTGGTGAAGTCCTGGGTATCAATGAAATGTCTCAGCTTCATCCCAATCTCCTGAAAAATATGCGTAGATTTGATGGAAATGCGAACTGGCGGGTATTGGATGTTTAAACTATACAACAAAATAGTTCCCCAGGCTATTGACAGATGTCGTATTTTGTTGATGATCAATAGAGAAAAATTGCGGGGTGAGCTCTCGAACCGCTCACCCCGCTGGGCATTCAGAGGGGGTTATTTATTTGTGGATAACAATGCTCCCCGAGATTGGCTGGTCAAACCCGTTATCGTAGACAACGAACTCAACACCGTCAACTTCCTGCCAGATCTTAATTCGCAAGGTATCTGGACTGCCATCTACCGCCCAGGCCAAGAATTGGTAATTACCTTCACCATTGATTGTTCCCAAACCAGAGAAGACAGCAAAGTTTGTCTTAGGGATGATCAGCCATCCGAGATCTCTGGACTTGAATTTCAAGCCAGCCTCAGCGAGGTGCAACTGAAAATTTCCTCGAAGGATACCATCTTTCTTCAGATATTTAGCCACAAAGCTAAAGTTGGCCTTACCAGTAATCTCGGGATCGGGTAAAAAGGCACCAGGCTGAGAATTGAACCAGCCGCCGCCCGTGATAAAACTTTGAGCAGGAACAGCACTCAGATTTAAACCCACTATGACAGGATCGTGGTCAGATGAACGATAAGCATCCGGAGCATAAATCGCATCCTGAGCTGGCAGCTTGAATGACATGTCATAATCGATCAGATCCGGTTCATCGGCATTGATATGCCAGACTGTAGTCCCACTGACCTGGCCGATAAGGTTTTGGCTAGCAATAGCATAATCCAGGTAGCCGATCTGACCATCAAAGACATAAGAGTAAGCCGACTCACCCAAATACTGGTAGATCAGATCGGTGTACCCGCCAGCCAACAAGATGTCGATCGGATCTTCCTTATCGTAAGAGTTCAGATCACCGATGATGAGGTAGTCCGTGTCATCAACACCAGTCGGGGCTGATACCAGCCAATCCACCAGGGCTTCGGCGGCTGCTTTGCGGGTCAGGTTGCAGTTTCCGGCACCATCATTTAGATCAGGGTCACCGATCGCACTACAATCCGAGCCTTTCGACTTGAGATGGTTCACCGCCACGGTGAAAACGCCACCGGTAGTATTATCTAAGAAGCTATGCGCCAGTGTGGGGCGGTTGTAATCGTCCAGGAAACGGGGATCAACCGTAGAGTCGAGGACAGCAAAGCTGCCTAGCGGGCTGACAGACGCGGGTTTGTAAATCAGAGCCACCCGGATCGCATCGCTACCGATTGCACCGGTTGCAATGAAATCATAGGTGCCTGCCCCGAGCACATCGT
>JBFYSV010000326.1:0-13143 GCA_041301185.1 Anaerolineae bacterium
ACGATGCTGGCATCCATGTTCGTGTGCGCCTCGTAAGCTCTATTGTTGGCGATCATGTTCACCTTATAACCGGGGACAATCACCTGGCTGCATATCTGGTCGGGCAGGTCAACGCCCAGGCAGCTATCCTGCCATTCAGTTAACTCAAAGCTGATCACAGTGATCTCGCTGGCATTGATGCCCAGATCTTGGGCTACCCTTTGCCGTGCGGCTTCGATCGGTGGTGCGTAGACTACGGGGGGGGTCGGGGTTGGCTTGATCTGGCGCACGGAGGGCACTAGCCAGAACGGGTTTGCATGGCTCGGTTTGCCGTAATTTGTCACGCTCAATATAAATTGGACCGTTTTTCCTTCCAGGGCAGATAGGTCAACGTCAACCTGGGTTGTTGACCCATCATATACTTCGTACCACTCGCCGAGGTTCTTCACAGCCCCGCCGGAGATCTGGTAATCCAATGAAAAAACCACTTCACAGCTCTTGTTGTCCTCCAGGCAGCCGATCTCGCTGAGGAAATGGTCTCCAGCCTTCACTTTATAGGGCGGGTAGACACCCTGGATCCAGCCGTCGCGAGTAGCTTCTGGTCGGGTCCAGATCGTCGATTCATCTTCCCTGCGCCCATTTTCGAGAGTAGGTCTTTCGAGGAATACGATTGAGCCGTCATCGCTTTCGGGGTTGCTGGGGCAAATCAGGCTGCTGGCGCTGCTGCGCCAGGTAGCCGTGCACATATTGATAGCAAAATCATAGGCGAAGTTTTCGTTTGGAGAAACCGCCTTGATTTCAACCCAGAATGCTTTGTCGGCATCTTCGCCGATTCCGAAGACTTCACCGATTGCATTGCTGAGCATCCAATAGCCGCGATACCGCCCTTGTTGGGCAGGCGCCAGCAGGTTCACTGAAACATCTACTGCCTCTCCTGGGCGAACATTGCCCGGCAGGGGGACTGCCCTGGCGC
This sequence comes from Anaerolineae bacterium, assembly GCA_041301185.1. Classification (GTDB taxonomy): domain Bacteria; phylum Chloroflexota; class Anaerolineae; order Anaerolineales; family UBA4823; genus JAQBDA01. Next base: position 953 of record JBFYSV010000326.1, read on the forward strand.
CGCTCATTCGATCGCCGCTGACATATACCAGCGCGTAGCTTGAATTCCAGGTGCAGGACCCGTTATTGCGCAAACGCCAGGTTTTGGTGAACTCAGCCCCCGGGGCGTAGGCAGTGCCGTCTGCCACCGTCACGTCCTTAATGAAACCCGCATGGTCGCAAAGGATGGGCACACTGGTGGCAGTAGGGGGGAGCGAGGTGGGCAATGGCAATGTAGCTGTTGCAGTTGGCTGGGCAGTTGGCGTAGCTGTTGGAAAATCAATCACTGGCTGCATTGTGGGGGTGGCTGTGAATGGCGCAACCGGAGTATTCATTGCCTGGGTTGGTTGGCCTGGCTGGGTGCTGAGAGCCTGCTGGGTTAATTGCGCCTGGACAGTCTGCGCAGCCTGAGTGTAAAGAGCTTCTGCACTGTTCTCTGGGGCTTGCGGCTGGGGAACCAGTAGCCCACAGCTGATCATTGCCAGGGCCAGTACCAAAAACAATAAAGTTATTCGGATTTTACTTGTAAGCATACGGTCACTCCTCTCTTTATACGCTTGATGACCGTGGAATCATCAGAAAGTTTACCTGCTTCATATCATAGCCTGAATGATCCTTCCGGGTATCCCGCCCGCGGAGTATTTTGTCTCATTCTTTGGTAGGATGCCAGATCGTATGGGGGAGGGCAAAACCCGTCCGTAGACCAGTTTGTTATCCTTCTTTCTTATGATGTGAAATTGGATAATAACCGTTATATTATTTTCAAGCTTTGACAATAACCATTTTATGTTTTGGTACCCTGAGCAGGGGATCCATAAAGAGGAAAAAATGAAGCAACATATACCCGGGTCAGAAGCTGTGTGTATCAACCAGCGGCAGCCCTGCCAATCCCCCGGAAAAAGCTGAGATCCCAACCTTCATCATCTTGAGTGTCGTCAGGGACCAGTCGGTGACAATTAAAACCAATAACTTTCCTGCCAATGACACGTTTGTTGTGCGCATGGGAGCGATGGGTACCCGCGGCGTGAACGGGATCAAGGTGGATCAGATATCCTCCGGCAGCGGCGGTGAATTGACCCTGACTTTCAATATCCCGGCATCATTACAGGGTTCGCGGCAGATCGCTATCCGCCTGGAAAGCCCGGGTAGCGGCTATTACAGTTTCAACTGGTTCTATAATCGCACGATTAAATAGTCGAAAATCAATGCCTGCTGGCAGATATATGGGAGTGGTTGGGTGATATGCGCCCAACCACTCCTTTCGATTATCGGGGAATTATTCGGGTACCAGCCCGATGCGCACCGCGTATAGGGCTGCCTGAGTACGGCTGGGTACGCCAAGTTTCATCAATATATTGCTGACGTGGGTTTTCACAGTTGTCTCGCTGATATACATCTCGCTGGCGATCTCTTTGTTGGACTTGCCGGCAGCCAGCTGGCGTAATACCTCGGTCTCTCGCTCGGTGAGCTTCTCCGGACTTTCAGGAGCGCGTATCTCACGCATCAGCCGTTCTGCAGCCTTGGGTGATAGCTGAACCTGACCGTTGGCGGCAGCTTTGATCGCCTGGCATAGCTCATCTCCCTGGGTATCTTTGAGCAGGTATCCGATGGCGCCAGCGCGGACTGCATTGATCACAGCCGCATCTTCCAGGACACTTGTCAGGGCGATCACTTCTGTGTCGCTGTGCTCCCGGCGGATGATCTGGGTGGCGGTAATGCCATCCATGACCGGCATGAGCAAATCCATAAGAACGACATCCGGCTTCAGTTTTTTTACCTGTTCGATCGCTTCCTGCCCGTTACTGGCCTCGCCAATAACCTCCAGCTCAGGATCGAGGGAGAGGAACATGCGTAACCCTTGCCGTACGACACTGTGGTCATCCACAACTACTATCCTGATCGGCATGTATTACTCCTTGTGTGCGCTGATGAACCAGTAAGTTCCCATCCCGAGTTTGGGTTTGACCAGGGTTAATCAGTCATCCATATGCTGGACGATTGCATCACCAAACTCGGAGCATTTCAACAGGATAGCGCCGTCCATGAGACGATGGAAGTCATAGGTGACTGTTTTTGCAGCGATGGCATTTTCCATGCCCTTGATAATCAGATCGGCAGCTTCGTCCCAACCAATATACCGCAGCATCATCTCGCCTGAGAGGATTACAGAGCCGGGGTTTACCATATCTTTATCGGTGTATTTGGGGGCTGTTCCGTGAGTGGCTTCGAATACGGCGTGACCGGTAGTGTAATTAATGTTCCCGCCCGGCGCAATTCCGATCCCGCCAACTTGAGCTGCCAGGGCATCTGACAGATAGTCACCATTGAGATTCATTGTGGCTAAGACATCAAACTCACGGGCGCGGGTGATGGTCTGCTGAAAGACGATATCGGCAATGACATCTTTTATCAGCAGCTTGCCGGCTTTGAGAGCAGCTTCTTGCTCGGCGTTGGCAGTCTCTTCGCCCTTCTCATCGCGGGTGCGCCCCCATTGCGACCAGGTGTACACCTGATCACTGAACTCTTGTTCAGCAAGCTCATAGCCCCAGTTGCGGAATGAACCTTCGGTGTACTTCATAATATTGCCCTTGTGAACCAGGGTGACACTGCGTCGTTTATTATTCAAAGACCATTGAATGGCAGCCCGTACCAATCGAAAAGTGCCTTCTTTGGATACCGGCTTGATACCGAATCCGGCTGAATCCGGGAAGCGAATCTTGGCGTATTCCTTTGGGAAGTTCTCTCGGAGAATATCTTTGAATCGGTGGTTTTCGGCTGTTCCGTTTTCGAATTCGATTCCTGTGTAAATATCCTCGGAGTTTTCACAGAAAACCATCATATTAACATATTCAGGGTGCTTAACCGGGGATGGCAAGCCGCGAAAATGCCGGACGGGGCGCAGGCATACATAAAGATCCAGGGCTTTTTGCAAAGCGACATTCAGGGATCGGATGCCCCCGCCGATGGGGGTGGTCAGGGGGCCTTTTATCCCGACCAGGTATTCCTGGAAAGCCTGCACAGTCTCGTCTGGTAACCAGGATGCAGACCGGTTATACGATTTCTCCCCGGCGAAAACTTCCATCCAGTGGATTTTTCGCTTCTGACCGTACGCTTTTTCCACGGCTGCATTGAAGACGCGCACCGAAGCCCGCCAAATATCCCTGCCGGTACCATCGCCTTCAACAAATGGGATGATAGGATTGTGGGGTACTTGCAAGACGCCGTAATGAATGGTTATTTTGTCCCCGCCCTGGGGCACCTGGACATTTGACAAACTCATTTTATTCTCCCTTGGACAATTTTTCGTCTGCTTCGGTTGATCGTTGGCACCGCTACAAACCAATCTGATTATACAACGTGACAATTATCACTGCAATTATAGAACAGGTGTAAATGAGCGAAAAACGGGCTGGTGTTATAATTTTTTCCTGGTCTTGTCTATCCCGCAACATGTGTAATCCTATAACCGGGCTGTACAAGATTAATTTTTGGCTGAATAGGCATCGCGTGAGCAAATTATATGAGCGTCGAAAAATTCACCCCACAATTCATCACAACCAAATCGGGACAGGAAGCCTGGCATGCCCTGGATGCAGACGAGATCTTACGCCAGTTTGATACTCTAACAGAGCAGGGTTTAACCAGTGAGGAAGCTCGCCATCGCCTGGAAACCTATGGATCGAACACGTTGAAAGAAGCGCCTCCCACCACATTCTGGCAAATGCTGGTGGAGCAATTCAATAACTTTGTGGTTATTCTACTGATCGTAGCTTCGATTGTTTCTGCATTATTGGGTGATTTGATCGAAGCAGCCGCAATCATGGCGATAGTTGTCCTCAATGCTGCGTTGGGGGTAATCCAGGAATGGCGCGCCGGGCAAGCCCTGGCAGCATTACGCAAATTGGCAGCTCCCGAAGCCCATGTTGTGCGTGATGGCGGCCGCCAGATAGTGCCAGCCAGTGAACTCGTCCCGGGTGACATGGTCCTATTGGAAGCGGGAAACTTTGTGCCGGCGGACATTCGCCTTGTGGAAGCAATTAACTTAAGGATTGAAGAGGCCGCACTTACTGGGGAGTCTGTTCCTGTGCAGAAAGACGCTTCTGCTGTGCTCGAGTCGGATATCCCGCTTGGCGACCGGAAGAACACGACTTTTATGGGGACGATGGTCAATTACGGACGCGGCAAGGGAATTGTTGTCGCAACGGGAATGCTCACCCAGATCGGCATTATCGCCGAGATGATCCAATCCGTGCAGCACGAGCCAACCCCCTTACAACGCCGCCTGGAGCAATTAGGCAAGGTGCTCGGCTGGGCTGCTCTGGTTGTGTGCGCCCTGGTGTTCCTGGTTGGGTTGTTGCAAGGCGCTGACCCTCTGGATATGTTTATTGTCGCCATCAGCCTGGCAATTGCCGCCGTACCGGAAGGTTTGCCCGCGGTGGTGACGATCAGCCTGGCCCTGGGCATGCGCGAGATGATCAAGCGCCACGCCTTAATCCGTCGCCTGTCTTCCGTGGAGACACTTGGCTCAGCGACGACAATCTGCTCTGATAAGACCGGCACACTGACGCAAAACGAGATGACCGCCACACGCATTTGGGCGGATGGCGAGTTCGTGTCAGTGTCCGGTAGTGGCTATGACCCGAGCGGGGAATTCCAGGTGAGGGAGAAAGCGGTCCCGATCAGCGATTTCCCGGCAATATTAACCACGTTGTGGGTTGCCAGTCTCAATAACGACGCTGACCTGGAAATCGTTGGAACGTCGAATGGCAAAACCACTTACCGCATGGTGGGTGATCCAACCGAAGGTGCTTTGATCGTGGCGGCAGAAAAAGCCGGCGCATTGGTAAAAGAGCTGAACAAAGCTTACCCGCGGGTGCAGGAGGTGCCCTTCGACTCCAATCGTAAGCGAATGACCACCATCCATGCACTACAAAGCCCCAAGAGCGAAGATATCTCCCCGTTCACCGAAAGCAACGGCAACCCGCATGGATATGTCATTACCGTCAAAGGCGCCCCGGACCTGGTGCTCGAACACTGCTCCCATTACCAGCGTATGGACGATTTTGCTGTCCCGCTGAATGAGAATCAGCGTATGACGATCTTGCAGGCTAACGATAAGATGACCCAGGATGCCTTGCGAGTATTGGGTATGGCGTATCGCGTGGTGCCCGAGATGCCGTCTGAGATTACTTCCGAAGCCCTGGAGAAGGATCTGACCTTTGTCGGCTTGATTGGGATGATTGACCCGCCCCGCGCTGAAGTCCCGCCAGCGCTGGACAAAGCGCGCCAGGCTGGAATACGGACAATTATGATCACCGGGGATTATCCCAATACAGCCCGGGCGATTGCAGAGTCGATCGGCTTGCTTCACCCCGGGCATCAGGTGCTGACCAGCGCGAACATTAATGAGATGGACGAAGCCATGCTCCAGCGTGAAGTCAAGAATACCGATGTCTTTGCCCGGGTGTCTCCGGAGCACAAGCTGCGGATCGTAGAAGCACTGCGCGCCAACGGGGAAGTGGTGGCGATGACCGGCGATGGTGTTAATGATGCTCCCTCAATCAAGCGCGCGGATATTGGCGTGGCGATGGGAATCACCGGCACAGATGTCGCCAAAGAAAGCGCTGACATGGTTCTCACCGATGATAACTATGCCAGCATTGTTTCGGCGGTTGAGCAAGGCCGGGTGATCTACGCCAATATTCGCAAATTTGTGTTCTTCCTGCTCTCGTCTAATGTTGCCGAGATTATGATCATTTTCCTGGCGACCCTGGCAGGCTTGCCAATGCCCCTGACCGCGATCCAACTTTTATGGCTCAACTTGCTTACCGATGGGGCTCCTGCCCTGGCGCTGGCAATGGAAAAGGGCGACCCAGACGTGATGCAACACCCGCCCAGACCGGTGAAAGAGCCGATTATTAATGGCCCAATGCGGTTGGGCATTGTCATCCAAACCATTACCCAAACTGGCGCTACGCTGGGCGCGTTTGCCTTGGGTCTACTGTGGCATCTCGGTGAAGGCGGCCTGGTGCCGCCCGGGATGAACCCGCTGGCTTACCTTTTACAGCACGATTGGCGCGGGATAGATGTGCAGACTGCCGAGACGATGGCTTTTGTGACCCTCTCGCTGTGCGAATTGTTCCGAGCCTACACGGTGCGTTCTGAAACCCAATCGGTCTTCCGCCTGGGTATCTTTTCCAATAAATATATGCAAATGGCAGTAGCAGCCTCAATCATCTTGCTGTTGCTGGTGGTTAGCGTGCCCTTCCTGCAACCAATCTTCAATACTCATTTTATGTCTGCCCGTGAGTGGGCTGTGGTGCTGGGATTTGCGCTCATCCCTGCCGTAGCTGAAGAGCTCACCAAGGTCTACCTGCGCTGGCGTGACCGGCGCTAGTAAATGGTGGGCTGTAGTTTCGCACTTGCTGGGGCGTAACTTCCCAGCCCACCTGTAATAACAGGCGTAACAGTTATGACAGCATATTGTCATTACAACTTGTGAGAAATATCACGTGGAACAGGTGACCTTCGACAATAACCGAGAAGGGCTTTCTCCTGTATCATAAGAGCAGGAAAAAAACATTTCGACCGCATCTCCAGATGCTCATCGCTGTTTCCTCCTTTGGCGAAAGCCTCCGCCGGGCAATACCCTCACCGCCCCGGCGGAGGCGATTTTAAGGAAGAAATTACAGCTCTTGCTCTACGATTGGCAAAACAACGGTGAAATTTGAACCCTGACCGGTAACCGACTCGACCCAAATTCGCCCACGATGGTTTTCCACGATTGATTTTACGATGGCTAACCCTAAGCCTGCTCCATTGCTGTCTATCGGCACGTTGCTCCCCCGGTAAAACTTATCGAAGATATACGGTTGGTCTACGCTCGGAATGCCAATCCCATCGTCCATGATTTGCAGGATCACCTGGTCGTCTTCAACATGCGCCTCTACCTGGACGCTACCCCCCTGGGGAGTGAATTGTATCGCATTGCTGATCAGGTTCGATAGCATCTGGCGCAGGCGAACCGGATTGCCCAGGACATGCAGCTGGCTTTGGGGTAGTTTTTCCTTCAGGGCTAGTTCTTTGCTTGAAGCCTGGCTCTGCATACTATCTACAGTGTAGCGGATGAGGGCTGAGAGTGGAACAATTTCTTTCCGGGCATCGAACCCTGCTTCAATCCGTCCAAGCTCGAGCAAGTCATTGATCAGCGAAGTGATGTTCTGAACACTGGCTTGAATGCGCAGGATGAACTCTTTTTGTTGGGCATTCAGAGTTCCGGCGCGACCAAGCAACTCGATGTATCCCAGGATAGCAGTGAGCGGAGAGCGCAGATCGTGGGACACGGTGCTGACAAAATCGCTTTTGATGCGATCCAATTCCTTGAGGTAAGTGATGTCTTGCATGATGACCGCCCGACCAAGCTCAGGGATGGGGGTGACCTGGGCGCTGAGCACGCGGCCGTCTTCCAAGCTAATTTCACCCCGGTAAGGGTGTAATTCATCGTCCTGGCTGAGGATTTCGAGTAAATCTGGATGGCGAATAGCCTCCTGGTACAGCTTGCCGCTTAGATCGGTTTCGTTCACGTCGAATGACGCACGCGCGGATGAATTCATCATCATCAGCCGCCCATCCTGGTCGATGACGATGACTCCATCCTGGATGTCTCTCAACAGTGCTTCATACTTGTTGCGTTCGACCTCAGTATTCGCATATAGCCGGGCATTTTCAACGGCAATTGCGGCGTAATCTGCCAGGGCAGTCACCAGGTCCAAATGGTAGCTTGAAAATGAATGCCCGCTCCGCCGGTTATCAATCCCCAATACGCCGATGACCCGCCCAGCCACTTGCAGGGGAACATACATCAGGGTGTGCACCAGATAGGATGTTTTAATTTTCTTGGGTGTAGCCGTGTTGAGCAGGAGGGGTTGCCCGCTGCGCAGCACCTCCCCCGGCAATGTGTCTTTGATCGGCACTCGAAAGGTATGGACAAAATCTTCCTTGAAATTGCGCGCGGCGCGCATGTATAGCTCACCACTGGTCTCATCCACCAGCAGCAGGCTGCCCTCTTCAGCTCCGGTGAGCTCAACGGCAAAATCAACCACGGCTGCAAGAACACTATCCAGATCCAAAGAAGAGGTCACTTTGCGCCCGATGCGCTGCAGCGCCTCCAGTCCTTCCAGGCGTTTTTTAAGGAAACCAGTGGTTTCAGCGCCGGTCTTTTCAAGCCAGCCGGCATAGCGTTTTTGTCGTTCAAGAGCAAGGTTGATGGATTGAATTACAAGAGATGCTTCGAACGGAGGGTATATATAATCATAAATCCCTACCCGAATGGCTTGTAGGAGCAAGCTGTCTGAGTATGGGTCGGAAGCCAGCAAGATTGGCAGGTGGGGATACTGCTCCAACAGGCTGGCAGCCAACTCCACTCCGTTGCCTTCAGGAACTTGATCTCCTAAGATGATCAAATCTGGCAGCCGCCCTTGGAGCAGCAGGTCTAAAGTATTGCGGTCCCTGATCTGGGTAGTCTGGTAACCCTCTGGTGAAAGGATGGTGTGTTCCAGCAGATTACTGATATGCGAGTCTGACAGGATAAGAAAGATCTGTTCGTGTGACATATATTGATTAAGGCGATGTCTGTGACTCAGGAATTCTTCTGGGTTGATTGTTCCAGGGTTTGCAACGCAGCGGCGATATTGTCTTTTGTGGACCTGAGGAGAGCTTTTTGGGTGGCGTTCAGGCGGCTATCTTCGCCGATCAGGAGAGCCTGGATGGTTTCTGTGGCTTTACGGAGAGGAGATTGCATCTCCAGGTAAGATTTTAGAAGAGCTTCTTCCTTGTCACGCATTTTAGCCCGGGCGGTCTCAGCGGATTGCTGGTAGGTGCGCGCTCTCTCCTCCAGTGCCTGAAAAAGTCTGGCATTTACCAATGAGATTGAGGCATAGTCTGCGACCGCTTCCAATAGAGCCTGGATGCCGGGGCCAAAGGGTTTGGGAGTCTTGCGGGCTACAATCAGCAACCCGATCACTTCCTTCCTGACCTTGACGGGTATCACCAGCAAAGATTGGGCCAGTTGGGATATCTTAAAGCGCTTCAGGGGCTCGCCGTGAATGGACATGGGCTCGCCGGAGAGCGCCACCAGCGAGCTAATCCCGTCATCCCAGGGCTGGTTCATCCTACCAGCGATCGAGGCGGGCAGCTTGCGCTGCGCACAGAGCAGAAAGGTCTTGCTTTTCTCCTGGCGCAAAAGTAACCAGCCGCTATCTGCCTCCGAGATATAGACTGCCCCCTCAACAATCTTATCAAACAAGGTCTGTTGGTCAGTGATCGAAGTGACAGCCTTGCCAATGGAGTAGATCGTAGTCAGCTCGCGCACGCGCTGTTGCAGCTCATTGTTGATTTGGTGAAGCTGCTGAGCTAATTGTTCCCGTTCTCGGCTGGCGCGCACCTGCACCAGCACTCTCTCGACTGCAGCAACCACCTCGGCTTCTCGGATTGGCGAACTCAGGTAATCAGCAGCCCCAAGCCGGAATGCCTGGATCAGGTCATTTTCTGCGCCTCTCTCGGAGATAACGATCACCGGGATATCCAGCCCTTGAGAGGATAAAGCTACTAGAAGGTCTTTTCCGCTCAAGCCAGGCAGGTTCAGGTTAGCGATGATGATGTCGGGAGAATAGTTGACTGCCTGCTGAATCGCATCGCCCGCAACCCGCACAACCTCAACCCGATAGCCCAATGGGCGCAGCGTTTGCCGGGCGATCAGGTCACTGGTCTTGGGGTTACTCTCAACAAGCAAAATACGCTCATTGGCAGATGGCATGAACTAATCATAGCATGGATTAACCTGATCTGAACTCACAAAATGAATAAGAGTTGTGTAAAAACACGTCGTAGACGCTTGACTTTGCGCCCCTGACGCGCATACAATGAATATACCGGTAGAAACGATTTGCATTGATAGTTAACCACCCAATAACGGGAAAACGATAAATTATATGGAATATAAAGATTATTACAAAATCTTAGGCGTAGATCGAACGGCAAAAGAAGAAGATATTAAAAGAGCGTATCGCAAGCTGGCTCTGCAATATCACCCTGACCATAATCCGAATAATCAGCAGTCGGAAGAGAAATTTAAGGAAATCAATGAGGCTTACCAGGTTTTGGGAGATTCCCAGAAACGCGCCCGCTACGACCAGCTAGGAGAGTCGTATAACCATTGGCAGCAGCGCGGCGGCTCGTCTGGCGGTTTCAATTGGGAAGATTGGTTCGCCACCTCTCCGGGGGGAGGCAATGTGCGGGTTGATGTGGGGAACCTGGATGATCTCTTCGGTTCCAGCGGCGGGTTGGGTGATTTTTCTGAGTTTTTCCGGCGGATTTTCGGCGGGATGGGTGGGATGCCCAGTTATGAACCAGGCATGCGCGGCAGATCGAGACCGGCATCTCAGTTCAGGCCCGCGGCTGTGCAGCACGAGGTTGAGGTCAGCCTGGCAGAAGCATTCCACGGAACCACACGGCGGATTGAAGTGGATGGACGGCGGTTGGAGATAAAGATTCCTCGCGGCGCTCGCACGGGCACCAAAGTGCGGGTTCCCGATGCAATCGCAACCCCAGATGGTCAGAAGACAGATTTATTCCTGATTATCAAAGTGGCGGATGATTCCGCCTTCCAGCGCAAGGGTAACGACCTTTATACGGATATCCCGGTGGATTTATTCAATGCTGTGCTTGGCGGGGAGGTCAATGTCCGCACATTGTTGGGAAATGTTGTATTGACAATTCCCGCGGGTACACAACCAGGACAAACCATCCGCCTGGCAGGGCAGGGTATGCCCCAAATCAAGAATCCTGAGCAACGCGGCGATCTGTTTGTGCGAGTCAAAGTGAAGATTCCCCGCAATTTATCCGCAGAGCAGCGTGATCTTTTTGAGAAATTGGCACGGTTGGGTTAATACCATCGTTTGTGCCTGTTAATTGTACAGTTGACCCTCATCACGACCCATATTTTAGATTGGAGGATAGGATGTTAACTGAAAGCGATCTAAAAGAATTGCTGGAATACCACGCAAACTCACCCGTTCTAAATGTGTACCTTAATACGGAGCCGGTAGAAGGCAGTGCGGATACATATAAGCTTCGCCTGCGTAGCATGCTGAAGGAGATTGACCTTCAAGAGGATGTTGCGCGCGTGGAGCGCTATTTTGACCATGAATTCGACTGGTCGGGGCGCAGCGTGGCAGTTTTCTCCTGTGCGGCGGAAGATTACTTCCGGGCGTTTTCCCTGGCGGTTCCTGTGCGCAGCCGGGTAAGGATCAGCGACCGACCGTACGTGAAACCTCTAGCAGATTTATTGGACTCATTTGGGGGTTATGGAGTAGCTTTGGTTGATAAACAAGGTGCCCGTTTGTTTTATTTCCACCTTGGTGAGCTGCGCGAGAAGGATGGCATCGTCGGAGAAGAGGTGCGCCATACCAAGCGGGGGGGTGGATCACAAGCCCAAGGACGGCGGGGTGGCGTTGCCGGTAAGACCAATTATGTAGAGGAAGTGGCTGATCGGAATATCAAAGAGGCCGCCGAGAAAGCCGCCCGATTTTTCTCCGAGAACAACGTCCGCCGGATTTTGATTGGGGGGACAGATGATAATGTGATCCCGTTTCGGGCTCAAATGCCAAAAGCATATCAAAGCCTGGTGGTTGGTACGTTCCCAATGAGCATGACAGACGGTCACACGGAGGTGCTGGAGAAAGCCATGCAGGTTGGTATTGAAGCAGAAGAGCGTAGAAAGCTAAAAGTGGTGGACGCGGTGGTGACTGGGGCTGCCAAAGGACGGGGTGGGGTTGTGCGCCTGGAGGATACCCTGGGCGCTGTCCATGAGGGTCGTGTCCAGACGTTAGTAATTCGTGAAGGCTTGCGCTCCCCGGGATGGAGATGCCAGGGTTGTGGTTATCTCACCACCAAAGAGCTGGCGGAATGCCCCTTCTGCCAGGGCGCCTTTACAAAAATCCCCGATGCCGTTGAGCTGGCAGTAAGAAGTGTGATGCAATCTGGGGGTGAAGTGGAAGTGATTCACGATGACCAAGGTCTGTACGAGTACGAAAATATTGGGGGCATATTGAGATACTAAGACTGTTTCAGCGCGGTAAGCTGATTCTCACCCACAACAAACGAAAATGCCGGCAATGTCTCCACTGCCGGCATTTTTAGTTTATATGCTGATGA